>CALZGC010000039.1 GCA_945786985.1 uncultured Nitrospirota bacterium | reverse complement strand
TTCAACGGGGTCTTCATGATGCTCGACATGAGGCTGGGGAGGCAAGGGTTGCTTGTTCCGCGGAACCCGACGGGCGGGAGGTTTCCGTCCTTCGAGATGCCGCAAACAGCGAAAACCGTTCCCCTGCTTCACCGGCCTTCAGGGAATGATGATCCGTCCAATGAGGCGGCCAGTCTAGCACAGCTCGCCAGGGGGGGCAAACAAATAGTAGATCGGCCCGCTTCGGGCGGAGGCGTCGGTTTGTGTAGAGAAAACTCCGGCGGCCACCGGTTTGGCCGCCGGAGCAATATCCGGGCTTAGATGTCGTAGTAGAGGAAGAACTCGTAGGGATGGGGGCGCAGCCGGACGGCGTCGATTTCAGCCTCCCGTTTGTACGAGACCCAGGTGTCAATCACGTCCTGGGTGAACACGTCCCCCTTGAGCAGGTATTCGTGATCCTCCTCCAGGGCGGCGATGGCTTCATCCAGGGAGGCCGGCACGGAGGGCACTCCGGCCAGCTCTTCTGGGCTCAGGTCGTAGATGTTCTTGTCCAGTGGATCCCCCGGGTCGATCTTGTTCTCGATCCCGTCGAGGCCGGCCATGAGCATGGCGGAAAAGGCCAGATAGGGATTGCAGGTGGCATCCGGGAAGCGGACTTCCACGCGTTTGGCCTTGGGACTGGCCGAGTACATGGGGATACGCAGCGCCGCACTCCGGTTCCGGGAGGAGTAGGCGAGATTCACCGGTGCCTCATACCCTGGAACCAGGCGCTTGAAGGAGTTGGTGGTCGGATTGGTGAAGGCCACCAGACTCTGGGCATGCTTGAGAATGCCGCCGATGAAATGCAGCGCCATGTCGCTCAGACCGCCGTATCCATTTCCTGCGAAAAGCGGTTTCTCATTTTTCCAGATGGAGATGTGCACGTGCATGCCGGAGCCGTTGTCTCCGTAGACCGGTTTGGGCATGAAGGTCACGGTCTTGCCGTGTTTCAGGGCCACGTTCTTGATGACGTACTTGTAGCGGAGCAGCTGATCGGCCATTGTCGACAGGGGCATATACTTCATGTCGATTTCGGCCTGTCCGGCGGTGGCGACCTCATGGTGCTGGGCTTCGATAATGATCCCCATCTCCTCGAGCATCAGCGTCATCTCGGTCCGCAGATCCTGATAGCTGTCCGTCGGCGGCACCGGGAAATAACCCTCCTTGTGGCGCGGTTTGTAACCCAGATTGGGGCGTTCGTCACGCCCCGTGTTCCAGACGCCCTCCTTGGAGTCGAGGAAATAGTAGCCCGAGTGGGCGTTCTGGTCGAAGCGGATGTCGTCGAAGATGAAGAACTCCGCTTCGGGGCCGAAGTAGGCCGTGTCGCCGATGCCGGTCGATTTGAGATAGGCTTCAGCTTTGTGGGCGACGTAGCGGGGGTCCCGTGAGTAGCGCTCCTTGGTGATGGGGTCTGCGATGTTGCAGATCATGATCAGGGTCGGATGTTGTGCGAAGGGATCCATGAGGGCTGTTGTCGGGTCGGGAATCACGATCATGTCCGACGCGTGAATGGCCTGCCATCCCCGAATGCTGGAGCCGTCGAATCCCAGCCCTTCTTCAAAGGTGGCTTCCTCCAGTTCGTGCAGCGGCACCGAAAAGTGCTGCCAGAGTCCCGGGAAGTCCATGAACCGAAGATCGACCATCTTGGTCCCGTTCTTTTCTGCAAATTCCAATACCTGTTTCGGGGTCATCGGTTATTCTCCTTTCACCGTGGAAAAGATTGTGGTAGCGACTCAGGTCACCTCTCTTTTTCCGCATGACTGCGTTGCGCTTTCCGCTCTGCAACTTCGTTGCAGAGCTTCGCGTGCCTCGCTTCATATAATTGTTGCCGCTTTCAGCGGCTATTAAAGCAGGGTATCTTGAGGTGTTGCGGTGCTCAAATCCCCAACGTATGAAAAATTCGCATCCGGTTTTGCACTCCTCACGCCTTGTCCTGAGGCAAAATAGAAGCAACCTGAGTCGTTACGATTTATGATTTTCCGAAAGGATCAGATCGCGTCTTTCCCTTTCTCTCCTGTGCGAATGCGAATGACCTCCTCCACCGGCACCACAAAAATCTTGCCATCGCCGATCCGTCCGGTGTGGGCCGTTTCCCGAATGCTCTCTACCACCTGCAGGACGAGATCGTCTTCCACCACCACTTCGAGTTTGATCTTGGGAAGAAAATCGACGACGTACTCGGCGCCCCGATAGAGCTCGGTATGCCCCTTCTGCCGGCCGAATCCCTTGACCTCGCTGACGGTGATCCCCTGGATGCCGATCTCGCTCAGGGCGTCCTTGACCTCCTCGAGTTTGAACGGTTTGATGATCGCCTCAACCTTTTTCATCTCCCTCTCCTTCCGCACCCGGCAAAGACAGCTAAAAATGGTGCGAACATATCACAGGGGTTCCTCGATTGCAAAGGGCCGGAGGTGCCGGACGCCGCCGGCGTTCGATCTATCTGACCTCTCTGTTTTGCAAAGGATATGCCAACTCCGTCCGAAAGTCTCGGGTGGCGCAACCTATTGGATTGTTTGGCTAATTTCCGACCGGAAGGTCCCGGGGGCGGCTCGACACGGCGATGGACTGCCCAAAATCAAGGCAGCCCTCCGGCACCCCGACCGGGCGTCATCAATAAATCATCATCGAATCAAAGTGTTGCAGCCATGTGGAACCGGTGTGCATGTTTCGGGTGTTTCCTGGCAAGCTGGCTAATAATTAGGCAGAGCCGGCGGGAAGGTTCCGCATCCCATAGCGGCCCTACGGTCCTTTGAGATCCTGCTGGATGGAAGCGGGAAGGTCCTCAAAGGCGGTTCGTTTCAGCTGTGCACCCTTGGCGGTCCCCCGATATTCATGGGAGGTAAACCCCTCGAAATGGAACGATTGGGAGTAGAGGCTTTCGTCTGCACCGGTCAATATCTTGCCCGCCAGGGGCACCTTCTCAACCAGTTTGCTCGTCGCGGCAAAGGGTCGGGCAATGACGTAACAGTCGATCCGGGAGTCCAGGAAGTCCCAGCTGCCGGCAGCTTGGACATTGTATTTGACACGCATCGGGACGGCTGCCGTCAATTTGTCCAGGGTAAATCCGGAGACGTCAAACTTGTGGTACTGATGGATATAAAAGTTATTCGAATAGAACCGGCCATTTCCCAAGGTGAAATCCCCGCCCATTTCGTCGAAGGCGAGGATCCGGTACAGCGCATCCCGCTGCCCTGAAATAATGGCCAGCCTTTCGCGGACGCCCAGCAGCAAAGCCTCAAGGTTGCTTCGCTCTTGCAGATGGCGGATCCTGAGATGCGCGTCGCCCGTCATCTTGCGGGCCGTCTCGCGCAGGTCGGCGGCCAGGGTTCCCGCCACCGAAATGGACCCGGTAATTCTGCCGGGATAGAAGGTCCGGTTATGCTCGAAGAGATGCAGGTATTTCTCGGCATCCACATTGGTGATGTCGGCCGTCGCCTGAAAGTGCGCTCCCCCTGACGAATCGAAGGTCAACTCGCCGCGGCCTTTCTGCAAGCCGTCCAGGGCGCGGGTGGAACACGTGGGGATGCGCAGGACACCGTCCGCCAGGTCTATGGTGGCTCTCAGATCCTGCATGTCGAATGGGGCGTAGCGGGCTCGTGCCGCGATGATCTCGCCCTGTGCGCGGGCGTCTCGGAACTGGCCCCGGGCGGTGTCGGACCGGGCCGTTTCGTTCGTTGCCGCCAGGCTCTTGAATAGCTCTTTCACGTCGACGAAAGGTGTCCGGATCGTAAAGTCCGGTTCGGGTTTGCGCAGGTCGGCCAGTTTGAAATCAACCGTCGCAGGATCGTCACCCCACTGGGCGCGAAGACCCCTCGCTTCAATCCCCCGTCCCTTGAAGTACAGGGTGCCGGCCACATTGCGGATCCCCTTCACTCGGAATGCGGGGTGAAAACCAACCCCAGTGAGGGTCAGGCGGCCGTTGAGCGCGAGGGAGCCCTTGCGGCCGATTGCGTGCGACGCCGTGATCTGACCCTTGACGTTCGCCTTCGGCGTTTCGGCGGATATCTTCGGAAGCATTCGAGCAAAGGGTGCCAGCAGAAGGTGGTCGCTGTGTGCCGTCAAGTTCAGGATAGGCTCGGGTCCGTGCCCGAGGTTTCCCGAGGCGGAGAGCGTTGCGCCCTCGGTCTCCCACGCGGCTTCGCTGATGCGCAAGTCCTCTCCCCTTTGGTACTGGGCGACCAGGTGCAATCGGCTCTTCACGCCCCGGGGTTTGTCCAGCCAGTTCGAGAGTTTTACGGACGCCTGGCTCAGATCGAGGCTGCTCTCAATACGCAGCGCTTGCGGTGTGCCGAGCAGATGCATTGAAAGCTGCGGCGCCGCGCCGCCGAGGATGAGTTTACCCTCAAGGCCGGGAACCCAGCTGAGCCAATCTTTTTCGGAGGGTGCACCGGAGAGCGTCAGGTTCAGCGACGGGGCCGCATCCAGGAGGCCCGCCACCTTGCCTCCGATGGATACGGGTATGGTGTGGACCTTGGCTTTCAGAGTGAACGGGAGCACCCGGTCGCCCCGGAATGACAGGCGCCCCTGAATGTTTGACAGCATCGTGTTCCACAGGGGGAGACGAAAGCCCGCCTGCAGCAGGGTCGCGGACCCCTCAATGCTCGGCGCCTGCTGTGTCAGGTTGGGTGTGGCCAGACGACCGTCGAGTTCGACGTAGCCCCCGCTCGCCTCCACGCCGTCGAGCAGGGACGCGGTGCGAAGCGAGGGAGGGACCTGCTGCAGCAAGGTCTGGATTTCCGGCAGATGCAGCCGTGCGTTGGTGCGGAGGTCCATCGGACCGTTACCGCCCCAGCCGACTGTTCCGTGAAGCCGACGGATCAGGGATCGTCCGAGGCGCCCCTGCAGATCTTCAAAGCGGAGCACACCTGCTTCGAACGCGAGCAGGCCGTTGACCTTCTCCATGGGCACCAGGGCGGCCCCGGGGCGGAGGGCGAAATCATGAAAGAGAATCTTCATCGAGACGGTGCGAGGCGACACCGGTTCCCCCCCGACGCCGACGAGAGTGTCGGTGACTTCCAGCAGGGGTATATCAAAGCTGCCCGACGATGCGGCCCCCCGCAGATGGCGGAGTATTTCTGCCTGAGCGATTTTGTCCGGCAGATACGTTCGAATGTCCGCCAGCGCCAGATTGGATCCATGGAGTGAAACGGCATACCAGGGGGTTCCGTTGAGATCGGCGGTCCAGATACCCTCTCCCCAGAGGGACATGGTGTCCAGGGTCAAATCGGCATGCTTGACGCTCACCACTGCGTCTTCCCGGGAGAGATCGTAGTTGAGCAGTGCCGAGGTGCCGGAGAGAGGCTCGCTGTAGTGGCGGGGCAACGCGATTCGGAAATCGTGAAGCCGGAGCTCCCCGCTGAGGTCAAAGTCCGGCGCTTCTTTGACGGACAGATGGGCGGTCAGGTCGATGGGACCCGCGAGGAGCTGCGCACCCAGAAACTCCCGGAGCATCGGGGCGGAGACCTCGGGGGGCAGGTTGGAGACGGAAAGATCGGCCTCCCCGCGGGGCTGCGTCTCCTGGGCTGTGGCGTCGGGTGGGAGGATGCGAGCCCGCAGTGAAAAGGAATTTCGCTCCAGGAATTTGTGGGGGAACTGCCCCTCCATTTCCAGTTGCACCGGCGCTGCGGCCGTGCGCTGGCGCACGGTGGCATCCACATCCTGCAGGACGAGACGGGGCGCTGCCCCCGGTCGGCTGAGATCGAACATCTCCACCGAGCCGTTGTGGATGGAGACGCCTGGGACCGACACGGCCGTCAGGGCGGCCAGTGCACCAGAACCGGATCGGTCTTGTCCGGAAAGAGTGCGGCCGAGAACCTTCCAGGTGTTGCGCTTTGTCTTCTCGATCCGGATGCGAGGACTTCGCAAGACCACGCCTCTGGGGAGGAACCGGCCCCGGAGCATCGGCCGCCACCGCAGGGCAATCTCCAGGGACTCGCCCCGTATCCATGGGACGCCGGTGGCAGGATCCTTCACGGTCAGGTTGAGAATGTGGACGGCCGGATAGGGAACCACATTGAGTTGCACGTCCTGCAGGGTGGCTTCCAGCCCGAGCCTCTCTTCCACAACCCGGACCGTCCAGGCCGTCAGTGTTCGATCGGCGAAGATCAGACGGAGGGTCAGCTGGAGAACTCCCAGAACAAGAATCAGCAGCGCGACCGCTGCGAGAATCAGGGTGCTTTTCTTCCGGTGGGTGCGCTGGTTCATTGGCAGGTGTGTGGGCCTCGGCAGGCGGGTCTTGCCGGCTGACGTTTCACGACGGCCTCTCGGCGGTCGGGCCGATTCCTCCTCCCGGGGCGTTGGTCGATCGCTCCCGGCATTGTTCTTTGCCTGAGACGAGAAGCCCCTCCTTTTTCTTCAGAGGTTCTTATTTTCATGGGGTTACTCTAAACAATTGCTTTCCCCTTTGTCAACGAACAGTGCGGCCGACGAGGCGGGGATCGTCCGGGGCGCTATGGAGTACGAGTCCACGGCCGGCTTCCGGGGGGGTGCGTGACAAAAGGGTCTTTTTCTGCTACCTATTAGGGGCAGTTTGTGCCACCGGTGGGACCCCGACAAAAAAAGGGATGCCAGCCATGTTGAACGAAGGGCGTATCCGCTGTCTTAAGGAGGGCGACGCGAGGGGCGGCCCGGTTCTGTACTGGATGAGTCGGGACCAGCGGGTCCGGGACAACTGGGCCCTGCTCCATGCCCAGCAGCTTGCCGTCTCTCGGAAACAGCCGCTGCTCGTCTGTTTCTGTCTGGTGCCGAACTTTCTGGAGGCGACGATCCGGCAGTACGGGTTCATGCTTCGGGGGCTTTCGGAGGTGGCGACCGCCCTGACGGCGAAGGGGATCCCGTTTCACCTGCTCCGGGGCGAGCCGGAAGCGGAAATTCCCAAGTTTGTATCCAAACAGAAGGTCTCCGTTCTCATCACCGATTTTGATCCGCTTCGGATCAAACGAAACTGGAAGGAGGCCGTCCTTCACGCCGTCGATCCTCCCGTCTACGAGGTCGATGCCCACAACATTGTGCCCTGCTGGGTGGCTTCGCCGAAGCAGGAGTATGGGGCGTATACGCTGCGCCCGAAGATACACCGCGCCCTTCCCGACTTCCTGGAGCCCTTTCCGGCCCTCAGGAAACATCCGGTAACTGCAAAGAAGAAAGCCGCAAAGATCGACTGGGAAGAAGTGCGTCGGTCCCTCCAGGTGGATCGCTCCGTCGGCGAAGTCGACTGGATCCGCCCCGGGGAAAAGGCGGCCCGTGCGTCCCTTCGCCGCTTCTTGTCGAAGAAGCTTGCGCGCTACGATCGGGATCGCAATGATCCGAGCCTTGATGGGCAGTCCCATCTCTCCCCCTATCTGCACTTCGGCCAGCTCTCTGCACAGCGGGTGGCTCTGGAAGTGGAAGCGGTCGGGGGGGACACCCCTTCGCAGGATTCTTTTCTGGAGGAGTTGGTGGTGCGGCGGGAGCTGTCGGACAATTTCTGCTATTACAACGTGGCCTACGATACGGTCGAGGGCTTTCCCGACTGGGCCAGAAAAACGCTGGACGCCCACCGGGGCGACCCCCGGGAGTACCTCTATTCGAAAGAGGCCCTGGAGCAGGGGCACACGCACGATCCCTTCTGGAACGCGGCGCAAATGGAGATGGTGCGACGGGGCAAGATGCACGGCTATATGCGGATGTACTGGGCCAAGAAGATCCTGGAATGGACCGAAACGCCGGCTCGCGCCATGAAACTTGCCATCTACTTGAATGACAAGTACGAACTCGACGGGCGCGATCCCAACGGTTATACGGGCATTGCCTGGAGTGTGGGCGGCGTCCACGATCGGGCCTGGGGCGGGCGGCCCGTGTTCGGAAAGATCCGCTACATGAGTGCCCGGGGCTGCCGGTCGAAGTTTGATATGGATACGTATGTGAAGCGAATCGCGTCTCAGTGACGGCGTATGTGGCAGGCGATCCGTCTTCGCAGAATGCTACGCAGCGACAAGTCCGGCGTTGCAATAGATTGACTCATTCAATATCCGATCTCAAGGACTTTGTCTGCTCGCCCACGTCGGCCCTCGTCCTGGTGGCGGTGACCCGCTAGATCCATGTGGGCCGATTCCAGCAGGTCTCTGAGTGGGCCGTTCACACGTGATTGCGGAGCATCAGCTCTGCGGCGTGGGGATTGAGGTAGTGCTGCCGTTTCAGATAAGGCTGGTCGTACTTGCGGACATAGTGCTGAAAGAGGACCACGGGCACCAGCAGGGGCACGAGGCTACGGTGATACTCTTCAATCACATCCAGAAGTTCCTGCTTTTCGTCGGGTGAGAGCTCCTTCTTGAAGTAGCCCAGCATGTGCTGCAGCACGTTGGTGTTCTTGCGGACGGTCGCCAGAAGCCCCAGGCCCTCCATGAGCGTCCGGGTGTACGTTTCGAGAAGCTTGGTCCGGCGCATTCCCTTGCCGTCGGCCACCAGCTTTCCCAGCACCCGCAGATGTTTCGGGCTGTGTGACATGATCAGCAGTTTGTGATCGGCATGAAAATCAATCAGACCTTTCAGGGATCCGTCGTCTCTGACAAATGCGGCCCAGCGGCGGTAGACGAAGAGGCGCTCGATGAAATTCTCCCGAAGTCGCGGATCGTGGAGGCGTCCGTCCTCTTCTACGGGCAGCAGCGGGAAGCGCTCCATGAAGGCACGGGCGAAGATCCCCACCCCCCTGTTGGCGGGGATGCCCGATTCGGGATAGACTTTGACCCGGGCCATCCCCGAACTGGGCGACTTGCTCTTGAAGACAAAGCCGCAGAGATCCTCCCCGGTCAGGGCGTCGACACGTGAGCGCGCCCAGCGCTGCATCCCCGCCGTATGGTCCACCCCGGTGCGCGTGGTGACCAGTCGGGGGTTTTCCGGGTCACCCACCAGGCGCATCGCCTCCCGCGGCGTCGGCAGCCCGTATTCCACCTCCGGACAGACCGGCACCCACTCCACGAACCGGCCCAGCGTCTCCTTCAGATAATGATCCAGTTTGTGTCCGCCGTCATAACGGACCTGCTCGCCGAGCAGACAAGTGCTGATGCCGACGCGGATTAGCTCGCTCATTGCAGGATCTCCTCCTCGGGGGTGGCGTCGCGCCTATTGGCGGGGAGGCGGCTTTCGGCGGCACCCTTGAGTTCGTCCAAAAGGGTGACGACCATTTTCCGGATCCGCCTCTTCGGAAAAACGAACCCGGCGAAGACGAGGGGCAGTCCGTTGAAGACTTCACGGCTGGTCACCCGAACGGCGCCGTTCAGCTCCTCGAAAAGAAACTCGTGCCGGGCATGAATCCAGTATCGGCCGCCGGTCCAGACGACCCGTTCATAGGGAACGATCTCCTGGACCTCGGGCTCAAAGGCAATGGGAAAGGCAAAGGGGCGAATGCAGAACTGCATCCGGCTTCCTTCGGCAAGCGCACTCTGCGGCGCGGCCGTGCGGTTCTCGATCACTTCATTCCAGTCCTGCCAGCAGGCGACGTCGGTAAAAGTCTGCCAGACGATCGACAGGGGTGCATGGATGATAACCGAAGCGGCGACCTCCATTCAACACCCCCTGACGCCGGGGCCCGAGGTTTCTTGCGCCACGGCGATGCGGACCGCCTCCCTGAACGGAGTCGGTTCGATGGGGATGATGTCTCGGATGCGGTCCTCCCGGCAGACGACCTCGTTCTTCATCCCCTCGATCAGTGGGTGGGCCACGCCCGAGGGAACGGGCGTCACCAGGTCGACCCAGTAGGCGGAAAGGAGCGGCGTTAACAGAGGGACCCGGAAGATCAGTCGGGGCAAAAGGCCCCGGGCCTGGGCATAGGCCTGCATCATCTCCCGGTAGGTCATGACTTCCGGTCCGCCAATATCGTAGGTCTGCCCGGCCGTTTCCGGATGGGCGAGGCAGCCCGCAAGATAGGCCCGGACGTCCTGGATGGCGATGGGTTGAATGCGTGTGTCTATCCAGCGGGGGCACCCCATGACCGGCAGCCTTTCGACCAGATAGCGGAGCATTTCGAACGATGCTCCACCGGCCCCGATGATGATGGCGGCCCGCAGGATGGTGGCCGACGTGCCGTTGGCCGACGTGAGGATTTGCGCGACCTGCGCACGGCTGTGCAGGTGCTCCGAGAGATCCTCCGCGGCTTCTCCCAGCGCGCCGAGGTAGATGACCCGTTTCAGACCGGCCGCCTCGGCCGCGTCCGCGAAGTTGCGGGCGGCCCGCTTGTCCTTTTCGGCATACTCGAGATTGCCGAAGAGGCTGGTGCCGCCCATGGAGTGGACCAGATAATAAGCGACTTCGACACCCTGGAGTGCATCGTGCAGACTGCCCGGGTCCAGCAGGTCTCCCTCGATCAGCTCAACGCCGGGACTCCCGGCCCAGAGCCCGTCCAGCTTAGCGCGATCCCGAACCAAGGCGCGCACGGGTATCTTCTTGTCGTTGAGCTCGTTGACAAGGTGCTTTCCCACAAAACCTGTCGCTCCGAGAATCAGTACCTGTCCGTTCTGCATGAAGTCTGTTCCTCCAGAAGTTTCGGACTGCAGGCTCCGCCGTCCGAAACAGTTACGAAAGACGGCGGGCGGTTCGCTTGGTGTCTGTGGTTCAGCCCATGGGATGAACGGGGGCGCCGCCTGTCCTGTACAATCTGCTACTATAGCGCGAACCGGAGGTAACTGCCAACTCCGGTACGAGGCCCTGCCTTCCAACGCATTGTTTTTGAAAGGACTGTTGCCGAGCCAGCCTTGTCAACCATGGGCCATAATTATGTTGACGAAGGGGCGGTGATGGTCTAATTTGGGTTTTCGAATGTACCTTGGAGTCTAGCTGAACAGGGCGGAACAGGGATGAGAACGCGCGTCGCCGTCACCGGACTGGGGGCCGTGAGTCCCCTCGGAAACAGTGTCGAGGAGACCTGGACCGCCCTGGTAAAGGGCCGCTCCGGGATCGGTCGGATCACCCGCTTTGATGCCTCGGGACTGCCCTGTCGCATTGCCGGTGAGGTCAAGCAGTGCGGCCCCGTACCGGGCCTGCGGCGAAAGGCGTCGCGCCGTCTCGACCCGTTTGTTCTCTACGCCCTCGCGGCATGCGACGAAGCCTATCGGCAGGCCGGACTCGATCGATCCCCATGGCGGCCCGAGCGGGCCGGCGTCGTCGTTGGAACCAGCCGGGGGGGCATCTCCACCCTGGAGGCAAACGGCGCGGACTATGCCGAGTCGGGCTATCGCGCGCTTTCCCCCTTTCTTACCGTCTCATCGCTGATCAATCAGGCCCCGGCCCTGATCTGCATGCAGTACGGTATCCGCGGCCCTTCCATGGCCGTCTCTACGGCCTGCGCCTCGGGGGCCCATGCGGTGGCGGAGGCCGTGCGGATCATTCGATCGGGCGACTCAGACCTCGTGATCACGGGCGGCGCGGAGGCGCCCATCACCCCCCTGGTGATCGGAGGCTTCAGCCGGGCGCGGGCTCTGTCGCGCAGAAACGGCGCACCCGAAAGAGCCTGCCGTCCCTTCGACACGGGCCGGGACGGTTTCGTCGTCAGTGAGGGCGCCGGGATTCTGGTTCTCGAGAGTTTCGAGCATGCAAAGGCCCGGGGCGCGGCGATTCTGGGGGAGGTGCTGGGGATGGGCCTTTCCACCGACGCGCATCACGTCACCGCGCCCGACCCCGGGGGTGTGGGGATGGCGCAGGCCATCGGCGCGGCTCTTCGTGATGCCGGCGTGGGGCCGGACGAGATCGACCTGATCAATGCCCACGGGACAGGCACCCGCCTCAATGATCGGATCGAGGCCCTTGCGCTGCAGAAGGTACTGGGCGCCAGGGCTTCGGAAATCCCTGTGTGCGCAATTAAATCGATGACGGGGCATCTGTTGGGGGCCAGCGGCGCCCTGGAGGCTATCGTGTCGGTGCGATCGGCTCGGGAGAATCGGGTGCCGCCTGTGCTCAATCTGGATCGCCCCGATCCGGACTGTCCGCTCCATTTCGTCCGGGAAGAGGCCCTGACGGCGAGGGTCGACACCGTTCTCAGCGCCTCCTTTGCTTTCGGGGGGGCCAACGCCGTGCTGGTTCTGCGAAGTGCTCCGGGCGCGTGATTCCGATCAGGCGGGCTCAAGTGCCGGAGGTTGACGGCAGCACGCGGATGGCGCCGGAGGGATCTTCAACAATTCGGCCGATCCGGTGGGCAGCGTGGGTGCGCCTCTCCTGAAGGGCCGCGATGAGTCGGTCCGTTTCGCTGGGATGCACGGCGATGAGCAGGCCGCCCGAGGTCTGCGCGTCGCAGAGCACGAGTTTCTGCTTTTCGGTGAGGGCGGGGTCCCACCGGATCGTCTCGGCAAGAAAAGCGAGATTGGCTCGGGTGCCGCCGGGGATGTTCCCCGCTGTGGCCAGCGACCAGACCTCCTCCACTATGGGGACCTGATCGAGATAGACTTCGGCGCCGACGCCGGAGGCGCTCGTCATTTCACGCAGATGACCCAGGAGGCCGAAGCCGGTGATGTCTGTGCAGGCGTGGGCCGATACCGTCTTCATGGCCGCGGCCGCGTCCCGGTTCAGGGTGGCCATCAGGGTCGAAACCTTCTCGATTCCGGCAGTGTCGAGGCGGTCCCGTTTGATAGCGGAGATCAAAATGCCGCTCCCCAAGGGCTTGGTCAGCACCAGTTCATCGCCGACCCGGGCCCCCGCATTGGACACCACCTCGCCAATGTCGGCGATGGCCGTGACCACCAGTCCGTATTTGGGTTCCCGGTCGTCCACGGAATGCCCGCCGACAATGGGAATGCCCGCCTCCCGGGTCTTGGAGGCGCCCCCCTCCAGGATTTTGGCGAGAATCTCCAGGGGCAGGTCTTTGGGAAAGGCGACAATGTTCAGCGCGATCAGGGGCTCACACCCCATGGCATAGATGTCGGACAACGAGTTGGCGGCCGCAATTTCCCCGTACCGGAAGGGGTCGTCCACCACCGGCGGAAAGAAATCGACAGTCTGCACGAGCGCCTGGCGGTCGTTGATCCGGTAGACAGCGGAGTCGTCGACCGTGTTACTTCCGATCAGCAGATCGGGATCCTCGATGACAGGCAGCTGCCCCAGCACCTGGGACAGGTCCGAAGGACTCAGTTTGCAGGCTCAACCGGCGCCGTGGGAGAGCTGGGTCAATCGGGTTTTCCGTGGAAAAAGGCCCACCGTTTCCTCCTTGTGATAGGTTCCGCTTCTTATATACTATAGGCCGTTCGGTAAAAGCAACCTCCGGACAGAACGACCCGGCATGGGCCGCCGACAGGAGATGCATGCATGGCTGCGGACAGGGATTCCTGGTTTGAGACCATCCACTCCGGGGTTTTCAGGCGTCGCCTCAACCGCTTTGCGGTGGTCTGCGATGTCAATGGGCGAGCGATACAGGCCCATCTTCCCAATTCGGGAAAACTCCTGGAACTTCTGATCCCGGGGCGGAGACTCTATCTGGCGAAGGCGGCGGCGTCGGCGTTGCGAAAGACGCGCTACACCGCGATCGCTGTGGACAAAGGGGGCCGGCCCGTTTTTCTCCATACCCACCTGACCAACCGGGTGGCGGCGGATCTGCTGGCGCGCAAGGAAATCCCCGGATTGGAGCCGTATCGCGTGGTCCGACCGGAAGTGAGCATTGGCAAGAGCCGGTTCGATTTTCTGCTGGAGGGCCGCGAGGGACAAATGCTCCTGGAAGTCAAATCCTGCACCCTTTTTGGAAAGAGGATCGCCATGTTTCCCGATGCGGTGACGGCGCGGGGGCGGCGTCATCTGGAAGAGCTCGCCCGTCTTTCACGCGGTGGGCTTCGGGCGGGGGTGCTCTTCATCGTCCATTCGGCGTCGGTTCGCTTCTTTCTGCCTGATTATCACACCGATCCAGACTTTTCCCGAACGCTCCATACCTTGCGCGACGAACTTTTCATCCGCGCTGTGGGGGTGGGGTGGCGGCAGAATATCACGCTGCAAAGCAAGGTGCACTCTCTGGAGATCCCCTGGAACCTCTTCGAGCAGGAATCGCCGGACCGGGGGTGTTATATTCTTCTTCTTCGCCTCGGGCGGGCGCGCCGCCTTCGCATCGGTAAGCTGGGCGATGTCCGCTTTCCCCGGGGTTACTACCTCTACGTCGGGTCGGGCATGCGAAACCTCTCGCAGCGGATCCGGCGCCATCGGCACCGGCGCAAGCGGTTCTTCTGGCACATTGATTATCTTCGGGAGGCTGCCGATTTCATTGCCGCCTTTCCCGTTCGGACGGCGACCCCCATCGAGTGCGAGATGGCCGCGGCCGTCCGGGAGATGGCCGACTGGTCCATCCCGCGCTTCGGCGCATCGGACTGTACCTGCACCACCCATCTTTTCGGTACGGCCAACCATCCCCTCCACACCGCACAATTCCCGGCGCTCCTGCAGCGTTTTCGGATCGACCGGCTGCCGCCTCGAACACGCGAATGAACTGCACGTCATCGGCACCCGTCCGGTGGTTGAGGTCGAGACGGAAAGCGCCGCTTTCCGGCATTGACAAATGGGCTCCGTAGGTTATCATGGGATGATTCCGGAGGCGCCATGCAGGAACACTTGGATCGGATCACCGTAGTGCTTCATCGTCCCCAACACCCCGGCAATGTGGGGTCCGTGGCGCGGGCTATGATGAATATGGGCCTCAGCAAGCTCCGGCTGGTCTCGCCGTGCGACTATTATGCAGACATGGCGCGCTGGATGGCAGTGCGGGGCCGGGACATCCTAGCGGCGGCGGAAATCTTTGACGAACTGGCCTCCGCGCTGGCCGATTGCCATCTGGTCGTCGGTACCGTGCCTCCCGATCGCGAACGCTTCCGATTCGAGGCTCAGCCACCGCGCCAACTGGCCGAACGGCTGCTGTCCATACATAGGGCAGATCGCATTGCGCTGCTCTTCGGGCGGGAGGACTGCGGCCTGTCCAACCGTGAGCTCGATCTTTGCCAGGAATTTGTCTCCATTCCGGGCAGCGCTGCGTGCCACTCGCTCAACCTCTCACAGGCGGTTATGGTCATCGCCTATGAGGTTTTCCTGGCGACCCTTCAAGGGGGAGAGTCCGCCGACAGGCCGCGCTCGGACACCCGCACTCTGGAAGCCATGTACTGCCATTTCGAGGAGGCCCTCAGATCCGTCGGCTTTCTAAACGGAGAGAATCCCGCCCATATCATGCGGGACCTCCGAAGGGTCTTCGGACGGTCCTGTCTGGACGAAAGGGAAGTCCGCATTTTCAGAGGCATCTGTCGACAGATGATGTGGGCGGCGAGCCGGAAGCGCTCTGTGCGCCCCGAATCGGACCTCTTGCCAAACGGGTGAGCGGTGGTGGTTCGGCAAAATTCATTGGCATCCCGATGCCGTTGTGCTACCATGAGTTTTTCAGAATATTGTAGCGATGACAGGAGGATAGAGAGTTGCGGTCGCTCATTTTTCGGCAGGCCTGTCGGTGCACGACGCCGACGCCGGGACGCCGGTCTTCCCGCCATCGGGGCGCTTGCTTGGTTGTACGGCAAAACGATCGGACGGGCAGCGTATGAAACGGGGCCGTTCTTCAAAAGAGAAGAAGGGAGAGCCGTCCTCCGGGAGTCGCAATACGAGGGCCGCGTTGGGTCTGGTGTTTTTCCTTTCGGCTGTTTTCTTTTTGTTTACCTCGTTGCTGGGGGACAAGAGCCTTTTGCATTTGCAACGAATGGAGGGGGAACGGGAGCGCTGGGTGCGGACGAACGACCGGCTGACCGAAGAAAATCGCGTGCTGCGGGAGGAAATCCTGGCCGCGCGGGAGGACCCCTTTACGGTGGAGCGTATCTCCCGTGAAGAACTGGGCCTTGTCAAAGAAAACGAAGTGGTCTATCTTTTCGATCCAAGGGAGATCCGTCCGGCCGACGGGTCCGCAGTGGACGCGCGGTGACGCGCTTGCCGTGACCGGCCACCGGCCTGTCGGATCGGTCCCGCTTCGGGGGATCGCGTGATGTCGAAATCGAATAATCCCATCTATTTGTCGATCGTCTGGCATATGCACCAGCCCTATTACAAGGACCTGGTGAAAGGGGAGTACCGTCTGCCCTGGGTGCGGATGCACGGCATCAAGGATTACTATGACATGGTGGCGATCCTGCGGGAATATCCTTCTATCCGGCAGAACTTCAACCTGGTGCCCTGCCTGCTCGAGCAGATTCTCGATTACACCGACAACCAGGCCAAAGATCTCTTTATGGACCTTTCGCTGAAACCGGCGGTGGAGCTGAACAAGCAGGAACAGATCGCTGTGCTGCAGAGCTTTTTCTTCGCAGAGTGGGAGAACATGGTGAAGCCCTACCCGCGGTACTGGCATCTGCTGAAGAAGCGAGGCTTCCAGGCAGGCGAAAAGCACCTGGAGCGGGTCCGGAAGATCTTCAGCACCCAGGATTTCCTCGATTTGCAGGTTTATTTCAATCTGACCTGGTTCGACCCGCTGTTCAAGCGAACCGATCCGTTCCTGCAGGGATTGCTGGCGAAGGGGGAAGGATTTACCGAGGAGGAGAAGGGGCGGTTGCTGCAGAAGCAGATTGAGGTGATGCGGTCGATCGTACCCGAATACAGGGCACTGTCCGAAACGGGTCAGATCGAGATCTCGACCACGCCCTTTTATCATCCCATTCTGCCGCTCGTCTGCAATACCGACCGCGCCCGGGATGCCTGTCCGCAGATTCATCTGCCCCGACATCAGTTCATTCATCCCGAAGACGCCCGCCGGCAGGTGGACATGGCCGTGGCCTATCACGAGAAGCTCTTCGGGCGAAAGCCTCTCGGCATGTGGCCCTCCGAGGGCTCCGTGTCGGAAGAAATCATCCCCATTGTCGCCGACACGGGGATCCGCTGGATAGCGACGGACGAGGAGATCCTGATCTGTTCCCTCCTTCCGGGCCTGGCCAGAGAGAAAAAGGAGAAAAAGGACTTTCTCTACCAACCCTACCGGGTGGAAGCGCAGGGGAGCTCCCTGGATATTGTTTTCCGGGATCACGGCCTGTCCGATCTCATCGGATTCGTTTACTCCCGCTGGGACCCCCGCGATGCCGCCATGGACTTTCTGCATCACATCCATCAGATACGCAATGCCACCATCGACCTTCAGGAGGCGCCCCTCGTCACCGTGATACTGGACGGCGAAAATGCGTGGGAGCACTACCGGAACGATGGGTGGGACTTTTTCACCGAGTTCTACACCCGTCTGAGTCAGGACCCCCTGATCAAGACGACGACCGTCGGAGATTATCTCGAGCGGTTCCCGCCGAAAAGGACGCTGCCGCGGCTTCACTCGGGGTCCTGGATCAATCACAACTTCCGCGTCTGGATCGGTCATGAGGAGGACAACAAGGCATGGGACTATCTCTATGAGACCCGTGAGTTTCTGGTGCGCGCGCAACGGGACAGGGCAGACAAGCTGGATCCCGGGAAACTGGAAAAGGCCTGGCGCGAGATCTATATTGCCGAAGGGAGCGACTGGAACTGGTGGTACGGGGACGATCACTCTTCCCAGAACGACAAGGATTTCGATGAGCTGTACCGCAAGCATCTGGCCAACGTCTATACCCTTCTCGGTGAGACGCCGCCGGACAAGCTGTTCATACCGATCATCCGGGAAAAGGGGCCCGCGGTCACCTCGGAGATCACGGCCTTCATCCAGCCGACGGTGGACGGGCTGGTCACCAGTTATTACGAGTGGATTTCCGCTGCGCTCTACGATGTGAGCACGGTGGGTGGCACCATGCATCAGGCCGATGCTATCATCCGCCGCATCTACTACGGGTTTGGCCTGGAAACCCTTTTTGTCCGACTGGACCAGACTGGGCGGATGGAGCCCAAGGAGATGCGCAAGCTCAGTTTTGACCTCCACTTTGTGGAGCCTGCAGGGGTTCGCGTGCGCCTCTGGTTCGAGAAGGAGGGGATTCGGGGCACCCTTTCCCGAAACGGCGAAGCCGAGGCAGCCCTGTCGGATGTGGCCTGGGAGAGGATCATGGAAGTGGCGATCCCTTTTGCCCAGCTGAATGTGTCGGTGGGGGACCGGGTCAGCTTCTTCGTGCGGGTCGAACGAAAGGGGATGGAGCTCGAAAAGTGGCCCTTGGGATCCCCCCTTTCCTTTCACGTTCCGTCCGAGCATTTTGAGGCGATCATGTGGAGCGTTTGAGCCCGCCGCTCTTTAACGAGATTCCATGAAAAAATCAATCATCGGCGTGGACCTGGGGGGAACGAACATCCGGGTTGCCGCGATCTCCATGCAGGGCTCCGTGTTGCACCGGACCAAACAATCCACCGATCCGGAAGCGGGCAAGGATCTGGTCATCGAGAAACTCCTTCAGATGCTCGAGCGTTCGGTGCAGCGGGAGAGAGAAGCGGGCCGCCGCCCGCAGGCCGTGGGCATCGGTGCGCCGGGCGTGATCTATGTCCGGCGCGGGGTCATCGTTTCCTCACCGAATCTTCCGGACTGGGTGGAGGTACCGTTGAAAGCTATTGTCCGCAGGAGAATCTCACTGCCGGTGGTAGTGGAAAACGATGCCAATGCTGCGGCCTACGGCGAGAAGTGGGTCGGTGCCGGCAAGGGGGCCGACAGCCTGATCTGTCTGACACTAGGAACAGGGGTAGGCGGCGGGATTATTCTCAATGGCCGGGTCTGGCACGGCGAAGACGGCATGGCGGCCGAGCTCGGCCATACGACGGTCAATCCCGATGGTCCGCAGTGTAAGTGTGGAAACACCGGATGTCTGGAAGTCTACGCCTCCGCCACGGGGATCGTCCGGGAGGTCAAACGGCGTCTCATCCGGGAGGACTCAATCCTGAAGACAAGCTTTCAGGGGCGCGAAGATGTTTTCAGCGCGCGTGACGTTTTCAGGGCTGCCAAAGCCGGAGACCTGGTCTGTCTTCGGGTGATTCACCAGATGGGGCGATACCTTGGGATCGGCATTGCCAACATGGTCAATACATTCAATCCGCAGATCATTGTTCTCAGCGGCGGAGTGACGGCAGCCTGGCGGGATTTCATTCCCATAGTCAAAGAGGAGGTGACCGTTCGGGCTTTCAAGGTGCCCAGAATCCGGGCGAAGATCGTACGGGCGAAGCTTGGTGATGATGCCGGGGTTATCGGGGCCGCCGGCGCAGCGCTTCAGGCCATGAAGGGGAGGAACCACTGGCTCTAGACCGGGGTCCAGAGACCCTGCGTCTTCCGCCGGTCCCGGCATCAAAGGGTCACCTCCACACCCGCCTTGGGGACGATGACCTCCATGCCGGGGTAGTTCTGCCGGATTGTTTCGGCGGTCCAGCCGATGGCCCCGGCGTCGCCGTGAACGAGAATGACCTTCCGCGGGTTCAGACTCTCGATGAGTTGCAGGATCTCGCCCCGGTGGGAGTGAGCAGAGAAACGGAAGGACTGCACGTCACAGTTCCTGATTCGCGGCGGCTCCCCGCTGTCCAGTACAACGTCTTCTCCCGGTGTGGCATTTAACAGCCGGGCACCGGGAGTATCCTCATCCAGGTATCCCACGAAGAAGATGCCATGCTTGGGGTCTTCGAGCATGGCCTGTGCCAGGCGGTTGGCCGGCGTTTTCTCGCTCAACATGCCGGAGGTAGCGACCACGATACTGGGGTCTTTCACGAGCTTCTCTGTCAGCTGCGTCTTGGGGCCGATCTTCTTTGTTGCGATCTCCTTGAAGAGCAGTTCCGGATCCTTGCGTCGTGTCTGAAGTGAGAAGCGGTCATAAATCTTGGAAAAGACCCGCCCCATACCGCCCACGAGAATCGGAATGTCAGGAATTCGGTTGCGCGTCTTAAGCTGATCCAGGATCGCCAGAATCTCCTGGGTTCTCCCCAATGCAAAGGTCGGGATCAGAACGGACCCACCACGGGCGGCCACCTTCTGGATCTCGGCTGCGAGGCGCAGAATTTCACTTCCCCGCCGCTTGCGTTCGGCATCCACACTGGCGCAGAGGGTATTCTCAAGAATCAGCGTCTCCACCTGCTCCTCGGGATACATGGCTCCCTTGATGACCGTTTGGTCGTGACGGCACGTGTCGCCGGTGTAAAAGACTTTCCCTTCGTCGCTGCGGATCATAATGCCGGAGGAACCCAGAATGTGGCCCGCATCCAGAAACTCCACCTCGACATGGGACGTGCGGCTTCCATAATTCGCAGGGATCAGAAAGGGGGTGTCGTAGTCCATCGGCTGAAACAGCGGGGCGACCAGATCGATATCCTCGTGTGTGTAAAAGGGATACTCTTCGATGCCCTTCTCTTCTCTCAGCCGCCCCATCACGGTGACGGTGTTGTGAAGCATGCGCATGGCGATGGGGAGTGAGGGCTGCGTCATGAAGACCCGGGGGGTGGGGAAGTATTTCAAGATGACTGGCAGGGCTCCCAGATGATCAATGTGACAATGGCTGATCAGGACGGCATCGATTTCCTTGCGCCGCACCACCTCGATCAGGGGGAGGCTCTCCAAGCCGTATTTCTTCGGATGGATGCCTGCGTCCAGCAGAATCCCCGTACCATCGATTTCAAGGTGGTAGGCATTGGCCCCTACTTCGCTGCAACCGCCCAGAGCCGTGAATCGCATGAAGGTCTCCCAAAAATACGCAGTATAGACCGGAGACCGCCCATTGCAAAGCGAAATTTTGTAGGCACATTTATTTTCCGCTCCTTCAGATAGGCTGGAACGGCCCTGGCGACCCTGAGCCCTGACCGGGAAGACGTGTCGGCTGTCACGGTGCACTCCGAGACGGAAGAATGGCCAGTTCGCTGCCGTTGCTTCTTCTATTCGGTTATCTGGAGCAAATAAAAGTCGTGCATAGCACACAGACTTCATTTATACGTCTATTATGATATAATTGCGCGTTAGTTACACTCAATTAACCCAATAATCGTCTAAAATATGTTATTAAACCCTTTTATTGAGTCATTTAGCGTGAAGATAGAGACTCCTCCCGACAATAGCGGACGCGTCCGCAGGTAACTATATGGAAATATTCACGAAAAGCGATAGGTCGGATTGTCATCCTGTGGCATGCATATTGCGTATTTTTTGGCTTGTTTGGCTTCTGAAACGGCTCGAAAATATGAGGATACGAGGCATTCATCACATCATCTTAATCTCTGGAGGGGCCATGAGAGAGACACGGTCGTTAAAAACCTTCCTATCGGTTTTTTTCTTTAGTTTTCTGGTCGTTGCGCTGGCGAGTCCCACGGCGACGGCCTGCGTGGATGCTGACGGCGACGATTACGGGGTTGCCGGAGCAGCGGACTGTCCCAACCCGGGTGTCGATTGCGACGACACAAACGCCAACGTCTTTCCGGGTGCGATCCGTATCTGCGACGGCCTCGACACTAACTGCGACGGTCGCCTTGATTTCCGCACCGATGTGGATGCCGACGGCGACGGCGTGCCGCGATGTGGGGGGGACTGCGATGACAACGACGCGTCAAACTTTCCCGGCAATCAGGAGATCTGCGACGACGGCCAAGACAACGATTGCGACCGCCGGGTCGACACAGCGGATCTGGGGGGCTGCGTCGGTGGCGGCGGTCCGGTGTGCGGAAACGGGATTGTCGAGAGTGGCGAGCAGTGTGATGGGGGCGTTTGCTGTAATAGCAACTGTACCTTTGCCATGCCCAGCATGGCCTGCACGGACAACGGTCTTTTCTGTGACGGCGCGGAGAGCTGCAACGGCTCGGGCGGCTGTGTTTCCGCCGGCAACCCCTGTCCGGGCGGGACGAACTGTATCGAATCGACCGATACCTGCGATACGGGCGCCGTTTGTGGCAACGGGACCGTGGAGACCGGCGAGCAGTGTGATGGCGGCGAGTGCTGCGATCCGGACTGCACTTTTTCGAGCACCGCTACGGCCTGCAGTTCCAACGGAGTTTTCTGTGACGGCACGGAGAGCTGCAACGGCTCGGGCGCCTGTGTTTCTGCCGGCGACCCCTGTACCGGCGGCACGACTTGTAACGAAGCTACGGACAGGTGTGATGCGGTCGGCGTTTGCGGCAACGGCATCGTGGAGGCCGATGAGCAGTGCGACGGCGGTCTTTGCTGCAACAACGACTGTACCTTTGCCATCGGCGCGTGCGACGACAGCGACCCGTGTACGAGCGGCGACACCTGCTCCAACGGTGACTGTGTGGGCGCTTCCCTCATCGGGCTGGAAGGGCCGGTGGGGAGTCCGACCTGCAGTGACGGTTGCAACAATGACTTTGACGGCATGACCGATGCAGCGGACAGTAGTTGCGTCGCGGTCGCAGGTGACAATGATGGTGACGGAGTGGCCGTGGCTGCCGGAGATTGTGACGACACCGATCCGACTGTCTACCCCGGTGCGCTTCGCATCTGCGATGGTAAAGACAACAATTGTGACAGCCGGCTCGATTTCTCCTCCGATGTCGATGCAGACGGCGACGGGGTGGCCCGCTGCGCCTCCGACTGTGATGACAATAATCCGAAGCGCTATCCTGACAATCTGGAAGTCTGCACCGACGGGATCGACAACGATTGCGACAACCTGACCGATGCGGCGGATTTAGAAGACTGCGGTCCTCCGACCTGTGGTACAGTGACCACGCCGAGGGATGAGCCCCATCTGGGTCAGCTTCTCAATCCGGACGGCACGATTCATCCGGACAACAATGCGCTGTTCTGCGGCAAGTGCCACAATCTGACCAATTTTCTCGATGACACCCGCTATCAGTGCCAGCGGTGTCACGCCGATCCGAACGATACCTCCGATCCGCTCAACGGTGTCCTCAAAGCCCAGTACCCCGATGCTTATCCGTTCGGGTTCGGCTCGGCTGCGAATGTCGTGACCCACTCATCGGGGATCCTCGGGAACAAATATGGCACCTGGGGGGCGGACTGCGTGAACTGCCATAACCCCCATACCCAGGAGCAGAACAACAAGTTCGGCACCACCTACGGCAAGCTGATCAAACGGACCATCTGTTTCGATAATCAGACGACGGGCGGGTCGGTGGAGAATTTTGTGGAGTTCACCGCGCCCACAGGGCCGGGCTCCTTTGCCGATGGCGCGCCTTACGATGAGAACATTTGCAATACCTGCCATACCCGTACCAACCACCAACAGAGCGATGGGACGGCACCGGGTGGGCAGGATCACAATAACGGACTTGCCTGCACCGCCTGTCATTCCCATGCCGATGGGTTCGCACCGACAGGAGGTACACCGGCGGCCCCGCACGACACGCAGGAGTTTCTGAACAACTGTGATTACTGTCACGTCAGCACTTCAGATTTCAGTTCTCCCATTCCCGATTCCAAGTGCGAGCAGTGTCATGCGCCAACGGGCGTCCTCAAAGACGGCTTCCCGGCGGCGCCGAATGTCCTGACGCACAGCGATGTGAACGGGTCGGGCACTTATAGCTATACCAACCAGTGTGTCGACTGCCATAACCCGATGTTTGAACAGACGAACTTGAAACTGGTCAGATCGACGGTTCCGGGAAGCGTCATTCCGGGCAGCGTTATTGACTTCACGGCACGTTCCGGGCCGGGGTCCTTTGCGGACGGACCGCCTCACGAGGAGAATGTCTGTGAAACCTGCCACAGCGCCACGAACCACCATCAGTCAGATGGGACGGCGCCCGGTGGGCAGAGTCACTTAGACGGCAATACTTGTACAACCTGTCATCCTCATTCGGAGGGCTTTCTCCTCACCAGTGCGTCGATACCCAACCTGCACCACCAGCGCGTGGGAACGCCAATCATACCGGACAGTATCGTGCCGAAACCTGATGCGAACGGCGACGGAGTGCCGGATGCCACCTACGACTGCCTGAACTGCCACAGTTTCGTGTGGGATCCTGACCTGGGGGCGTACATTCTCGAGGACTTCCGCGACTGCACCACGTGCCACGAGCAGTAGAGGCACTGACCGAGCACCACCGTCGGTTGGAAGCCCTGGAAGGGAACTGCCCGTACTGTCACGGCGGAACCGATAGCACCCGCCCTTCCTCTCGGGGACGGTGGCGGGTGCACCCGTTGCCAACGGAGAAGAAGAGCTCTCTTTTGGGTGCCATGATGGCGCGCCGGCTCAGGACATTCAGTTCCTCTTTGCCGGCACAGAAACCATGGTATCCCGCTCCGGAGCGGATCGGAATACCCATCACGATGTCTCTTATGCGGATATGGTCTGCAGCGGAGCGAAGATCGAGTGTACCGATTGCCACAGTCCGCATGCGGTGGATCTTTTTGGCCGATCCCGACCCGGACGACGGTCGGGTGCCGGCGAGCATGACGGAGTTCTGCCTCGATTGTCATGACAACTCATACCCGGCAAGTGTCACGCCGCCAACGCAGGCGCTCACAGATATCTGCACGGCTTGGACCGACGGCAAAGGCGACCAGCACGGTCCAGCTGATGCGAGTCGGCAGGTCAGTCTGCAGCCCGGGAGCGGATACCAACAGGGTGATGTCCTTGCGTGAAGCGACTGCCACAATGCCGGACACGGGCGGAGGTGAATGGTATGGTTTACACAAACCTGGCCAATTTGAAGCCGATTATCTACTCCAAAAACGGATCGACGCCGCTCACGCCGGATTGGTCGATTCCAGGTGAAGACCCCGATCTCGTCAGGGTCCTTGATGTCTCACAGAGTAACAGTGACGCAACGACAAACGGCCGGTCTTTCTGCTCAACCTGCCATCCCGATCAAATGGGAGGTAACAAAAGTACCGGTTGTATGGCCGGAAACTGCCACGGACATGGAGCAAGCTCGTTTTAAAACTTGAAGCGCAGCGGTTATACTGAAGATCCCGGGCCACGCCTTGTGGCCCGGGATTTTGCATCATGAATTGGTGACAGTCAGTGGTTTCGATTTGGTTGATCCTCCTCTGTCGGTGCACAACGCTTCGATCACAGAGTAGCGCGGTTTATTGTTTGGGCACTTAGCCCGGATATTGCATGAGTTGATCGTCATGAGAGGCCCCAGAGGTTTTGGATGCGCTACAGGCAGGGCGCAAAAGATCTTCTGGCTGTAAACATATTGAAGTCAGAAGATCTTCTGTAACGCCGCATGTGGCAGACTATCCAGCCTCGTAATAGATTTACTCATGCAATCTCCGGGTTAAGGGCCTCCATCCTGCTGCCATTTTTGTCTTCTGTAAGTTTGACTTTTCGCTCTTATTTCCTCTGAGCGTCTGAACGCCTAACGAAACGTCTTAATTTTCGCATTTCCTTGGCGAGATTTCTTCAGAATCTTTTGAAAAAACTTTCATTCTGTGTTATATTCAATACCTTCCTAAGGGAGCCATTTGATCTACAAAATGATCACCCGCCGTTTGGAATGGAGGCCGAGCCATGATTTCCAAGAAGTGCCCGATGGGGATGTTCTTATCTGTCTTGCTGGGAGTTCTGTTGATCCTGGGCAGCTCCAACGTTCAGGCCCAATGCGTGGACAATGACGGGGACGGATACGGGAGCGGTATTGACTGTGTGGGCCCCGACTGTGACGATACGGATCCCGATATTCGACCAGGGGTGCCCGAGATCTGCGACGGGAGAGACACCAATTGCGACGGTCGGACTTTCGGCACCGACGTCGACGCTGACGGCGACGGTGTGCCGCGGTGCGCGGGCGACTGCGATGACAGCGATCCGGCCCGCTTTCCCGGGAATTCCGAAATCTGTGACGGCAAGGACAACGATTGTACGTCCGGCATGCCCGCGGAGGAGCGCGATAGCGACGGAGACGGATTTAAGATTTGCGACACGCCGGGTGATTGCGATGACTTCAGTGCCACGGTGAATCCGGGGGCCAGCGAGCTCTGCGGCGACGGCAAGGATAACAACTGTGATGGCACAACGGACGAAGCCGGATGTATCTGCCCCGACGCCGACGGCGACGGTGATACGGCTTCTTTCTGCGGCGGTACCGACTGTGACGATACCAATGCTGCTGTGAATCCAGCGGCCGCGGAGTTCTGTACGGACGGTATCGACAATAACTGCGACGGGTCGATCGACTGTGATGACGCAACCTGTATCTCCGACCCCGATTGCGAGGCCTGCGCCGGGGCCGACACCGACGGGGACGGTTTTTCCACGTTGGGCGGTGTCTGCGGTCCCGTCGACTGTGATGACACGGACCCCCAGGTCTTTCCCGGTGCCCCAAAAATCTGTGACGGCAAGGACAGCAACTGTGACGGTCGGGCCGACTTCTCAACGGATGTCGACGCCGATGGCGACGGGGCGGCCAAGTGCGCACCAGACTGTGACGACGCCGACCCCAACCGCAGCCCCGGCTTTCTGGAGGTCTGTGACGACGGGATCGACAACGACTGTGACAACTTGGCTGACGAGACGGATGTTGACGACTGCGGTGGGCCGAGCTGCGAGACCGTGACCACGCCCCGGGATACGCCCCATTTCGGGCTGCTGCTCAACCCGGATGGCTCTGTGCACCCCGACAACACTGAACTCTTCTGCGGGAAATGCCACGATCTAAATGATTTCTTCAACGATTTGCGGTATCAGTGCCAGCGGTGCCACGCGGACCCGGAAGATACCTCGGATCCACTCAACGGGATATTCAAGGTCCAGTATCCCGAGTCCTATCCGTTCGGATTCGGCTCGGCCCCCAACGTTCGGACCCACGGGACCGACGTCGTGGGGAGCAAATACGGGAACTGGGGCGCCGACTGTGTGACCTGCCACAATCCGCACACCCAGGAGCAGAACAATAAGTTTGGAACCACCTATGGGCAGTATGTCCGGCGGACGATCTGTTTTGACAACGAGGCCACGGGCGCGTCCATACAGAACTTTGTGCAGTTTACGGCCCCCACGGGGATAGGCTCCTTTGCGGACGGTCCGCCCCATGAGGAGAACATCTGCGAGACCTGCCACACCCGGACCAATCATCATCAGAGCGACGGCACCGCACCGGGCGGTCAGTCGCACTTCGATGGCCAGCAGTGCACCCAGTGTCACCTCCATCGTGATGGATTTCTGCCTACGGCGGGACAGGCACAGCCGCCGCACAACACAAACTTTTTCAATAGCAACTGCGGGTTCTGTCACGTGGAGGATGTAAGTGACAATCTCATTTTTTCTGCCAAGATCCCGAGTGAAGAGTGCATGAAGTGCCACGGGACACGAAAGCCCCACACCAGCGCTGTCAGTGGCACCGGGAAATACAACTACGAGGTTGGGTGTGTCGATTGTCACAACCCTATGTTCGAGGTCGGGGACAACATTAAGGCGGTGCGAGAGACCACGGACCAGAGTGTCATCGACGGCAGTCTGATTGTTTTCACGAGTCGGGAAGGAGAGGGCTCTTTTGCCGATGGGCCGCCCTTCAATGAGAATATCTGTGAGACCTGCCATACCCAGACCCTTTTCCATCGATACAATGGGGACGCGCCCGCCCACTTTGATGGTCAAGATTGCACCGACTGTCACGTGCATGACAATTCATGGTTACCGCAACCCTGAGTATCCACCTGATGCCGGACAATCGTGAGAAGGCCGCCGGACTCCCCGGCGGCCTTTTTTTTCCGCATAAACAAGTTCTTAGGTTATGATAGAAACACAATGTTTTTCCCACACTGGCCCGTGCGAAAAGGTCGGCGGCCATGCCGGACGCCATGGTGCAGATCTTGTCCGCCCATCGGTTGCGGGCCAAAGGATTCAGTGGTAAGAACATTAGAAAGGCTTCGTGGAGAGGTCAGGTTTGCCACCGAATACGTTCGCAAGCCGGCCAGACCCATCGGGGGAACCAGTTTATTCTAAAGTATTTTGCCTTTCTCCCGATGTACTGATTAGTTTTGTGACAAAGGCAACCTTTCCCGAAAGGGATCGGACGCAAAGCCACCTGCCTGGGGCCGCAAGGTGATGGTAGAGGGGCTGCCGAAGAGACGGATGAACGTATGGGTCTTCAGGCAGGCTCTCTGACGTCGGCGGCCCATCCTCTTTTTCAATCCATTCTTTTAGAACCGATACCGTGTGGTAATTGCCCCTCGGGCATGACAGGAGGAGGGTTGGCTATGCAGAGGTTTTGTACACTCCTGATGGTCTTTTCTCTGATTTGTGTTGCACCGCGCACAGCGGTGGCGGGAAGCCTCTCTGAGATGTTCAGGAACTTCGTGTTCGGTGCCGATGTGCAAGCCTTCGCCGTCAGTGCGGCTGCAGTACCTCCTGACAGTACGGCGAGTGACTGCCTGGGATGCCACAATGGGGCCACAGCAACAAGTATCTCATTGAAAGATGCCGACGCCCCTTTCCAGATAAGCGGATCCCGGACGGTCAATCATCCGGTGGGCATGTCCTATGATCACTATGCCATGCGGGACCCAAGGGGGTATCGGCCGAGGCTGCTGCTGGACAAGAATATCCGTCTGGTTGATGGGAAGGTGAGCTGCGTTTCCTGTCACAGACTTAAGAGTGATCTGTCGACCGGGATGCAGACGGCGGCCATGGCGCTGGATCCCGCTGCAGAGTGCACCGCCTCGAGGGAACTGACCGTGGGGCACTCCTCCACGGAGCTTTGCATTGCCTGCCATACAGACAAGTACTAGCCCGTCTATTGCATGAGTCAATCTATTACGAGATTCGCGGTAAGCGCAGAGACGGGGCGAACACTTCTAAGGCGATACCCAGGCTAGTTTCCGGCCGGAAGTTCGTGGCGAACGATTTCAGCCTTCTCTCTTAGTCCTGCCTTCCAGACGGTTTCTCTTTCCTGAATGGCTTTCTCGGTGAGGTCGGCCAGGAGCTTGTCCCGGATCTCAGGGAAGGGGACCTGTCTCTCGGTGCGGACTTCGTCCACGCGGAAGATCCTGAAGCCCCGAAAGGTTCGGAAGGGGCCGGCAATCTCACCGGGCGTCAATTTGGCGATTTCCTGCTCGATTTCCGGCACGAGCCGCCCCTCGTGAACCCAGCCCATGTCACCGCCGTCGTCCTGGTCGTCTCCTTCCGCGTACTTGCGCACGGCCTCGTCAAAGGTGAGTCCTGCCCGGATTTGTCTGGCGATCTCCTTGGTCTTCTTCTCCAGCGCTTTTTCTTCGAAATCGTTCGCCAGGGGAGGCACTTTCACCAGGATGTGGCTCAGGTTGAAGCGGCGAGGCTCCACGAACTTCTCCTGATTGGCTTCATAATAGCTTCGGGCCTCCTGGTCGCTGACCTTGACGCGCGCGACGACTTCCCGTTGAAAAACGAGATCGGCCAGCAGCCGTCTTTCAATTTCCTCTTTGGCATCCCGGGTGGAATAGCCCGCCGCTTTGAGTCGCTTTTCGAATTCCCTCTTGTTCGAATAGCGTTCGATCACCTTCTTGAGTTCCGTCCCAACGGCACGCTTGTCGACCGTGAGTCCGAGACGCGCTGCCTCCTGGACCCGGAGTTCCTTGTCAATCAGGCTCTCGAGCGCGTCCTTGCGAAAGGCGGCGAGTTTCTCGGCATCGATGCTCTGGTGAAAAAGGGTCCTCGGGACCAGGCGGCGCACCTCGGCCTCGACCAGGCTGCGTGTGATGGCAACGCCGTTGACCGTGGCCATCACAGCCTTGGCGGAGAGATCGGATGCACCGGCGCCCGACGCAACGATCAGTCCGAAAAAGAGCAATAGAAAAAGGTTTTTCAAAGCCGAACCTCGCTTATGGGTAGTTGAACGGATTGTGATCCTCGCCATGGCAGACGAGGCGGCATGTTCCCCCAAAAACTCCGTCGTCTCGAAACCATAGCTGTCCACCGCTGGGGAAGACGACAGAGGTGTCGAAGTTGATCAAATGCGTATTGTTCGAGGCGGTGCCGTCGACGCCGTGGGGGTCGTGACAGACCGAACAGGGAGCATCTTCGCCACGGATGTGCTTGTCGTGCTCATCGAAACTGTCGTCGTTCAGGATACTGTTCCGGTTATGGCACTTGTAGCAGAGGGCGTAGTTCGTGGAACTCTCGGGGGTGAAGTCGGCCGTCTCATTGCGCCTTTCCAGCAGGTAGTCATAGGTCGAGCCGTGGGGGCCATTGGGGCCGCCGCCGCCGGCGCCGGGGCCGTTGTTGTTGTTGTGGCAGTCGGTGCAGTAGATCACGGTGCCGGTGGTGAGAGGTACGCCGTTGAGTGTCATGCCGGCGAGGCTCGGGACGTTGGCATTCTTGCCGGGCCCCTCCACGGGGTGATAGGACGGATTGCTCAGGGCAAACTGTTGTCGCTTGTTCACTTCGGGAATCTGGCGCGGTATAGGGATCGGCCCCGGGGCGCTGTCGGCGTGGCAGTTGAAGCAGATCTCGTATTCGTTGATCGACGGGTCGACTACGCCGCCTGCGGCATCGACCCCCTTGACACCCAGCAACGCGCCGCTGACCAGGGGGGCGTTGGCCGGGGTGTCATTGGCCTGATGGGGGTTGTGACAGTCGGCGCATTCCACGTGGCGCGCCATGGTCAGATAGTCCTCGGTCGGCTCGTGGGTGCCCACGGTGCTGCCGATGGGATGATTCGAGGGTTTGACGAATTCGCTCTGGATGTCGAAATTATTGATGGCCCCCACCAGGTTGCCGTTGTGGCAGGGGTAGCAGTTGTCCTCTTCGAGGAATTCGTTGAGAATGTGTGGATCCCGTCCCGCACTGTGGGGGCGATGGCAGTTTTCGCAGGCGTTCTCCGCCACCGACGTGTAGTCTGTATGGGGCCATGGGTCCGGAGGGCTGCCGTTCCAGCCAGCCGCGGAGTTTCGGTGCGTGCCAGTGGTCCAGCCCGTCGGCTGGTGGCAGTTCAGGCAGAGAGCGGATTGGAAGGTGGTGTCGGTCAGAAAATCGCCCAACGTATCATCGTGCGGATCGTGGCACGCCGTACACTGCAGATCATCGTCTTTGTCGAGCTTCACGGGGCCTGTCAGGGTGGCCGGATTCTTGTACTCGGGCGTCGGGGCACTGCCGTAGTTGAGTGAAATGGGATGATCGTCCCTCAGATCGGTGTCCAGGAATGCGGGACCGGTGTTGAGAAACTGCTGGCTCATCGGTATTTGTGCGGGCCGGCTGGAGACCTGCCCGAGCGCGATGGTGCCGTCATGACAACTCAGGCACTTCCGGGAGGCTTTCGTCGGCTGGCCGACAAAGGTCTGTATGGTGGTACTGTCGTAAGTCTGGTAGGGGCCTGCGGGGTCCGCACGGTTCCAGAGAACACCCCCCGGCTCCGCGCCGTGAGGGGTATGGCAGAAAATGCAGATCTCCGATTCCGCCGTGGCTTTCATGGTGCCGGGACCGCTGATGGAGAGATTGTGTTTGGAGTCCACGACGCTCATGAGGGCCGCGGCGCTGCTGGCAAAGGCAAGCAGCACAAGGGCCGCGACGCAAAGGAAGCGTCTATTGAAGGGATTGCCTCCGCTCTTTCTTTCTGTGAGCCTTTTCATGTTGATTCCTCCACTGTGCAAAAGGGAGTCGTCCGTCCCTACCGCCCGATCCAACCCGTTCGAGCGGAAACGTCAAGTTGTGTATTGGACCTGAGAGACGGCGCTGTCTGATCTTCGGACGATCTTTTCGATCCGGAGCTGCTCTTTTCCGATTCCAGGTCTGGCTTGAGATACTGAAAGACCTGGATTCGGTGGTTGTAGGAGTCCGCGACGAAGATCCGGTTGCTTGCATCGATGGTGATTCCCGCGGGCATATAGAACTCTCCCGGCGAGACGCCGGGGGCTCCGAAATAGAGCAGGATCTGCCCCTGGATGTTGAAGATCTGGATGTTGTCGAAGGACGCGTCGGAGACGTATATGTGCCCGTCGCTGTCGACGGCTATGCCTCGCGGTTTTGAGAACCGTCCGGGTCCGTCGCCGGCCTTGCCGAAACGACTCAAGAAGTTTCCTTTCGGATCGAAGACCTGTACACGAAAATTCATCGAATCGGTTATATAGATGTTTCCCCGGCGATCGAGACAGATGTTCGTCGGGAAATTGAACTCTCCGTTGCCTCCCCCGCGGCGTCCGAAGGAGAAGAGGCGCTCGCCGGCGGTGCTGAAAACATGAATCTGTTGCGCTTTGGTGTCGACCACCAAGAGCTGCCCCAGGCTTTTGTTGACGGCCAGTCCGGTGGGACGTTCAAAACCTGCCAGGCTTTTCTCCAGCCTCCCCTCGGCATTGAAGATGTGGACTTTGCGGGCCTCCGAGTCGGAAACATAGATGCGGCCGGAACCGTCCACCTGTACATCAATGGGTGAGAGGAGGCGCAGATCGTCCTTGGGGTGAGGAAGCTTCTCGTACAGTCCTGAATTCAGATCAAAGATATGGACACGCTGGGCTCCGGTGTCGGCGACCAGAAGGCGTTCGCCAGGATCTACAGTGACGCCGTATGGGCGGACCAAGGTCGGCTGCGGTTCCTTCCCGGCGATGAACTCCACGATCTTCCGCCAGGCGCTCGGTTTTTGCCGGATATCTCTCGGAAGCTGAATCTCCCGGACCAGCGTGATTCGGGGCCGCTCCGGCGGTGCCGGCCACACGCGAGTCAACGGTGCCGGCGGAGTCGGTTCGGTTGGCATCTGCACCTGGCCGGCGCAGGCAGTCAGGGAAAGCGTGAGCAGCACCGTCAATCCGATCCGGTTTCCGCTTGGAACTCTATGCGTCGTGATCTGGTCCTCTGCCGTCATCGCCGTGCCCTCCGGTCTTGTGTTCCGAAAAATCTTCTCAAACGGACAAAGAAGTAGTGGCTGTCTTCGTCTCCGAATACTTCCCGGTCAAGGTTCCAATACTCGTAAGTGACGGTGAAATCGATCCGTTTGTACCGCCAGAAAAATTCGGTGCGAAGCTTCACGCTCTCCTGGTCTTCATTAATGAGATCGCGGTTCGCATACGTCGTTTCAATATCCCATTGAGCCCACCGAAGCTTCGAAAGAAAGACGGCGAGCCGCGCCGAGGCAACGCGATCGATCGTGCGATCGACGTCTTCGAAGGTGACCGTGTCCGAGTAAATACCGGTCAAGAAGAGGTCCGCGTTGTTCCACAGGTGGATTTGAAACTCCTGGGAAAGGAAGTCCGTCTCAAAGGGATTCCTTTTGGAGTGGTGCTCTTTTCTCTCCGCTTTGCTACTTGAAAAGCCGTAGTTGGCTTCAAGGCCATAGGTACGGTCCCGGATGTCATCCAGCCGGTTGCCGAAATCAACACCGTCTCGCAATACCTGGTTGATTCGTGCGCCCGCGTAGTAGACCCTCCAGATATCTTTGAGATTGAGTGTGGCCCCGTAGAACTGCTCATAGGAGGTAAACTCGATGGGCGGTTGTGGTACGGAATCGTAATTGACGAAGACATCCGCACCGGAAAGAAAGCTGCCCGCCGGCGGAATGAGCCTGATTCGCGTCACCTTTCCCACGACTATAATCTGATAGTGGATTCCCTCGGTGACGGGGTTGAGGCCGGGATCGACGAGGGGGACGCCGCTCGCGTCGACGAGCTCTATGGAGTCCGACACCGCGAAATCCCGGTTTAGAACGATCTCGTCGAAAATGAGCTCACCGAAGGTGTGACTCTCGAGGAAAACGCTGGTCACATTACCGGAGAAGTCTTCGTCCTCCCGCCGGATGACGCCGCGGTACCGCAGATCCAGCGAACCGAGGGGCAGCCTTTTCCGGTAATTGAGGCCGAGATCTCCTGCGTAGCTGTCGTTGAAGCCTTCATCGATTTCGTAATTCTCGACGCGCCCTTCCAGGGTGGTGACCAGGCTGTCGTAGAGATGATGCTCCAAGCCGGCGCGGTAGCGTGTCTGGTTGGTGGTCTGAACATCGAAATCCGAATCGTAATAGGAAAAGCCTGCATAAGTTCGCAACCGCTGGCTGTGGCGAAAGTCCAGACTTTCATCGATGAAAGTGGTTTCAATGGGGCTCGTGCCCCGCTGGTCCTGGTAGCGCAACTGGCTGCGAAGCGCATGGCGGTCGTCGACGCCGAAGGGGAAGATGTTGGTGAAGTCCAGGGCGTCGATCTTCAAATCGACATCGCTGAAATCGTCGGCGCGCTCCTCCTTTTCATACCGGAGCAGGCTGTCGCCCAGCGGACCCTCATTCTTGGCCTCGACATAGAGTTTGTCCCGCTGTTCATCCCGTTGTACGCTCCCTTCGCCATCGGAGGTCTCATGGGAGTAGCCGGACCAGACCGGAATGACCGGATGCAGGTAGGTGAAGCCGGCGCTGTGCTGCGTGGTGGTAATACGGCTTGTGTCAAAGAAGGGTGTGTTGATATCCTGGCGCTGCTGGTTGGAGCTCAGCCAGAAAGAGAGCCGGTGCTCTTTGAGGATTCTCGCAAAGATGTCGTAGTTGAGATAATTCTCATCCTGGTCCGGAATGGCTCTGGTGTTTGTGCTGAAGTCGACCTGTTTGAAGACCGCATCCACATCGGCCCGGAAGTCTAAGAGCAGCGGATGGTAGACAAATCCGTCGACACCGAGACCGATCTCTTCAAAGATCTCGCTGTCCACATCCTCAATTTCGTCACCAAGACCGCGGCTTTCCTGCCGTGTCTCATCCTCGCGCTCCCATCCGAAGCCGACAAACCCTCGGGTTCCGGTAATGCGGAAGGGACTCGTTTCCTGGGCACCGGCGGAACCATAGGCGGATAGAACGCAAAATGCGAACATCACGCATGCGAGGAGCCCTTCGGCCATTTGACGTTTCATCCGTCTTATTGTCTTTCTCTTCACGAAAAGCCCTGGCTCAAAAAGCTCGTTGACGACATTTCCGGGCTAATTGTTCGGGGTCCAGGTCTCCCGCATAATCTGCCAGCTGTCTGCCTCTCGGCGCACCCGAAGCTTCTTGGTACCCACATCCTCGTGCCGATCGGACCGATAGCGCTGCAAGGCTGTGATCTGAAAGGTCTCTCCAAGACTTTGGACATCCATGCGCTCCAGTGTCAGGTCTATTTTTCGGCTCTTTTCAAAGACGGACGTCCGGTAGGCCTTCCACGCTTCCAGGTCCCGGGCACCTTGGCGGAAATCCGGTGCGTAAAAGCCGAGATAGCACTCTAGGTCTAGGGTCTCCCAACATTGCTCCCAGTGCCGCAGGAAGGCGAGGAGTGATTCGCGATCGGGTTCCGACACAGCCGGAGCAGAAGATGCCACCTGTTCACGTTTCCTGCTGGCAGGCGCAGCGGTCTTTGCGGCTGCTTCAACGGTGCCTTCATCGCTGAAAGTCAACATATAGCGAAACTGACTGCCGTGAGGGTTGTGGCAGTCTGTGCATTCGGTTTCGTCGAAGCCGCTATGAATCTCGGAAGCCCGGAACCACCCTTCGTCGTGGCAATTGAGGCAAAGTTTGCGGACCGTCGGTTGTTTCCGCATGAAGGGAAAGGGGGATTCGTGGGGGTTATGACACTCAAGACACGCGCCGTACTGAACCGGACCGTGGATCCACCGGTAGCGCCCCTGCAGTGCCTCCTGCGACATGTCCTCATGACACAGGCTGCACAGTTTGTCTTTCTCCGCCCGCAGGGAAAAACCCATGGGCGCGACTGATGCGGTTTGACGCACCTGGTGGCAGCCGTCGCACATCTTCGCCGCATAGGGGGGGTGTTTGACCATTCCTGAGGCTCGGGCGGTCTGGGCTCTTCTTGCCCGGTACGTTCTTTCCGCCGCCCCTTGGAGATCGGCATTCTCAGCGCCTGTTTCCGCGGACGCGGTGCTTTCTTCCTGTGTGCCCGTCTCCAGAGGGGGCACCCCATCAAAGAGTGTGCTGAGGATCTTGTGCTTGGTCGTTTGCTGGCAGGCCTGCCCAAGGGTGACAGCCAGAATGGCTGTGCCGATGAGCAGCATGCGGGTGTAACGGTTCATGCCTGGGTATCCTCCCATGAGGACTAACCCGCCGCAGGCGGTATGGGTCGGCCTGCGGGGGCGTTCGCACTGTGTTTTGTGGTATTTCTACGGGTGCTCACCGGGCCTTCCATTCTTCCCGGATGATCTTCCAGATTTCTCCTTCCTTGCGAAGGGTCAATCTTTTTTCACCGAAATCGGTGTATCGTCCCGATTGGAAGGTCTGCAGGAAACGGATGTTGCGATCTGATCCGAACCCGGAGATCTCCATGTCCTCGAACGTGAGACGGACGTTCTTCTGTCGGGAGAAGACGCCGCGCCGGTGATCTTTCCAATCAGCCAGGCCCATCTTATGATGCCGAAAGCCCTGTCCGTAATATTCCATATAGCAGTCGAAATCAAGAGACTCCCAGCAGTTCTTCCACCCCTCGATGAAGCTCAGAATCTCAGAACTGTCTGCATCGCCAGCTTCGGGTACGGTCGGCTTCGCGACTCTTTCCGCGGCTGTCCACTTCTCTGCGATGATCTTCCAAGCGTCGCCTTCTCGACGGAGGGTCAGTAACTTCTCTCCGTAGTCGCTGAGCCGACCGGAGCGAAAGGTCTGCATGAAGCGCGCCCGCCGGTTCGATCCCGATCCGGAGATCCGGATGTCCTCCAGTTGAACCTCTACGCGCTTCTTTTTCTTGAAAACGGAGCGTTTATGGGTTCGCCACTCGGCGAGATCCATCTTGCCGTGTTTGAATCCGCTGCCGTAATGATCGATGTAGCAATTGAAGTCCAAGCTTTCCCAGCAGTTTCTCCACCCCTCGATGAAACTCAGAATCTCAGAACGGTTTGCATCGCCGGCTTCGGGTACGGTCGCCTTCGCGACTTTTTCGGCGGCTGTCCACTCTTCTCCGATGATCTTCCAGGTGTTTCCTTCCCGGCTTAGGGTCAGCGCCTTCTCTCCGTAGTCGCTGAGCCGACCGGAGCGAAAGGTCTGCATGAAGCGCGCCCGCCGGTTCGACCCCGATCCGGAGATCCGGATGTCCTCCAGTTGTACCTCGACGGGCTTCTTTTCCCTGAAAATGGAGCGTTTGTAAGCTCGCCACCCGGCGAGATCCATCTTGCCGTGTTTGAATTCGCTGCCGTAATGATCAATGTAACAATTGAAGTCCAGGGTATCCCAGCAGTTTCTCCAATGTTCGATCAGTGAAACGAGTTCCTTCTCTTCTTTATCTGTTTCGTTCGGCTCCGGAGGCCGGGTCGGTTCAACGGCCGGCGCCTGATCCACTGCGGACGGGCTGGAGACGGCGGCAACTTCCGGCTTGTCGAGCGCCGTTGGGGGCGGCTCCAGCTTTTCGGGTGCCGCTTCCTCTTCCGTTGCTCGTGTGACCGGTTCTTCCGGTACCACCTCCCTCGGTACGGAGGCGGATTCGAGCTTGCCCGTTTCAGGCTCGTAGGCGTCCGCGTCGCCTCTGGCCAGAGGTGACGCCGCCCGAGGTTCACCAAATCCATAAATGTTCAGGTAGGGGGGACCGAACTGACTCATGACGAGAATCAGATACTCGATATCAAAATCCGGGTTGCGGACTTCATTCAGGGAGGCGATCAGACTCTTGTCATAAGTAATATCCATGGAGGCCGGGAGCCAGAGCGCTCCCGGGACAGAGGCATCGCCTGGACCGCCGAAGAAAAGAGCGGTTTCCCCCTGGGGCGAGAAGATCTGCACGTTTTCAAAGGCCGCATCGACGACATAGATGAAACCTTTGTCGTCGACGGCAACGCCCTTGGGCCGGATGAAAGAGCCGATCGCATCCCCGCACTCACCCACGGAGAGCAGGTGATTGCCTTGATCATCATATTTCTCGATGCGGCAGTTCAGCGTGTTCGTGACATAGATATTGCCGTCCTTGTCTAGATAGATGTTTGACGGCTTTGCGAGCTGCCCCTCCTCCAAGGCGGGGCTGCCGATGGTTCCTACAACGGCGCCGGTGTTCTTGTTCAGGATCTCCACTTGATGGTCTTGGATATCGAGAACGTAGAGCCTCTCCTCGAAGACCGCCACATCCACCGGCTTGAACTGACCTTCCGTGCCGAAGGCTTTCTTGAAGCGATTGGCTTTGTCGTAAACCATGACCTGGCCGAGGGCGACATCGGCCACATATTTCGTCCCGTCCTTGTCGACCGCGAGGTTGATCGGCTTTCGAAGTTTTCCGGCGCCTTCGTTGCGCAGCCACTGGAACTTGTGGTCGACGATATCGATCTCTGCGACGGCGGCGCGCCGCATATCGCAGACATAGATGATGCCGTTCTGCGCCTCCACACCGTAGGGCTTGATGAAGCGGTTGGGCGGCTCCTCACCGATGACAAAGCTCTGAAATCGCTTCGTCGGTACCACATCCTTGGATGAAGCGACGCGTGCGAGAAACTGTATCTTGGGCGGCTGCGGCGGCGGCGGGTAGAAACTGGTGCCCAGTTTCTTCTGCACAGGGGCACAGCCTATCCCCAGGAATAGCGACATACAGCAGCCAAGGAGGCTGGTGAGTACGATTCGTCGGCACGCGGCGTTCCTTGCATACGAAGCCATCATCTTCTCTGTCTCCAATTGGAATGATGCTGAAAGATCTGGGCACTTTCCTGACAAGCTAACCTTTTGAATATATTCAAGTTTATCATGCAGGTTCAAACGTGTCAATAAAGTATTTAAGGCAAAATTGACACGCTATCGCACCCCACACTCGAGGGCCGAAAGATTCCTTTGCCCTGACTGCGGTGCCTCGATTCTGTGCCCAGTCCATCCGATGCCGTCGAAAAACCCCCCTTTGCAGTGGACGCTTGCCAAAGATTTCCTCGGTGAGAGCCCCAAAAAAGCCCCTATGAAATCTCATAGGGGCTTTGCTGCATTCGGTTGAGGATCATGCCAAGGCTTATTTGTCGTGGCACCTCAGGCAGAGAGCACTGCCGGTCATGGTCACCCTGACGAAGGGAGCGTCCACAGTCTCTCCGGGAGAGTTGTGCACATCGTGGCAGGCCACGCAGTTGATTTTGTCGTTCTCGAGAATGTCCGTGAGATTCACCGCACCCAGGTTGACGGCGGCCTTCGGAAACAGACCGAGATCAGCCGCGTCATCGTAGACGATGGAGATGGGGTGGTCGTCCGACAGGTCGAGGCCCAGATTAGCGTTGGGAAAGGCGGTCATGTTGACCGTCCCTGCAGCGCCACCGTAGGCGTCGATGGCCACCGTGCCGTCATGACAGCTCAGGCAGAGTTTTGCAGAGCCCGTCGGCTCCGCATCCTGCGCGCCGTTGATGAAGTTCGCGAAAGCGGGGTCACTCGCAGCCTCCTCGGTATACATATTGTAGGTTGCTGCCGACGGCGAATGATTCCAGAGAAGGCCGCCTGCGGCTCCGGTTCCGTTGTGGGGCGCATGGCAGTAGATGCAGAGCTGGACCTCTCCGGGGACCAAGCCGCTGAGGTCATGCTTGGATCCCGAAATCCCGGTTCCAGGTCCGGGGCCGGCGACGGCAACGCCCGCCGTCATGGCTGCGAAAATGATGGCAAAGATGATAGCGGATACTTTTTTCATGATGTACACCTTCCTTCCTCTAAGATTGTGAAATCACCCTATGGTGAACTTTGAAATCTTTTTGGGGAACCAACCCCCGCGTCCCCTTCCCTGGGTTGAATCTTCACCTCCTTTTTTCTTTGGTTTGCACCGATTATCGTAATCCAAAAATCACTTAAATTTGTTTTCTCTCCATATAACGTAAGCAAGAGCTGTGCCAACGAGGGTTTCAAGGGGTTGACTTTTAGCTAAATCTTTTGTTTTCAGTTGGTTAGCTTGGCTCAACACCCCTTTAGTTGTCATTATACAAAGGATTCGTCTTGGCGGAAATGAGTTTTTTACCGCAGTTTGTGAGCGATTTCGCCCATCTTACAGCATGTTTTTGTCATAATCACCTGTTTTTTACCGGTTTGCTACGGTTGTATGCCCGGGGGAGATGACATCCGGGGGCACAGCGTCCGCCGTCTTCCAGGAGTTCGAGGCGTATGGGAAGGTCCCATGACCCGAATTTGGCGGTCTCCCGAACATGTTTCGGTCCTTGGGCTGCATGGGCGTCGTGGCAGACGACGCACCGTCTACCCTTACGGGGATCGCTCACGTGGACAAAATGCAGGTTCATCTCGCCATTTCTGAACCCGTTGGCCGTCGTGTTCTCGTCCAGAACCAGTGATTCGTCATGGCATTCGAAACAGAGGCCATAGCGTTCCAGCTTAAAGGGGACGTAAAACTCCGCCGGAAAAGGTTTTTTCAGCATCCGCCATTCGTCGGAGCCGTGCGGGTTGTGGCAGGACGCGCAGTCTCCCATTAATATGGGCCCGTGGTGCTCCGGGTTCTTTTCCAGATGGGCCTTCATGTTGAGGATATAGCCGCTTTTTGTCTTCCGCCTGCGATCGTGACACTTGAGACAGAGGTCTTTGTTTTCCGCAGCCTTTAATTGTGCTTCATGGTCGGAGGCATGGGGGTCATGACAGTTGACGCAGCTCCCTTTCATCTCGATGGCGCCGTGCGGCGTTTTCACCGGCCCCTCTTTGTCGGAGTGGCAGGTGTAGCAGAGGTCAGGGGGTGCGCTGAGCAGCTGGTATTTGGTGTCCGAGGCATGCGGACTGTGGCAGCCCGTGCACCCCACCATTTCGACGGCCTCATGCACGTGTTTCTTGGTCTTCAGATCCTCTTCTTTGTCCGCATGACACATGAGGCATAGGTTGTTTCCCTCTTCCCGAAGCTGTTTGTCGTGCGGCGATTGATGGGGGTCGTGGCAGCTCGTGCATTCCCCTTCTGAGACGGGAACATGGACGTAGGCATGCTTTGCCATCGCTTCATCGTGGCAGTTGAAGCAAAGCTTGTTCACCGGATAGTCCATGAGCATCTTCGGGTTGGGGGACTGGTGCGGATTGTGACACAAGATGCAGTCCCCTGAGGCTACGGGGCTGTGGACCTTGGCCTGGGTGTTTTTCGCATCGTGACACATGTAACAGAGGCCGGCGCCGGTGTCTATGAGTTGGAACCGGTTGTCCGCTCCCAGCAGATGGCAGATGGAACAGTCTCCCATTCCGAAGGCTGCATGCACGACGCCTCCTTCGGGGGGCGTGGCAAGATCCTTGTGGCATTTGAAGCAGACCTCCGGTGCGGCGTCGGCCAGGCCGGCATGAGGTAGCGCGTCGGCCCCTTCCACCGGCGCCAGGGTCAGTTGTGTGTAAAGACATAGCAAGAGTGCTGTGATACAAAGTATACGCGTAGGAATCATTATGCAGAGTCTCTCTGTTCCGACAGGAGATCCGAGATGATGTTTCTGACCTCACTGATCATGAACGGCTTGTTGATGATACTGCTCACGCCCGCCCGGTCCGCCTCATCCCGGTCCAGAATCATTTCGTGGGCTGTAATCATGATAATCTTGCTCTCCGGCTGAAGCAGGCGGGCCCGGCGAGCCACTTCAATGCCATTGAACCCGGGCATGACGTAGTCGGTGATGATGATGTCAAAACGTTCTTCCCGGAGCTTCTCCATGGCTTCCGCCCCGGTTGCAGCGGAGACCACTCGGACATTCTGTTTCCCCATGGATTGCTGGATGGTCCACCGGACAAGCTTCTCATCATCAACGACCAGGATGTTTTTATGCACGTGCGGGTCCTTTTCGTAACAGCTGTCTGCGGGGGCAAGAGTAATAGGGTGCTAACGTGCAATTCCCGTACCACGATCCAGGACGCGCAAATATGGTAGACCGATCAATTCGACTGGCAGCAGTCTATATTCAATCCTTTGTTTTTTCAAGGAAAAAATGCTGCACGAGAGGATGTTTTGTGCGCCGCTGCTGGTAGCGAGGGTCGGTCACAGCGGTTCCCAAAGGCCTGGCGTGAACGGGGGTGGGCATATGGCACACGCCCTGCGGCATTTGGCGGCAGCAGGGCTTGGGGGGAGGTTGTTGTATTCCGGGTGCGTCTTCCGGCTTACGGCCGCAGGCACCGGATTTGGCTGTGCCCCCGGATTTGCCTACAGCCTGGTCAGAGCAGATCGTGTTTCTTCATACGATAGCGAAGGGTGTCCCGACTCATGCGAAGCAATTTGGCTGCATGGACCTGGTTGCCTTTCGATGTGGCCAAGGCCTGCTCAATCAGCTCTCTCTCCACTTCCGACAGCGAAACCCCTTCGGCGGGAAGCTGAATGGATGAGCCGTGGGGATTCGTGACCGGCTCGGGTCGGACCACTTCCAGGGGGAGATGTTCGGGCAGAATAACGTCTTCGCTTTCGAGGATTATTGCCCGTTCAATGACATTCTTCAGCTCCCGGACGTTTCCCGGCCAGTGGTAGGCCATCATCATATCCTGGGCCTCCGGCGAAATGCCGCGCACGTTCTTCTTGAATTCATGATTGAAGGTAGTGACGAAGTGCCGGACCAGCAGGGGGATGTCTTCCGACCGGTCCCGCAGGGTAGGTAGATAGATGGGGAATACTTTCAGTCGATAGTAGAGATCCTCCCGAAAGCTGCCCCCTGCGGACGCCTGCTTCAGGTCCTTGTTCGTCGCGGCGATGATTCTTACATCGACGACGATATCCTTGACGCCTCCGAGGCGTTTAAAGGCTTTGTTTTCGATGACTCGAAGCAGTTTGGACTGCGTGCTCAAGGGCATATCCCCGATTTCGTCCAGGAGAATGGTACCCCCGTCGGTGATTTCGAAGAGCCCCTTCTTCATGGCTCTCGCGTCCGTGAAGGCGCCCTTTTCATGCCCGAAAAGCTCACTTTCGATGAGCGTGTCGGGCAGGGACGTGCAGTTGATCTCCATGTACGGTGCCTCCGCCCGGCGGCTCTGATAATGAATGGCCTTTGCAATGACATCCTTCCCCGTTCCGCTCTCTCCCTGCAGGAGCACCGTCGTGGCGTCACTACGGGAGAGTTTCTCCACCATTTTGAAAACGCGGTTCATTGAGTCTGACTGGCCCACCACATTGTCCAGGCGGAACTGGGCCTTCTGCTGACTCTTGAAAACATGCACCTCCTTCTTGAGATTGACCGTTTCGAGAGCCTTGGCGATGGTGAGCTTTAATTTGTCGAAAACGAAAGGTTTTTCGACGAAGTCGTAGGCGCCGAGCTTCATGGCCTTGACGGAGGTGTTGATGTCCCCGTAGGCCGTCATCATGATGACCAAGGACTCCTCTCGCAGTTTCTTCACTTCTTCGAGAATCTCAAGGCCGCTGACTCCGGGGAGTTTGATGTCCTGGAGAATCAGATCGGGCAATTCCTCATGGATCAGCTCCAGCGCTTCTTCGCCGGTGCTGGCCGTGTAGACTTCGTATTTCTCCTTCTCCAGATTCTCCTTCAGAGACCAGCGGATCAGTTTTTCGTCGTCCACCACAAGAATTCTTGCTTTTGCCATATCGGTTAACTCCTTATTGCAATGACTTCAGACCGTCAGTTCCGGACAGGGTACTGGCTGTCTCCCTCGACAGGTGGGGGGATTCGATCAGACCGACGGGTCATCCAAGTCGATCATGGTCACATCCTCCGTGTACTGGGTCACCACCGGGTCCGTGATATTCGACAGCTTGGAGACAACGCTCTTGATTTTATCCGACTCCGATTCGATAATGCCAACGATTTCCCGGTCCTTTTCGGAGAGTTTACAGTCCTTTTGTTTGAGAAGCTCCAGCGACCCGAAGATGGCGGTTAATGAATTGTTGACGGTATGTTTAATGCTCACGACCACCTGCTGGATGGCGGCCAGGCGCTCTTGCTGAATCTTCTTCTCCATTTTTCTCTGCTCTGCAATGCGCAGCCGCTGCTGCGTAATGTCCCGTCGGATCGTAATGACCTTGTCTTCGCCGTTTACCTGGTGCAGCGGCTGGGCGATGACTTCATAATATTTACCTCTGGGATCGGCGGAACTGTACTGAAAGACAGGCTGCTTCTTGCGCAAGATCTCATCAATGGAACAGGGGTGGCAGGGTTCGTCCTTGCCATAAAAGACTTTGTAGCATTTCTCACCGACCCTCTCGTCGAAGGCGTCCACGGCGGCCCGGTTCATGTATTCGATCCGGTAATCCCGGTTCAGGACCACGACGCTGTCGGCCATGTGTTCCAGTATGGCATTGAGTTCCTCTGTTTTGTTCTCGAACTCCCGGGCTTTCACCCGCAGTTGCTTTTCCCGGTGCTGCAGGGACCGGGACATCTCGTTGAAGGTGTGCGTGAGGGTCCCCACTTCATCGCCAGACGGGGTCTCGATACCCTCGACCGGCGCGCCCGCCATCATCCGCTGAGCGCCCTTCTCCAGCGCTTTCAACGGGACCGTGATCCCTCTCACGATCAGGAGATAGAGCAGACTCATGCCGATGATGATAATCAGTGCGTACGCCACCGCCTGCCCGACGACCAGTGTTCGCGTCGAGAGAAATCCCTGCACCGGTATCATGACGGCGATGGTGCCGGCCGGTTCGTAATTGACGGTGAAGGGTGCTAACATTGCCTTGTAGGGCGTGCCGCCTACGTTCAGCATCTGTGGCACAAGCAGATGGGTGTCCGCCGGCAGCGCGGCTGCAGCTTGTACCCGCGCGTGCAGAGCAGGACCTTTCGTATTGTCCGTCTGGTATCCCGTTTCCGCCATGGGGTCGCCCTGACGATCGTAAAGGGCAACGTCTGCACCGAAACGTTTTCCCAACTCCTCGAGAAAGCTTCGATCCAGCACCGTTTCCAGCAGGACTACTTCGACGGTCCATGCTGGCGCGGGAACCGGGGCCACCCCCACCAGATGCCACGAGGTGCCAGCCGGGTCATCCCTTTGAATGAGGGCAGTGACACGAAGCCCCCGCAGACCTTTTTGTACAAGGGGATACAGGGGATCCCCGGCCGAGAGATCCTTTCCGTAAACGCCTAGGAATCGGATGCTCCCGGTGCGCAGGGCCTGCAGTTCGTGTATCTGAAGCAATCTTGCCTGATTGGTATCCGGTGTCTGATCGGCCAATAGTTTGATTTCCACCATGTTCTGGGCATGGTGCAGAATACGTTGTTCCTGTTGAAGAAGCTCCTGGGTAATGTGGGTCGCACTGCCTCGGAGTTGTTCCTCGATGCGGGACTCGATCATCCGGAGCACGACGTTAAGAAAGTAATAGGTGCCCAGAAGCATCGAAATAACGAAGATGACCAGGAAGGGAATCAACACCTTTGTTCGAAGACTGGCTTTGCGCCAGGGCTCGAGCAATCTCATCGTGGGACTGGCCGGTTTCTGTGTGTCAAGATGACCCATCGATTCTTGTCTCTCGGCTCAAGGGGTGCCTTTATGCCTACTTAAATAAGTTGCAGGGTCGATGCCGAGTTCTTTCAGCATGACATATAGGTTCTGGTAATCCCGGTGCGTCGTGGGCAGGAAACGTTCGGCACCGAAGCGTTTCAACACTTGCCGTCCCTCCGGATCCTCCTCCATTCCCAGTAGCACCTTCTGCAAATCTTCTTGTAAATCCCAGTCGAGGCTCTGGTTGACACAGAGCCCGTTGGTCGGTACCGGCAGAGACGTAGCCAGCATGAGAAGTTCGAGGGCCACCCGGACGTCCTTTTCGCCCACCCGCATGACAACGAGATCCTTAGCCGCTGCCGCGTCGGCTTGTCCGTTCAGAACCGCCATGATGGATGCATCGTGACTTCCCGAGAAAAGGGTTTTCTCGAAAAAGTCCTCCGGCGCGGTGATGCCGTGCTGTTTGAAGTAGAGCAGGGGGAAAAGATAGCCCGCCGTGGTGGCCCGGTCGACGAAACTGAATGTCTTCCCCCGCAGATCCTCCAGGTTCCTGATCCCACTATCTTTCCGTACGAACAGAATGCCCGTGTAAAAGCTCTGGCCGTTGATGACGGGCCGCCCGAGTACTTCCAGGGGAGCCTGTTCATTGATCAGGCCGTAGGCGAAGCTTCCGAGCAGGGCCCCGTCAAACCTCTTTGCCACAAGATCCTGGATGAGGTGGGAATAGCTGGCCGAGTATTTCATATCGATGAAGATTCCGCTTTTCCGGTGGAGATAGTTGAACAGCGGGATGTAACGGGTTTCCTGCTCCATAAGGTTGATTTCCGGAGCAAAGGCGATGGTGACTTTGCGCCGCTCGGGGACCAACCCGTTGGTTCGGATGATCTCCTGTGCGGTCTGGCTGTACACGAACTTGAGAAAGCGCTTGACCAGGTGCTCCGGGCGCCCCTTGATCACGAAGGCGTACTGTCGATAGGTTTTACTGATGCGCCGCTCGAGATTCCAAACGGTCGGCAGAGTGCCGTCCAGCCGTAGGAGGGGGATATCAAATTTGCGTGCAAAGAGATTGCTGTAGGACGTGTAGCCAATACTGCCGGTTATGGTCTGGAGGGCGTCGTCCATCTGATTGACGCGCTCCAGTACCAGGGCGTCCGGCCGGCAGGAAAAGTCTTCGCCGAACAGCGACTGGCGCAGCGCCTGCTTCGCCGAGGAATGTTCCGGCCGGTCCAATACCACAACGGCCAGATCGGGACCGCCCAGTTCTTTCCAGTTAGAGATTTTTCCCGAATAGATGTCCAGCACTTCACGTGTGGAGAGTTCGGCCACCTGCACACCCGGATGGGTCGCGAACACCACAATGTCCAGGGCAAAGGGGTACCGGAGCAGCGCATATCTGTCCTCTTCCGGGGTGAGCGCCCGTGACACAAAACCCATATCGAGCGTGCCGTCCGCCACCCCCAGAATGCCCCCGGTCGAATGGACATCTGGCAGAAACTGAATCTTGTCGCCGGGGTGCTTCTGCCCGTACGCCCGTACCAGCGCCTTGACGATGGGCGCGGGCGAGGCAGAACCGCCGATGGTGATGGCCTCCTTGCCATTCGGGAGACTCACCGGCGGATTGCCGCAGCCGACATGCAGGATTGCCAAGGCGGTCAGGAGTAACAGCGCTCCACCCGGCGCGCGCGCGCGTCTTGCGGGGCAAAACGGTCTTCTTCTACGACCTTTGGTATTGAGCCACATAGGTTGCCAGGTGCTGACGGCACCGCTCCGTACAATCTGTGAACTGAATGCCTTTCCCCAGGACCATCCCCCCTCCGGCTGTTTCCGCCCGGCCGTACCAGACGATCCTTCCGGAAGCCTGAATGGACTCACTCTGATTCGGAAGGTGAAACTCCAGATGTACCTCCGTCCCGAGTCCCAGGGGCACGTCGGTGGCAACGAAAACACCGCCCTCGCTTACATTCACCGATTCCACCCGGTAGGTTCCCTCTCTCTCGTGGCCGTCCACCCGGTAGGTGACGGTGACCGAGACGGGAACCCGAGGAGAGCTTCTTCTCTCGGAATGCATCCGCTATTCTCCTCGTGCCATGAAACCGGCCCGTGTCAGCGGCAGTCTCAGCGTGAAGCAGGTGCCGTCGCCGGGCTGGCTCTTGACTTCGATGGTGCCGTGGTGATGGTTAATAATTTTCTGGCTGATGGGCAGCCCCAGGCCGGTACCGGTGTGACGGGTGGTAAAGAAGGGTGTAAAGATCTTCGAAATGTTTTTCGGAGAAATCCCACGCCCCGTGTCTTCCACGCGAATCGCCGCGAATTCTGGATCCTGTGAGCTATCGTCAACGGCGGAGGTTATTTTCAGCACGCCGCCGTTCGGCATCGCTTGAATGGCGTTCAAGCCGAGGTTCACGAGCACCTGCTGGATCTGTTTTTCATCGATCTCGATGGAGGGGAGCTTCTCACTCAATTCGGTGAGTACCTCCACCCGCTGTTGCGCCGCCCGGTCACGGATGAGGAACAGGGCCTGCTGAATCACTTTGTTGATATCGTGTTCTTCGAGGGTCGGCTTGGCCGTTCGCGCGTAGCTCAACAGGTCTTTGATGTCCTGATCGATTCGGTCGATCTGCTTCAGAATTTCCTCAAAGATCTCCCGTCGGTGATCGTTGCGCGGAAAGTCCTCCATGAGGATCTGGATGGCGCCACCGATACCGGCGATGGGATTCTTGATTTCATGGGCGATGCCCGCCGCCAGCTCCCCGATCGTAGCGAAGCGATCGACCCGCTCCATCTGCTGGTCGTGCATCTCTTCCAGGTCGTGTTGTGCCTTCTGAAGTTTGGTGATCATGGAATTGAAATTGCGCCCCAGCTCTCCAAATTCAAGGGTGTCGTCGGGAATCACCCGAGCGGTGATGTCCCCCCGCTCTGCTTTTCGCATGGTCGTGATCAGGCTCTGGATGGGCCGGTTGACCAGGTGAGAGACCAGGAACAGAAGGGAGACCATCAGCACGGCGAGTGTGACCAGGGTTGAGGTGGTCATGAATCGTCTCACCGATGCCATCCGTTCGTGAACCTTCTGCATGGAGACGTCCACTTCGAGAACACCGTTAATCTGGTTGGGGTTGGCACCGTGGCAACGATAGCAGCGGGGCTCGTTCATGATAGGTCGGACAATCCTGAACACCGGCTGCTCGAGCAGTTTGATATCGTAGACCGTGGAGAACTTCTGCTGGCGGAACAACTCCATCTCTTCTTTGTCGATCGTCGCACCCACCTCTTCCGGATCGTTGGAGATCAGAATGACGCCCCGTTTTGAGAAGATCCGCACCTGCTTCAGATCGGGCAGGGAACCCACCGTTTCGATGATCCGCTTGACGTCCTGACTGCGGCCGACCTCCATGGACGTCTGGATGGACTTCTCGATGGTGTCGGCAACGTCGCGCAGCTTCTCCCGGGTGACATCCATGAGCTGGTTGCGCTGAATCTTCAGAAGATAGTAGGAGAAAACACCGATGGTGAGTGTCAGCAACAGGACGACAAAACAGACAAATCGGAATTTAAGACTCAAATTCGCATGTTGAAGCAAACCCATGAATGAACGCTTCTTATATAGTAGAGGTGTGTGCCCTGATCAATACACTATCCACTAAAAATATCACGGCGATGTTCTGAAAGCAAGAAAAATGTGTTATTTGACACACCTTGCGGCCCTCAGGTTCTGTTCGGCGGTTTGCTAATCGAGCCGGGCGAAGCGGGGGGACCTCCAGTGGCCAATGGGGCAGGGGGTACGGATTTATGAAGGGAATATTGCACCTGCACACTGTTGCAGCAATTTTGCGTAAGCCGTTGCCTCTTCGGTCTTCCCGCGTTTCAGAAATCCCTTGCAGAGGATGCGGCACTTCTGTGTCAGTACGACGACTGCGGTTTCCGCCTGATCCGGGCTCAGCGTGCCGGAGGCCAGAAGCTGTACAATGCTTTGCACGCGGTAGCGATCGAAGCCCCAGTCACTGGCCGAGAGTTGTCCGGGGTGGCCGTTTCGTTTGATAATCAGGGGTTCCTGGATTAGCCGTATCGGGAAATTCTTCGCAATTCGCAGCCAGAGGTCGTAATCCTCGCACGCAGGGAGCCCTTCGTCAAAGAGCCCCACGACTCGAAAGAGGCTTCTTCGGATCATGACGGAGGAGGGGCTGATGATGCAGAGCGGCAGACACTGTGTGAAAATCCGCCCCCCGTGTTTGGCATGCTTTCTCTTCGGATTCACCCGGACCCCCCGACGGTACCAGATCTCCTCCGTGTAAGAGATCGACTCCGCAGGGTTCTCGATCATTTTGGCATATTGAACCGCGAGCTTCCGGGGCAACCAGAGGTCATCGGAGTCCAGAAAACAGATGAAATCCCCCTTGGCGTGGCGAATCCCCCGGTTTCTTGACGCGCTAACCCCTTGATTTTTTTGGAAAATATACTTGACGGACGGTCCGTATCGGTCCGGGGTCGAGCCGGTTTCGTCATAGGAGCCGTCGTCGACGACGATGAGTTCGAAGTTGGAAAAGGTCTGGGCCAGAACGGAGTCGATGGCCTCGCAGAGCATGGCAAAGCGGTTGAAGGTGGGAATGATCACGCTGACTAACGGGCGCTGTTTCATCAGGGTCTCCGGCAGCATGTTTCCGGCGGATTTGATCGGAACCGGCACTATTTGTAGGCGCAACGGTGCCGCACAGCCGGGGCTGCGCCGAAGCGATCATAGCCGAGGCATGGAGGAAATACAAGCCTTTCGAATCAAGCGTATCTTGACGTGTTGGCGCATGGATTGTAAGAACTGCTTAACCCTTTGAAAAGAGGGAGGAAAAAAGGTGGTGGGTAAGGTGGACGGGTTCTCAGCCAGCAGACCTATCCGAGAAAAAAATCTGAATATATTTGACAGCCCGTCGTCGGAAGAGTTATAAGGTGATGCTGCGTCTTTATTAACCGTTTTCACAATTACAACAGGAGGTGCGGGGTATGTTCAAACACGGAATGATTTTCATGGGAGTCTTGTTTTTTGTCCTGTTGGGGGTGAGCCCAGTGCAGGCAGCCGATTATGTAGGCGTAAAGAAGTGCAAGATGTGCCACATGAAACAGTTTAAGAGCTGGAAGACCACCAAAATGGCCAAGGTCTTTGAACACCTCAAGCCGGGGGTCCGGGCCGAGGCCAAGACGGCTGCCGGGCTCGATCCGAACAAAGACTACACGGGGGATGCGACCTGTCTGCCCTGCCACACGGTCAACGGCAGCGCGGACATGCCGAACGTGCAGTGTGAAGCTTGTCACGGTGCCGGGTCGGACTACATGAAGGTCATGATGACCAACCGGGATTACAAACGGGAGGAAGTGATTGCGAAGGGACTGATCCTCCCCGATGAGGCCGCCTGCCGCAAATGCCACAACGAGAAGAGCCCCTTCTATAAGGAGTTCAATTTCGAGGAGCGCCTGAAGCAGGGAATCCACGAGCACGTCCCGCTGAAGAAAGCCCACTAGCGCGCAGGCACGTTTTTCAGTTGATACCCGCCGCTGCCTTGATTTCTCAAGGTGGCGGCTTTTTTTGTCTGATTTTGGGGGCAGAGGTGGTCATTCGGGCTTTAGGATGAAGATTCCATTGCCATTCTTCCGCCGGCTGTGATATAAATTTTTCTGCCCGATTTTTTTGTTAGGTTTCAAAGGCTTCGCCCGGGCCCGGGGTTCAGGGGAACGGGCGCGCCGGACGTTTAAGCGAGAGAGCGGCGCAATGGATGATCCTTCCAGAAAGAAGCCCCAGGGGCCGAAAGATATGCTGGGACGGTGCGAACTGGCGCCCCGTCGGCGTGCGCGGGAGACTTTTTTTTCCCACCTCGGCGTGCTCGAGCTTAGGGAGGAGAGGGTCGACGTGGTCTGCGCATTGGGCCGGGTCATCAGTCAGCCGATTGTGTCGAGCGAAGACCTGCCGGTCTTTTCAAGGTCCACCATGGACGGTTACGCGGTAAGGGCGCAGGATACCTTTGGCGCGACGGAGGCTCTGCCTGCCTATCTCAACATGGCAGGAGAAGTTCCGATGGGCGTGCCTGCATCCGGCGTGGTTCGGGTCCAGGATGCGATGAAGATCGCCACGGGGGGGATGCTGCCGGAAGGCGCTGATGCCGTGGTCATGTTCGAGCAGACCGCTCCGGTGGACGATCGGATGATCGAGGTCACCCGATCGGTGGCGCCGGGAGAAAACGTGATTCAGGCCGGCGACGATGTGCAAGAGGGGGAGGTCGTTCTGCAGGCGGGGCACCGCCTGCGACCCCAGGACATCGGCGTGCTCTGCGGCCTGGGTGTGACCCGGGTGCCCGTCTACAGGCGCCCCCGGGTTGCCGTCATTCCGACGGGCAGTGAAATCGTCCCCCCCCATCAGGTGGCCGGTCCCGGACAGGTGCGGGACATCAACAGCTATCATCTGTCGGCTTTGATCGAACAGGCGGGCGGGGTTCCGGACCGGTATGCCATCGTGCCCGATGATCTGGCGGCCCTGACGGAGAGCGTGTTGCGGGCGTTGGCGGAGTGTGAGGTGGTCGTGCTGTCCGGCGGAAGCTCCGCCGGCACACGAGATCTGACGGCCGAAGTGGTTTCACGGCTGGGAGGGCCGGGGATCGTTGTTCACGGGGTGGCGGTGAAGCCGGGCAAACCGACCATCTGTGCCGTGGTCCGCAAGACCCCTGTTTTCGGCCTGCCCGGACATCCGGCGGCCATTGTGATCGGGTTTGACCTCTTTGTGAGGCCCGTCCTCCGCTTGCTGTCGGGCCTTCGGGAGGTGCCCTGGTCTTCGCTCCGACGGCCGGTCATTCGGGCCAGAATGTCACGGTCCGTCTCTTCCGTGGCCGGGCGAGAGGACTATATCCGGGTGGCCATCGAGATCGAGGAGGAGCAGATTCGGGCGCGGCCCATTCTCGGCAAATCGGGCCTGATTCGTACCCTCGTCGATGCCCATGGGACCGTGATCATCCCGGAGGAGAGGATCGGCCTGGAGAGGGGAGAGGAGGTGGAGGTGGCTCTTTTTGACTGACGCAGGAGGCAGGCGTGGTGAAACGTGAGGTTTACCCGAAAAGCACGCCCCTGTCCGAAGCCCTCGCGAAATGGACAGAGGTGCTGACCCGGCACGGGGTTTGGCAGCCGCTACCGGGCGAAGTGATTCCTGTGGACGACGCCCTGCGTCGCATCACCGCGCAGGCCGTGACGGCGCGGCTTTCCTCACCGAGCTATCACGCGGCTGCGATGGATGGCGTGGCCGTGCGGTTTGTGGATACCGTCGGGGCCTCGGAAACGCGGCCGAAGCGTCTGCGGATCGGCAGGGAGGCCGTCTACGTGGACACGGGCGATCCCCTCCCCGATGGGATGGACGCGGTCATCATGATCGAGGAGGTGGACTGCTGCGGCCGGGACGAAATCGAGATCATCGCTCCGGTGACCCCCTACAAGCATGTACGGACCATGGGGGAGGATCTGGTGGCCACGGAGCTGATCCTTCCGGAGAATCATGAGATTCGTCCGGTGGACTTGGGGGCCATCCTGGCCGGTGGTTTGACGGAGCTTCAGGTACGCCGGCTTCCCGTTGTGGGGGTGCTTCCCACCGGCAGCGAGTTGGTCCAGCCCGGATGTACGCCGAAGCAGGGGCAGATCATCGAATTCAACTCGAGAATTCTCTGCGGACTCATCCAGGAGTGGGGCGGACGGGCTGTGCGCCACGATGTTGTTCCGGATACGCTGGAAGCCGTCCGGGCCGGCATTCAGGCCGCCCTCGAGAGCGCCGACATGGTTGTGGTCAACGCCGGCTCTTCGGCGGGGCGCGAGGACTTTACGATTCACGCTATGCGGGAACTGGGGGAGGTCTTCGTACAGGGTGTGAGCATCAAGCCCGGAAAACCGGTCATTCTCGGAGTGGTGGACCACAAACCGGTAGTCGGCATTCCAGGCTATCCCATTTCGGCCGTGTTGACCTTGTCGCTCTTTGTGAAGCCCCTGCTCTTCGCCTGTCAAGGGCGTCCCGTGCCCGAGCCTCAGACGGTGCCCGCTGTTCTGTCGCGACAGATCAGCTCCGCGGTCGGACAGGAAGAGTTTGTGCGCGTCACGGTCGGGGTTGTGGGACCCCGGACCGTGGCCACACCGGTCTCCCGGGGGGCCGGGAAGCTCATGTCCTTGGTGCGGGCGGGCGGTATCGTCCGCATTCCGGCGCTCAGCGAGGGGATCGCCGCCGGGGAGGAGGTCCGGGTCGAGCTGCTCCGGTCTACATCGGAACTGGCCGAGACGGTGGTTTGCATCGGCAGTCACGACAACACCCTGGACATCCTGGCGAATGTTCTGAAGAAACGCCATCCGAGGCTCTCCTTCTCCTCCTCCCATGTGGGGAGTCTGGGTGGCCTGCTGGCCATCAAGCGGGGGGAAGCGCATTTGGCGGGTACCCATCTGCTCGACGAGGAGAGCGGTGAATACAACGCACCCTTTCTGCGGCGTCTCCTGCCGGACCGACCGATGGTGTTGGTCAATCTCGTGTACCGGGAGCAGGGCTTGCTGGTTCCCCGGGGGAATCCGAAGGGGATCAAGGGACTCCAGGATCTCGCCCGGGACGATCTGGTCTTTATCAACCGCCAGAAGGGCTCCGGCACCCGACTGCTGACCGAGGGAAGCCTGCGAAAACTGGGGTTCCTTCCCGAGGCCATCCGCGGTTACGAACGGGAGGAGTATACCCACATGGGGGTGGCATCCGCCGTGGCCGGTGGGACGGCAGACGCGGGGGTCGGAATTCTGGCGGCGGCCCGGGCGCTCTCTCTGGACTTTATCCCCGTGGCCCGCGAACGGTTTGACTTTGCCATTCCGTCGGACTTCCTGGAGACGGAGGCCATGCAGCGCCTGCTCGGGATTCTGCGGGACGATCCGGAATTCAAAGAGATGATTCTGGCACTCGGTGGTTACGACGTATCGGAGATGGGGGCGGTGGTGTACGATGCGAGCCTCTCAGGATAAGTGGTGACCTTCTCTGACCCGAAAGACTCAAGACAACTCCTGGCACGGGATGCGTTGGATCCTCTGGTGCGCAAGGTCTTCCTGGAGGTTCCGCTGCCCAGTCTTCGTGACAACCGGGGCGACGTTGATCGGGTGCTGGATCTCCTCGAAAAGCAATCAGATGTCCGTAACCCCTCTGTGCCCTTGGGCATGGTGCGGCACTTGTCGGAGGTCCTTTATGAAAGCCGCGGCCCGCTGACAGTGACTCTGGCCGTGAAGGAGAGCAGCACGGAAGTGATTGATGCGGCTGCCGGCAACCAAGTCGGGATGAACTTTGCCCTGGCCGTCGATCTCGGTTCGACCAATCTGGTCTTCTACCTCCTCGACTTGCACCGGGGAGTCGTTCTCGATGAGTCGACCGCCGAGAATCCCCAGGTTCGCTTCGGGGAGGATATCCTGAGCCGTATACACTATTGTGAGAGAGAGGAGGGAGCGGCTGAGCTTCAGACCGTGTTGATTCAGGCGATCAACGGGGCCCTTGCAAAGCTGCTGCAGAAGAATGGTATCGACCGGCGGCACGTCTACGCAGTGGCCGCGGCCGGGAATACGACCATGGTGCATCTCTTCTGCGGGTTTTCTACCCACCGTCTCTGCCGGGAGCCCTACAGTCCCGTCGTCAATCGCCTGCAGATTTGTCCCGCCCGCGATTTCGATTTGGAGGTCCATGAAAATGCAGTGTTCTATGCCCTTCCCAGTGTGGGCAGTTACGCCGGCGGGGACGCGCTGGCCGGCATTCTGGTGTCGCAGATGCACCGCGCCGAGAAGTTCTCGGTGCTCGTGGATGTGGGGACCAATGCCGAGATCGTTCTCGGGAATCGGCACTGGCTGACGGTGGCGGCCGGCGCCGCCGGTCCGGCCCTGGAGGGCGGAGTCGTTGGCTGCGGGATGCGGGCGGCGCCAGGGGCCATCGATCAGGTGCGGATGGACCGCAAGACTCTCCGGCCCACCTGGTCCACCATCGGGCGTATCCCCCCCAGAGGGATCTGCGGATCGGGCCTCATCGATCTGATGGCCGAGCTCTTCCTGAGCGGTGTGATTGATGAACGGGGAAAGATTGTCATCGGGGCGCAAGGCGTTGTGGAACGGGATGGCCACACGGCGTATCGGCTGGTCCCTGCGGATCAGAGCGGCACCGGGACGCCCATCGACTTGACCCAGCTCGATCTGGATAATCTGCTTCGCACCAAGGCTGCCATGTACACGGCGCTGACTGTCATGACGCGCCAGGCGGGGCTTTCCTTCCACGATCTGGAGTATTTTTTCGTCGCGGGAACGTTCGGTGCCTATATCGACCCTGAAAAGGCCATAAGCATCGGGATGGTTCCCGATATTCCCCTGGCTCGTTACCGCGCGCTCCATAACAGTGCCGGCGTGGGCGCCTGTCTCTGTCTGCTCTCAAATGCAAAACGACGGGAACTCGAAGAGATCAGCCGGCGTGTGACCTACGTGGAGCTGAACGTCGACGGCGATTTCATGCCCCTGCTAAATGCCGCCATGTTTTTGCCGCACACCGATGCATCCCAATTCCCTTCCGTCACGGCCAAGCGCTTTTCTTGACTTGTTGCCGGCATCCCGATAGAATTCTGCTGCCGCTCCGGGTTGCGTTACGCCAACCAATTGTGTCCCCATGGGAAGACGCGATTTGCAGAAGCACTGTGGATATCTCGGACTAGTCCGGATATTCTATAAGGGATCGTGATGAGAGATCGTAGAAGCTGCCGTATGCGGCCTCGTAATAGATGCACTCATGCAATATCCGGGCTATCCTGCCTCTGGGCCCTGATGATGCTTGCAGCTTGCATGCGCCCCGTTTCGGTGCCGCCGCCGGAGGTGCTGCCCCGGCCGGCCCAGGTTTCCATTCCGGAGCGCTGGCCGGAAGAACTGCCACCGGTTTCGGAGATTCGTGAGTTGACGCGCTCCGGGTTGGCGGTTCTGCTCGTGAGGGAACTTCCCATCGGCGGGATGCCGGTCTCCGAAGATTTCCCGGTAGTGGTAGACATTGCTGAGCACTGGGCCCGCCGGGAGATTCTGTCGGCTGTTCAGCGCCAGCTCATCTCGGTGCCCGCGAACCATCGGTTCGAGCCGGACCGGCCGATTACCAGGGGCGAAGCCGCAGAGGTGCTGACCGGGATCCTGGAGCGGATGAACGTCAACCGTGAGGAACGACCTTCTTCCGGGCGGGCACCGACCGATCTTCCGCAGGGCCATCGTTATTACCGGGCTGTCCGCATGGTTTTGGCGGCCGGAATCATGGATCTCGACACGTCGGGACGATTTCATGTGTCACAGCCTGTCAGCGGCAAGGAGATGGCGGCAAGTATTAATAAAATCAACCGCTTACTGTCTTCCTATCCCTGATTGCCGGGCCAGGCCTCTGTGCGGTTTGGGTTTGAGGAGTGGGAGATGGCGGTTGAGGGGGCACGACGGTTATGTTATACTCCCGCCCACTTGAGGCCCGGTTTGCAGATCCTGTTAAGACGACATTTCAATACACTGATCTTTGTGACGGCGCTGGCCGTCGTCTCCTTGGCTGCCTATATTCTGATGATGCGGGGTGGTGGGATTGGCCGGGATGTGGCCGTGAATCCGAGCCATATCGACTCGGATGCCGAAATTGCCATCGAGCAGTTTCATTTCACCGAGCGCGAAGAGGGAAAACGCAAGTGGGAAATCTGGGCCGAACGGGCGGAGAGGTTCCTGGGGGAAGCCAGGGTCCATATGGAGCAGGTCCGGGTTGAATATTTACCGAAAGCGGGGGGCTGGGTACATCTCGCTGGCCGTGTCGGTGATTACTACGAGGATGAAAGGCGAGTCGAGCTCAGCGGGGACGTTGAGGTGGAGACCGACTCGGGATACACGCTTTACGCGGCTCGCCTGACGTGGGAGGAGCCCGAACAGCGGGTGGTGTCGGAAGAGCCGGTTCGGTTGGTGAATGCCGGTTACGTTCTATGGGGAGACCGCATGGTCTTTCGCACGGATCTGCAGACGCTGGAAGTGACGGGAAGCGTCCGGACAGTCATCACGCCGGTGCGCACGCCGACCGGGAACAAAGGATGAGAGGGGTTGCGTTGATCGAGGCGCGTGAGGAAAGCTGCTCGCGAGAGCAAAAGGCGTCCCACAACCGCCGCCGGGCGGTGCCGCCGGCTCCTTCTTTTCGGCAGCGAAGGGACTGGCTCGGGCGCTCAGGCAAGTGGCGCCGCCTCCTGTGGACTCTCGGGGTGCTGGCCGTTGCATTCCTCGGCACAGGTCCCGGATGGGGGCAAGATTCGGGCGTGGTCAAGGACCTGCCCATTACGATTACTTCCGACCGGATGGAAGGGGACCTGAAAGGGGGCGTGATCACCTTTATGGACCGTGTCAAAGTCGTGCGGGGCGACACGATCCTCTATGCGGACCGAGTGGAGACCTATCCGAAGAAGGGCGGAGAGGACGTCGATCGGATTGTGGCCATCGGCAACGTGCGGGTGGTCCGCGGTAGCCGCCTTTCCATGGCCGACCGGGCGGAGTATCTGGAAGCCGGGGAACTGCTGATTCTGAGCGGTCACGCGAAGATCTCCGAGGGAAACAATACTATTTCGGGATCAATCATCCGGGTCTATCTGGACGAGGACAGGACCGAGGTGGAGGGGGACACGGTCGAGAGGCCCCGATTTCTCTTTTATCCTGAGGATGGCAAGGGCGACCCGTCGGTGAATCCAAGTGAATGAAAATGTTGCTGTGCCCAGCCGGAGCGCCTTGAAGGCTGTCGGTCTCGTCAAACGGTACAATGGCGCGGAGGCGGTACGAGATGTGAGCCTTTATGTGGATCCCGGAGAAGTCGTGGGGCTGCTCGGGCCCAACGGTGCTGGCAAGACCACGACTTTTTATATGGTGGTCGGGCTCATTCGCGCAGACCAGGGAGAGGTTTACCTGGGGGAAAAATCCATCACCGAAGAACCCATGGTTCGGCGGGCCCGTCAAGGCGTTAGCTATCTGCCGCAGGAGGCGTCTGTTTTTCAGAAATTGACGGTGGAACAGAATCTGAGTGCCGTTCTGGAGAATCTTCCCCTCTCCGCCGTTGAGAAGAGCGAAAGGCGGGAGTCGCTGCTGCAGGATTTTGGGATTGCGCATTTGCGAACCCAGAAAGCGTACACCCTCTCGGGAGGTGAAAGGCGAAGAGTCGAGATTGCCCGGGCCCTCGTGATCGCCCCGGCTTTCATTCTGCTCGACGAGCCCTTTGCCGGGATTGACCCGATCGCCGTCAGTGATATAGAAGGGATGATCCAAGAACTGAAGAAGCGGGGGATCGGTGTGTTGATCACCGACCATAACGCTAGAGAAATGTTGAAAATTGCGGATCGCTTGTATATAATGATTAAAGGTCAAATCCAGGCCAGTGGAGCGCCGGATGAGGTGATTCGTGATCCGGTGGTCCGGCATCATTATCTGGGCAGGAATTTCGAAATTGCGTAGCTTTCACCTGCTGAATCGGGCAGGTTGCGCCGTCACGTGTGAGGGCCACAATGCAGCTGGATACTCGACTTAATCTGAAACTGAGCCAGAAGCTCGTCATGACGCCCCAGTTGCAGCAGGCGATCAAGCTGCTCCAGCTGTCGAAACTGGAACTGATTCAGAGCATTCACCAGGAACTGGTGGAGAATCCCGTCCTGGAGGAGGAATTGCAGGAGGCCTCCGCAGAGGAGAAACAGATCCTGGGCGACGATGAGAACGGCCCGGAAGAGACCGCCAAAAAGCAGGAAGAGGAGTTTGACTGGCGCAGTTACCTGAATGATTCCATGGATTCGGGCTATTCGGCCTACGAACCTTATGCCGACAACGGCGAAATGCCGTCCTATGAAAATACCCTGTCCCGAAAGGGCACACTCAGCGACCATCTGATTTGGCAGCTGAGTCTTTCCAGGAGCGATGATCAGATCCGCTCGATCGCGGAGCATGTCATCGGAAACCTGGATAACGATGGCTATTTGCGCGTGTCTGTCAATGAACTGTCGGAAATGACGAGCCGCCCGGGCGATCAGGTTGCCGAGGCGCTCAAGCTGGTCCAGAATTTCGATCCCCCCGGGGTGGCGGCAAGCGATCTGAAGGAGTGCCTGATTCTTCAGGCTGAGCAGCTGGATGCAGACAACCATCTGGTGGTGGCCATCATTCAGGACTATCTCCCGCTGCTGCAGAAAAAAGATCATACGGCCATAGCCAAGAAGCTCGGCGTCACGGTGGATGACGTGGCGATGGCGGCCAAAGTAATCGAGAACCTTGAGCCGAAACCGGGCCGGTCTTTCGGTGGCGAGGATCCGGTTTATATCGTCCCCGATATATACGTGGTGCGGGATGGCAAGGATTTGGTCATTCTGCTCAATGATGACGGGATGCCTCGGCTGAAGGTGTCGTCCTTCTACCGGAGGATGCTGAAGGAACGGCAGCAGCTGAGTTCACAGACGGTGGAATATGTGGAGAGCAAATTCAAGTCGGCCCTCTGGTTGATCCGCAGCATTGAGCAGCGCCAGAAGACCATCTACCGGACCATGGAAAGTATTCTGAAGTTTCAGCGGGAGTTCTTTGAAAAGGGGGCGTCCTGCCTGAAGCCGATGGTCCTTCGGGATGTGGCGGAAGACATCGAAATGCATGAGTCCACTATCAGTCGGGTGACGACGAACAAATATGTCCATACTCCCCACGGCATTTTTGAACTGAAATACTTTTTCTGCAGCGGTCTTCGTTGCGCCGATGGGAGCGTTTCATCGATCAGCGTGCAGGAAAGGATCCGCAAGATTATCATGGGGGAAGATCACCAGAGGCCCTATAGTGACCAGAAGATCGTGGAGATCCTCAACGGCCAGGGGATTGCAATTGCGAGGCGGACGGTCACCAAGTACCGAATCGAACAGAATATCCTTTCTACCACTGAGCGAAAGCGCATGAGCCGCTGACGGACGATCAACCCTCCGCAACCCGAGATGAAAAAGGGAGTGTCGGCCTGCACTGAGCCGAATGGACCCATGCTTGACACTCTACGGCCAGCCCTGTCCGTTCAAGACCTACCCGGCAAGGAATTTGTGTGCATCGCCCGGCTGCACGCACTCGGCGTTGCTCGAAGAGAGATCTGTCGGGCGCGCTCCCTCCCGGCAACCGTGAACCGGTGCAGCGGAGATGAGATGACATTCTTGCTTGAGGGCGACCAATGATGCAGGTGCATATTACGGCGCGGCATATGGAACTGACCGACGGGCTTCGGGGGCATGTGGAGAAGGAGCTGCAGAAACTGCGGCGTCACTTCCAAAAGGAGACGGAGGTTCATGTCACGCTTTGTGTCGAGAAGTACCGGCACAAAGCCGAAGTGTCTTGCAATGTGGGCGGGCATATTTTCAAAGTTTCCGAAGAGACCAAAGACATGTATCAATCGGTGGATCGGGCCATCGAGGGGATTGGACAGCAGTACAGGAAATTCAAGGCCAAGCACTGGAGCGGCAAGGGCAAGACCGGCCTGAACACGGATACCGGGATGGGGGAGGACGGTGCCCGCTGGGTCAGTGAGAGCGACGGTCAGGAGAGCGCCACGCCTCGCATTATTCGCTCTCGCGAGTATGCCGCCAAACCGATGTCCGTGGATGAAGCCGCCATGCAAATGGCGCTTCTGGATAAGGATTTCATCGTCTACACAGATTCGAGAACGGAGCAGGTGAATGTCCTGTACCGGAGAAAGGACGGCAACCTGGGGTTGATTGAGCCGGTCCATGAATGATCAGGTAATCAAAAAACGGTCACAGAAGTGGGGCCCGGTGCGGCCCATGGCGCCCGGTGCAGAGACCGGGGACCTGGGTGCAGGGGCGCCATCCAGCGGTGGGGTGGAACGGAGGCAGACCATAGAAAGAGGCAACCCATGAGGCTAACGGATATTCTCGATCCCAAATTGGTGTTACACGACCTGAAGGGCCAGAACAAGCGGGAAGTGCTCAATGAGTTCTCAGCACTTCTTCACAGGAACAGCAAGATTCGGGACAGCCATGAGTTTCTGGAAGTGATACTTGCCCGGGAAGCTCTCGGGAGCACCGGCATCGGTGATGGGATTGCCATACCCCACGGAAAGCTCAAGAGCCTCAATAACTTGATTCTTTCTTTCGGTCTGTCGCGATCGGGGATCGACTTTGATGCCATGGATGGAAAGCCGGTGCACATCTTCTTTGTTCTCATCGCACCCGAGGACTCCCCCGGGGACCATTTGAAAGCTCTCGCAAGAATCTCGAGAATCTTGAAAAATCGGAGTTTCCGGGAACGCCTTCAGCAACAAGAGGCGGCCGAAGAGATCTACAACGAGATCTGCAAAGAGGATGAGCAGTACGGCCCTTGAAACCTGTCCTCCGGGTATGGCTTCTTTGACGGTGAGGCCGCCGTGCGCGGGCGATGGGCATGCCGGCCGCCGTCTCGAGAGTCTCTTTCCATCCCAGGATGCCTCCTTATTGAAACCGGGACCGCCACAGCGCGGTCGACACGAACAGGCCTGCTTCATCGGGCAGTGTTTACTCTGCGGGGTTCTTTATGAGGGACGTATCAGTCGAAGAGCTCTTCCACGCCGCTCAGCAGAGGCTTCAGGTGGAACTGGTTGGAGGGCAGGGGGGGCTGGCGAATCAGATTGGCAAGCCCCGTATCCAAAAATCCAGCCTGGCTCTGACCGGCTACGTCGATCACATCGATGCGGCGAAGATTCAGTTTCTCGGTGAGACCGAGATCAACTATCTTCTGACCCTGAACCCGCAGGAGCGGCTTCGAAGGCTGGAGGCCTTCGGCGAAAGCGGTGTGCCCTGTCTCATCGTCACCAAAGGCCTGGAGATCCCCGATGAACTGGTCCGGGTCTGTGACGCCAAGCGCATTCCGCTCCTGCGCACGCCCCATTTCAGCTCACGCACCATCAAATGGGTCACTGCCTATCTGGAAGATGCCCTCGCGCACCGCCTGACACGCTCAGGAGTTATGGTCGACGTCTACGGGGTGGGCATTCTGATCCTGGGCAAGAGCGGCATCGGCAAGAGTGAAGCAGCCCTGGATCTCATTGATCGGGGTCACAGACTGGTGGCGGATGATGTGGTGGGCATCAAGAAGAAGAGCCCAGACACGCTCATTGGCAGCAGTCCCGACCTGACGCGCCAGCACATGGAAATCCGGGGGCTGGGGGTAATCAATATCCAGGACCTCTATGGCGTTTCTTGCATCCAGAAGCGCAGGGAGATTGACCTGATTGTCGAACTTGTCGAGTGGTCGTCTTCGGAGAGCGTCGACCGACTCGGTTTGGAGGAGCAGACATTCACTATCATGGATGTGCGGAAGCCATTCCTTCGAATGCCGGTGACTCCTGGGCGCAACATGGCGCTGATCATCGAGGTCGCTGCACGGAACCACCTGCTGAAGTCGACGGGTCATTTTGCGGCGCGCCGTTTCGAGAAAAGACTTATGGAGGAGATAGATCGGAATCGTGATGAATCAGGAACTTAGTGTAGTGATCATCACCGGAATCTCGGGTTCCGGAAAGAGCACGGCCGCCCGTCACTTTGAGGACATGGGTTTTTTTTGTGTGGACAATCTGCCCACCGATCTGATTCCCAAGTTCCTCATGCTCTGTGAGCAGCCCGGAAATGAAATCGACCGGGTGGCTCTGGGGGTCGATATTCGGGAGAAGAAATTTCTTCAAAGCTACAGTGAGGTCTTTGATGTCATCAGGAATCGCGGCATTGCGTTGACGGTGCTCTTTCTGGAAGCGTCGGATGCTGTGCTCATCCGGCGGTTCAATGAAACGCGCAGAAAGCACCCGCTGGCCAAAGCGTCCGTGCAGGAGGGGCTTGCCCAGGAGCGCGAAATGCTGGCCGGGATGAAAGAAGACGCGGACATCATTCTGGATACGTCCGATTTTTCCGTTCATGATCTGCGAGAAGTTCTGAAAAAACACTTCGCCCGCACAGTCAGCGGAAGTAAGATGGCCATTCTTTTGGTGGCCTTCGGGTTCAAATACGGGATCGTCTCCGAGTCCGACATGATTCTCGATGTGCGGTTTTTGAAGAACCCCTATTTCGTGGATCAGCTGCGGGAGCAAACCGGAAGATCTCCGGAGGTGATCAAATATGTCGCGGAGCGGGACGAAACCCGGGAATATCTGAAACGTCTGCATGCCTTGCTTGATTATCTCGTACCGCGATATATTCGGGAAGGGAAGTCCTATTTCACCCTCGGATTCGGGTGCACGGGCGGACGGCACCGATCGGTGGTTATTGCCGACCTGGTGCAGGAACACCTGGAAGCCCAGGGTTACCAAACGTCCATCCGTTACCGGGACATCTCGCGCGGCTGACGTCGGCCCGCCGTCCGATACGGTTCGAGGAAAGGAGCTTACAGGAAATGGTAGGGTTTGTCATTGTCACACATGCGGAGGTAGGGCGGGAGTTGTGCGCCAGCGTCGAGGGCATTCTCGGTCCGCAGAAGGGGCTTCGGTCAGTCTCCGTCGATTTTACCAAAACAGCTGAAGCGGCACGGGCCGAGATTGATGCAGCCATACAGGAGGCGGATGGCGGGGGCGGTGTTGTCATCCTCGCGGACATGTTCGGTGGAACACCCTCGAACATCAGCCTCTCTTTTTTGGACCGCCCCGGTGTGGAGGTGATGACCGGTGTCAACCTGCCCATGTTGATCAAGGGGCTTTCGGCCCGGGAGGGCACGTCGCCTGCCGAGCTGTGCGGGCAGCTGGCAGCCTATGGAAAACGGGGGATCATTGTGGCCAGTGCCCTGCTCAAGGAGCAGCAGGGGCAAGTCCCGTAAGGGTCTGCCGTCCGGGGAGAGGCAAGCCGTTTCGGGTCAACTGCTCCGGCAGCCGTCTTCAGCGAGACCATGATGCCGCGGCGCCGCACATATCGAGAGGATCTACAGAGGGGTCATCGCCCCAGGGTGCAACCGGATGGGAATTGTTCTGTTTCGGATTGATGATCGTCTGATTCACGGGCAGGTGGTGGAGGGGTGGTTTCATCATCTGCGTCCCAACGTGGTGGTGGTGGCAGACGATGCGACCGCAGCCAACGAGTTTCAGTGCAGCGTGATGGAGATGGTTGTACCCTATGGAATTCGGACCGAAATCGTACCGATCCGGGAGGCGGTGCAGCGGTGGTGCGCGGGGGCGTACGCTGCCCAGAGGGGGATTCTGCTTTTCCGGGGCCCCGGCGCCGTACTGACGGCGATGGGCTTGGGTCTCTCGCTCGGGTCCCTTAATCTCGGCGGTCTCCATTCCGAGGGACCCACCACGTTTCTGGGACGCGGTGTGAACGCATCGGAGGGAGACCTCCGATACCTTCGACTCCTTTTGGGGCAGGGGGTGAAAATCGAAGTGCAACCGGTACCGGCGGAATCGCCCGTGGACATCCGCACACTAATACCGCCGCACTCTCCTGACCATGGGCAGAGGTAACGTCCGACAGAGGGGCTGACCATGCCGTTCTTGGAAGTCTTGCAGGTGGCACTGCTGGCAGGCCTCATCGGGCTGGACCGGCTGGCCTTTGGCCAATTCATGATATCCCAGCCCATCGTTGCGGCGCCGATCGTCGGTCTGGTGATGGGAGATTTTCATACCGGCCTGCTGATCGGGGCTGTGCTGGAGCTTTTCTGGCTGCGGGGTCTGCCGGTGGGGGGGCATGTTCCGAAAGACGCGACGCTTGCGGCGATTCTGACCGCGGCCCTGGCACTCGGCGCATCTCCGGGCCGTGGCGCGCCGGACGTGGCCTGGATTGCCTGGGTTTTCCTGTGGGTGGGGCTTCTCATGTCGCCTGCGGCCGTGCTCGATCGGTGGGTGCGGCAGCAGAACGCTTTTCTCATAGACGTGGCCCGTGCCGAAGGGAGCTTCGGTCGGAGCGTCGCCCGTGCCGTCTGGATGGGGGTGGGTGTTTTTTATCTCTATTATTTCTGCGTGACGCTGGCTGTTCTGTGGCTGTCTGCAGGGGCGCTGCGGTCCGCCTACGGCCTGCTTTCCCATGGGTTGCTGCCGGGCTTGCGCCTTTTCTTCTTTCTGATTCCGGCCATGGGGGTGGCGTCGCTGTTGACGCGCAAGTCCCATCCCCGGGGCCGTCTGTTTGCCATCGCAGGTGCCGCAGTGTCGGTGGGCGTCTTTCTGGGGTTTGGTCTGGACGGCACGGTCCCCTTGGCTGCGCTGTTGATGGCGGCCGTCCCCGCCGTGTTTGTGGAGGAACGGCTCCGGTCCGTTTAGCATGTTATGGAAAGAAAAGCACTGCCATTTCGAACGCTCATGCGGGCTGTGGGCAGAGGCTTGTTCATTCAGTCGGCCTGGAACTACGAAAACTTTCAGGGTGTTGGTTTCGGGTATGCGCTGATGCCGCTCTTGAAGCAGGATGAAGCGCAAACGGCCCCGGTCCCGGACGTGGCGGCGCGCCATCTTAAGTCGTTCAACACCAATCCCTATATGGCCGGCATGATCCTCGGAGGTGTTCTTCGTCTGGAAGAAGGGCTGGTTTCGGGGCAGGGATCGGTGGAGGATGTGGAGAATTTCAAGAGCAGTCTGACGGGAGCCTTTGGCGCCCTGGGGGATTCCTTCGTATGGGGAGGTGTGAGACCGCTGCTCGGTCTGATGGCGGTGATGCTGGCGGTCGTCAGCGAATCGGTGGCGCCCCTGGTCTATCTGATCTGCTACAACGGCGTTGTCTTGTGGCTTCGGGTAGCGGGTGTCCGAAACGGCTACGCCTTCGGGGCGGATTTGATTCAGTATCTGAAGACCATCAATCTGCAGCGGAAAATCTATCGCATGAATGGCCTGACACTCTTCATGGTCGGCGCCCTGCTTCCGCTGTGGGCCCTCCAGGTTAGACCGGAGGTGCCGGTTTTTTTTGCCGGTCTATTCGGTTTGCTCGTGATGCTGGTGTATCTGCTCTGGAAGGCTGAGCGCAAGGGGGTGCCACTTGTGCTCCAGGCGGCGGCCCTGCTGCTGGTATCGCAGCTTCTGGCACAAACAGGGTGGTTCTCTTTTTAAATTGGAAGATGTTCTGGTGTCCATCCGGACGGAAAGTGGTGATCCGAAGCATGCAGGAAGTAGAAGTGGTCATTCAAAACAAGCTGGGGATGCACGCCCGTTCCGCAGCCATGTTTGTCAAAATGGCCAACAACTTCGCATCGGAGATCCTCATAAAACGGGAACAGCTCGAAGTGAATGGCAAGAGCATCATGGGAATCATGATGCTCGCTGCGGCCAAGGGCACCACGTTGATCATTCAGGCCGAAGGGCCTGACGAGAGTCAGGCCCTTCAGAGCTTGAGCGAACTGGTGAACGACAATTTCGGAGAAGAGTGAATGAGACTACAGGGTATGGGGGCGTCTCCGGGCATCGTCATTGGCAAGGCCTGGCTGCTCAATCGTGAACGGGTTGATGTACAGACCCGTACGATCCCTGCAGAGAGCGTGGCGTCGGAAATTCTCCGTTTTGATCAGGCCCTGGCCAGCTCCGTCGAGCAGCTCGAAACGGTCAAAAAGCAGTTCAGTGATCGGATCGGCGAGTCCCACAGCTACATTCTCGACAGCCATATCCTGATGCTGAAAGACGACATGCTGACCGAAGGGACGCGACGGGTGATCCGGGACGAGCGGATCATGGCGGAGGGTGCCCTGAAGAAAGTTCTGGACAAGTTCATAGCGATCTTCAATGCCATCGAGGACGATTATCTCAAGGAGCGCCAAGCGGATGTCGTCCATGTGGCGGAGCGGATTTTGCGTAACCTCGCGGGACACGAACAGGTCACTCTGGCCGATCTGAAAGAGGATGTCATTGTGGTGGCCCACGATCTGACGCCCGCCGACACGATCCAGATGGACCGACAGCACGTCAAGGGATTTGCCACCGATCTGGGCGGCAAGACGAGCCACACCGTCATCATGGCCCGGTCCCTGGAGATCCCTGCGGTGGTGGGCATGCGCCATATCACCGCCCGTGTGCGGACGGGGGATCCTCTGATTCTGGACGGAGACAGTGGGATCGTGATCGTTCATCCGGACAGCCAGACCTTCAACCGCTATCTGGAAAAACAGAGGCGTTTCATCTATTTCGAGCGGGAGCTTCATAAGCTGGCCTTGCTCCCGGCCGAAACAAAGGATGGTTGCAAGCTCCGTCTGTCGGCGAACATCGAGACCCCCGACGATGTCTGCGGTGTGCTGGAGCACGGCGCCGATGGAGTCGGGCTCTTCAGGACGGAGTTTCTTTATCTGAAGCGGCGGGAGCTTCCCAGTGAAGCGGAACAGCTCGAGGCTTACAAGAGCGTCATCGAGATGGTCCACCCGGAACCGGTGACGATCCGGACGCTCGATCTCGGAGGCGACAAGCTCATTGGTCATATCCCCTATTCGGGTGAAAGCAATCCGTCCATGGGGCTGCGAGCCATTCGGTTGTGTCTGCACCATCCGAAAATGTTCAGGACGCAGCTGCGGGCGCTGGCCCGGGCCGGTGTGTACGGGAATCTCAAAATCATGTTTCCCATGATCTCAGGCCTTCGGGAGCTGCGCCTGGCCAAGGAGATGTTCTACCGCGTGTGTGACGAGCTTCGCAAAGAGGGGGTGCCATTTCAGGAGAACATCCCCCTGGGCTCCATGATTGAAGTCCCGTCGGCCGCAATTGTGGTGGACATGATCGCCGCGGAATCCGATTTTCTGAGTATCGGTACCAACGATCTGATCCAGTATGCACTGGCCATCGATCGAGTGAACGAGGATGTGGCCTATCTCTATGAGCCCCTCCATCCGGCCATCATGCGGATGATTCGAAACGTCATGACTGGTGCGGAGGCTGCCGACATTCCGGCCGCCATGTGCGGGGAGGTGGCGGGAGAGCCTCTGTATGCGGCGGCCCTTCTGGGATTGGGCCTGAGGGACTTCAGTATGAACCCTGTTTCCGTGCCCCGGGTCAAAAGGGTCCTGCGAGAAGTAACGGTGGAGGAGTCCAAACGGCTGGCCCGTCAGATCCTGCAGCTCTCCACCGCGCGGGAAATCGAGGAGTATACGAAGGCCTATATGCGCGCGCGTTTTCCTGAAGCCTTGATGTGGGAGGGAGCGGAGAACGGCAATGCAGGCACAGAGGCGTGACGGCTGTCAGCGGCGGATAATCCGTTTCCGCTGGGAGGCGGGGAAGGGCGGGCGGCGGCCAACGCCCCCGGGCATTTTCTCGAGGTGAAACTGCAGCCACATCTCACCGTAGTGCTTCATTTTGATTTTCCGGTTGTTCTGAAGATTAATCAGGTTGTTTCGGATTTTTTCATCGCTGGGCAGTTTCTTGGAGGCCCGCACCAGGGTCTGAATGGCCGCGTCGCGCTCACCCAGCCGGAGCTGGCAGTAGGCATAGAGGTTCCAGAGCAGCCCTTCCTTGCGGTTGTATCGCACCGCGCGGTTGAACGTTTTCACCATGTTCTCCCGGTCCTTCCGACGCATGTAAATGGCGCCCAGCATCCCCTGGGCGACCCAGTGCCGGGCAAAGCCCTGCTGCAGGAACGAAAAGGCCGCGTTGAAGTCCTTCTTGATGTAGTGAATGACGCCGATCTGTGCCATAAGTTGGGATTTGATAAAGAACTGGTACCGGCTGTATTTCAACCCGCCTTCCAGAGAGTGGATGGCGCGGTCCAGTTTCCCGGTCTTGATGTCAACGGCCACCTGCTCCATGAGTGCCGTGATGGCTTTGTTCACGCGCCGTCCGAGGAAATAGTTCGCGACCATGATGGTCACGAGCGCGCCCGCCAGGGCGAACCCCCAGTGCGTCACGAAATAGAGGCCGAAGAAGACGGCTGTTCCCAGGGAGAGCGAGACGAGCAGGTGAATCATGGGGCATCCCTCTGCTGCGATGATCCGGTGTCGAGACAGGGAAATCCAATAGGATGAAGCGCGTACCATATCAGAAACGCCCGGGGCAATCAAGGGAGAAAAGCCTTGACATCAAACAGGGGACTCATTAAGATCCAAAGGCGACGGGCCCGATATTTCAGGGGCCGCGTGGCTGGAATGTTTTGGCGGGGCGTAGCGCAGTCTGGTAGCGTACCTGAATGGGGTTCAGGTGGTCGGAGGTTCAAATCCTCTCGCCCCGACCAGTTTTTTGGAAAGCCCGCCAACCCGTCCCGTCCATCGGTGCTCTCACTTGTAAAGCGGAACAGATTCTGCCGAGCCCTTTCGGGGCTTTTTTTATTTGTGCTGGCGGGGGGACGGGAGTCCGAAGGAGAACGCAGTTGCTCATCCTTGTTTCCAACGATGACGGGGTGACGGCCCATGGCATTCAGGCGCTGGCCCGGACCCTCGGAACCCTCGGCCGTGTGGTGGTGGTGGCGCCCGATCGGGAACGGAGCGCGGTGGGGCACGCCTTGACCCTGCACAAACCGCTGCGCGTCGAGAGCCTCGACACCGATGTGTACAGTGTCAACGGGACCCCCACCGATTGTGTGACGCTCGCGGTGCACAGCATCCTGAAAGAAAAACCGACCCTCGTCGTCTCCGGGATCAACCGCGGGGGTAACCTGGGCGACAACATCACCTATTCGGGAACGGTCTCGGCTGCCATGGAGGGGGCCCTCCTGGGAATTCCTTCCATCGCTGTTTCCCTTGTGGGAAACAGCAACATGCGCTTCGCTGAAGCTGCCGAGCGGGTGGTCGATCTGACAGCCCGGGTCGCGAACCACGGGTTGCCCCCCGATACGCTTTTGAATGTGAACGTCCCCAATATGCCGGCCGAGCGGATACGGGGCGTGCGGGTCACCCGCATGGGACGGCGTACTTTCAAAGATCCCGTCGTGGCCAAGACGGACCCGCGAGGGCGCCCCTATTACTGGATCGGCGGCGAAGAAGTGGTGCCGGAGAGCCAGGTCGATACCGACTACGACGCCATTGAGCAGGGCTATGTCTCGGTCACCCCGCTGCATCTCGACATGACCCATCACGGCGTGTTGCAGGAGATTACCGACATCTTGTCGGGATGACCCGCGGCAGGTGGGGCGCGCGGTCTGGGTGGCCGGCTGCCTCCGCCGTAATGCCCGCCTCCCGGTCCCGGTTGGGAGGATGGGTGCGACAACGAGGGATGAAAGGGCGGTGCCTTCAGAATCATGGTGCAGTACAGCCACCCCGAAATAGCCCGGAAGAAACTGGTGGAAAGGATTCTCCCGAAGGCGGGGGTTCGGGACGTGAGAATACTGGCGGCCTTTGCCGCGGTGCCGAGGCACCTCTTTGTGGAGGAGGCGTTCCAGTCCCGGGCCTACGAGGATACATCCCTTCCCATTGGTTTCGGCCAGACCATTTCCCAGCCGTCCACGCTGGCGGCCATTCTGCAGGTTCTTGAATTGTCTGAAAAAGACCGTGTGCTGGAGATCGGCGGCGGTTCAGGTTATCAAACCGCTCTGCTGGCGCATCTCGCACAGCGCGTCTTCAGCATGGAGCGGGTCGCACCGCTCTCCAAACTCGCCTGGCGAAGATTGGATCGCCTGGGGTTGAGCAACGTGGCGCTCCGGATTGGTGACGGCACCTACGGGTGGCCCGAGCAGGGGCCCTTCGAAGCGATTGTGGTCTCGGCCATGTCGCCCCGTGTGCCGGACTACCTGATAGCGCAACTCCGGGTAGGGGGGCGGATGGTGATCCCCCTCGGGGACAGTCGCTCGCAGCGGCTGGTTAAGGTCATACGGCGCCCCTCGGGGGTCGACCGCGTCGACCTGGCGGCCTGCCAGTTCGTGCCGCTCATCGGCCGGTTCGGCTGGGAGAAGAAGAGCCCCGCCCGGGAGGGGGAAACCGGTGGAATGGATTCATGACCTGAAGGCCTGGACAGTTTCGTGGGCCCAGTCCGACAATGCGGTCGTGGCACTCTTTGCGCTCGCCTTCGCGGAGTCATCCTTCTTCCCCATCCCGCCGGATCTGCTCCTGATCGTGATGGTCCTCAATGCACCGGAGCAGGCGCTCTTCTATGCGCTGATTTGCACCCTCGGCTCAACCGCCGGAGGCGCCTTCGGGTACGGGATTGGGCTGAAGGGGGGGCGTCCCCTGTTGACAAGATTTGTTTCGGAGCAGAAGATCCGGATGGTCCATGACTACTTCCAGAAATACGAAGCCTGGGCCATCGGTATCGCCGGTTTTACCCCGCTGCCGTACAAGATCTTCACCCTTTCCGCCGGGGTTTTTTATATTGACTTTATAAAATTCCTTTTAGTATCCTTTCTGAGCCGCGGCGCCAGGTTCTTTCTGGTGGCGGGCCTCATTGCCGCTTTTGGAGACTATATTACCGGATTCATCGATCGGTATTTCAACCTTCTCTCCGTCCTGTTCATGGTGCTTCTGCTGGGCGGATTCTATGTCGTCAAGAGAATGTCGGTTCGTGCGGTGTCCCGGGAGGACGGGACGTAAAGAACGGGATCGGGGCGTGGCTCAGTCTGGTAGAGCACTGCGTTCGGGACGCAGGGGTCGGAGGTTCAAATCCTCTCGCCCCGACCAATTTT
>CALZGC010000038.1 GCA_945786985.1 uncultured Nitrospirota bacterium | reverse complement strand
CCCGAAAGCACGTGACCGTGGCCCTGAGCGGCATCGGAGGCGATGAGGTCTTTGCGGGCTATCCCCGCTACCTGGGGGCCCGGCTCTCGGAGACGTACGCCGCGCTGCCGCACTGGGTGCGGCGCCGCGTGCTGCTGCCGCTGCTCAGCCGGGTGCCCGAAACCACGAAGAGCCGAAACATCGGCGGGTGGATCCGGCGTTTTGCAGCGGGTGGGCTGAGCGATCCCTTCGACCGCTATCTGCAGTGGATTTCTTTCTGCGGCCCCCAATTCAGGCAGACGCTCTATGACGATGCGTTCCGTGAAGCTCTGGGGAAGGTCGACATCGCCACGTGCCACCGGCAGCCTTTTGCGCAAAATGGGGGTGCGGACTATGTTGCCCGCGTCATCGGCGTCGACCTGCAGACCTATCTTCCCGACGATCTTCTCGTGATGGGTGATACCCTCGGGATGGCAAACTCACTGGAGATTCGGGTTCCCTTCTGCGATCACAAACTGATCGAGTTCGCGGCGGGCCTTCCCACCTCGCTCAAAATGAAACAGTTCCGCCTGAAGTATCTCCTCCGGGAGATGGTGAAAGACGTGTTGCCGCCGGAGATTCTCCGGAAGAAGAAGCAGGGATTCATGGTGCCCATCGGCGCCTGGTTCCGGGGAGAGCTTCGACCCTATCTGCACGACACCCTCCTGTCGGAGCGCGCCGCGGCGCGGGGGATCTTCAAGCGGGCCGAAGTGGAGCGGCTCCTTCAGGAACATATCGCCGGGAGTCGGGTCTGGACGCACCAGCTCTGGGCGCTTCTCGCATTTGAAACATGGTGCCGGCTGTTCATGGACCGGGAACGGGTCCCGGTGGAAGCGCCGGCATTGACCGGGGTCGGCTGATATGGCGCGGAACAGATCCCTGGAGAATCCGGCGCGCATCCTGGTTGTGAAGGCAGCGGGGATCGGCGATCTCATCCTGGCGGTGCCCGCACTGCGCGCGCTTCGCGACCGGTTTCCGGCGGCGCAGATCGATCTTCTGGTGACACCCAAGTGTGCCGATCTGCTGGCGGGCTGCCCCTATGTAGATACCGTGCATGTCCTTCCCACCCGGGGGATGCACAACCGGATTACTTTGTTGCAGACGGTCCCCCTGTTGCGGACGCTCCGGCGGCTTCGAAGACAACACTATGATCTGCTGATCAATCTCTATCATCTCTTCTCCCGTTCGGGCGCGCGCAAGGTGCACCTCCTCTGTCGGGTCATTGCCCCCGGAGCCGCCATGGGGCGAAACACCGATCACCGGGGCGGCTTCTATGATGCGTCCGTCTTTGATTCCTGGGAGGACCCGGCCTGGGCGGCACACCATGAGGTGGCGCTCAATCTCGATGTGGTCCGGCTGCTCGGCGCCGAAGATCCGGCGGCCGGCCTGGCCTACTGGGTCGATGACGAGGCCCGTGCACGGGTGGCCTCGCGGCTCGCGGGCCTCGGTCCGACGGCGTGCAGCGTCCCCCGGATCGTGCTCAACCCCGGCGCCGACGCTCTGTACAAGCGCTGGCCCGCCTCGCATTTTACCGAACTGGCCGATCGGCTCGTGCAGAATCATTCGGTCCGGATTCTGATCACCGGGGGGTCGGAGGATCGGCCCGTGGTCGATCGCATCCTGGGGGCGATGACGCGCCGGGAAGAGGCGCTCGACCTGGCGGGGAAACTCACTCTGACCGAACTGGCGGCCCTGCTGGAAACGTGCGATCTCATGGTAACCAACGATACCGGCCCCATGCATCTGGCCGCAGCGGTGGACACGCCGGTGGTGGCGCTCTTTGGTCCCGGCAAACCGGGGCGCTACGGTCCTTACGGCCTTGAGGGGTGGCACACGGTTCTGCAGCATCCCGTTGACTGCAGTCCCTGCACGGCCTTTGACTGCCGTGACCGGCGCTGTATGCGGGCCATCTCGGTCGAGGAGGTTTACCGGACGGTGGCCCAACGGCTGGTGCCCACGCTGGAGGTCTGCCGATGAAGCCGCTTGGCGTGCTGCACGTGCATACGCTCCCCGTGGTCAGCGGCTCGGGCATCAATACCTTTCTGACCATGAAGCGCACGCCCCGGGCGCGCTACGAGACGGCACTGGCCTGCGCGCCGGGCGGCATGCTCAACCAGATTGTCCGCGGCGCCGGGATGACGGTGTACGAAGTGCCGCACATGGTGCAGCCCCTTCATCCGGTCAAGGATGTTCTGGCCCTGCGGCAACTGGTCCGGATCATCCGGGAAGAGAAGATCGCCATCGTCCATACCCACAATTCCAAGGCCGGGTTCCTGGGACGCCTGGCCGGACGCCTGGCCGGAGCGCCCGTGGTCATCCATACGGTCCACGGGTTCGCGTTCCACGATGCCGAGTCGTGGTGGCGGCGCTTTCTCTTCAGACGACTGGAGCGGATGGCGGCCTCGTGGGCCGATCACACGATCTTCATCTCGGAGCCGATGATCGAGTGGGCTCGCCGGGAGGGGATTCTGGCCCGCACGGCCTACTCCAAGATCTACAGCGGCATCGATCTGTCAGCGTTCCAGCAGTACGAAAGATACGACCGGACTGGATTGCGGCAGGAACTGGGCCTCGGTGAGGATGATCGGGTCATCGGGTTTGTCTCCAAACTCTGGGAGGGCAAAGGACACGCCGTAGCCCTGGAGGCCATGGTCCGGGTCCTGGCGGCGTTCCCCCGGGCGAAGCTGCTCGTGGTGGGGGAGGGTCCGCTGGCCGGCGCGTTGCAGGCGCAGAGCCGGACGCTCGGGATCGAATCATCAGTCGTCTTTGCCGGCTTTCGGACGCGGGTGGCCGAGCTGACCTGGCTCTGCGATTTCTGCATCCTCCCGTCCTTCTACGAGGGGATGGGCCGGGTACTCCTGGAGGCGGGGGCTTGTAGCAAGCCGGTGGTGGCCTCCAGGGTGGGCGGCATCCCTGATGTGGTGGTTGACAATGAGACGGGATTTCTCGTGCCGGCCGGGGATCCCGATGCGCTGGCCTCGGCCATGATGCGGCTCCTGGAGGATCGCGATCTGCTGGAGCGGATGGGCGCGCGCGCGCAAGAGTACATCGGAGAGAAGTTTGATGCCCGCACCATGGTAGAAGAAATCGTCAAGTTGTACGATCTATATGCCGATAAGAAAAAATGTGCCGCGCCGGGGGTGAAGCCTCTGGAGGTCATCACGGAAAAACACAACCAGCACGAAAAGGTCGGGTAAGGGATGTACGCTTTCGGTATTTATCTGTTGATCTTTCTGTCCACCCTGCTCCTCTCGTGGGCGCTGACCCCGCTTCTGGGCAAACTGGCGACCCGTGTCGGGTGTGTGGACCGGCCGGGCGGCCGCAAGATCCATGCCCGCAATATCCCCTACTTCGGCGGGGTTGCGGTCTTTCTCAGTTTTGCGGCAGTCCTGGTTGCGCTCTATTGGCTCTTCCCCGAATTTCGCCGGGAGGGGGGCAAGGTCACCGCGGGACTGCTTCTGGGCGGGACCCTGATCCTGGTGACGGGACTGGTCGATGATTTCCGCTCCACGCCGCCGGGACTGAAGCTTGCGGGGCAGGCGGCGGCGGCCCTGATCCTTGCGGGGTG
>CALZGC010000037.1 GCA_945786985.1 uncultured Nitrospirota bacterium | reverse complement strand
CGGCGGTTGGGCTGTCTTCAAAACCATTTCCCCGCAAACCAAATTACAGGAGGTAGGACCATGCAAAGAGCCATCAGAAATCTCACCCTATTTGCTATTCTGGCGGTTTTCCTGCTCGCATTAGCAGGGCCGGCGCAGGCGGCAGGATGGGCGAACCCGGACCTGCTGGTCGACGCCGATCAGGTGAAGGCCAACGTCGACAAGCCAAACTGGGTCGTCGTGGATTGTCGTGATCTCAAGGCTTATGCCAAGGGGCACATCCCAGGGGCCATCAGCTTCGGGAACCGTTGCAAAAAGGTGCTGCGCGATCCCACATCGAGAGTCTTCACAGATACATCAAAATATGAAAAGCTGCTGGGCAAAGCCGGTATCGGTAACGACACCCATGTGGTTTTCTACTACGACGGGCTCGGAACCCTCACCGATGCGACCGTCGGTTTCTGGGTCCTGGAATACCTGGGCCATGACAAGGCCCATCTCTTGAACGGTGGGCTCGATGCGTGGCGCAAGGGCGGAAACCGCCTGGGCAAAGAGCCGACCATGAAGGAACCCAAGACCTTCAAAGCCAACGTGATGAAGAGTCGGCTGGCGTCCATGGACGAGATTAACGCGATTGCCCGGGGGCAGGGGAATGTCCAGCTGGTGGACTCACGATCAGGCAAAGAACATGTCGGCAAGGATATTCGAGCCGTTCGGGGAGGCCATGTGCCGCACACCACCATTAATGCTTCCCACATCGACACTTTAAAGCAGGAGACGAACAAGAAAACGGGCAAGATGGCGGCCGTGGCTTATCTGGATCCTGACGCCGCAATGAAGCACTTCGGGTCCCTCGACAAGAAAAAACGGACCATCGGATATTGTCAGACGGGCACCCGCTCCACGATGACCTATCTGCAGTTCCGGCTCCTCGGGTTCGAAGACCCGGCCAACTGGGATGACTCCTGGCGTGTCTATGGATCCGATCCCGACAGCAACATTGACGCTCCGAACGGGCCGCAGTACTGGAACTTCGCCGGGGCCAACAAGAAGATCAAGAAGCTGGAGAAAAAGGTTAAAAAACTGGAAGCCATGATCGAGAAACTCAGCGCCGGCAAATAGAGGAAGGCGTTAACTGCCGGAGAGGTTTAAGGTATGGGGGGCCGGGTCTTGTCAGCAGAGGGCCCGTGCCCCCCGGTCTGTTTTGTTATGCCACTTTGTATGCGCATTCATGTATGAGCCTATATAATATGAATGGGGGCTAGATATCGTACAAATAGTGACAAACCTTGCATCCCTCCGGTGCTTCGGGCATGGCATCCCGGGCGGTTTGTAGAATGCGCTGCCTGCCGAATGAGGATTTGGCCAGACTCTCCATGGTGGCCCTTGTATGGCGCTCAACGCGCTGATGAAAACGGTCCCGGTAAAATCGACATGTCTCTTCTTCCCACAGATCTGGCAGATTGTCCTCGGGCAAGCGGCCGTAGTGCACCGTCGGCATGATCACCTCCCGGCCCAGAAAAGTGGTGGGACCGCCAATGGCCAGATTGATGCAGGGAGCGACGGAACCATCATGCCTGATAAAGACGGCGTCCCGCGGATCCTGGGAGCAGACCGGCAGTTCCTCTGGCGTGAACGCGAAGGCGGTGGTCTTGATGTTGAGTTTTCTGGCTAGTTTCCGGGCCTGCGCGACCGTTCGCATAAGTCGCCGTACCCCCCGGGTCTCCTGGGAGGAAAAAAGCCCAAGTCCTTTGCCTTGCTCGCCCCGGATGACGTCACATTGTTTGAAATTCACCTGATCGGCGCCGAGGCGGGCAGCCAGGCGGATGATATCCTCCACATGATGAACATTAATGGACATGAGTACGAAATTCATCATGATCTTGGGGAGCCTGCCGCGGCGAAGCTCAACGAGGGTGCTCAGGTTCTGACCGACTCTTTCAAAATCGGAGCCCTGCCTGATTTCCTCATAGAGGTCGGCAGTGGCAGCATCGATGGAAACGCAGATCCAGTCTATTCCGGCTCTTATCAGGGCACCGCTGGTTTCTGCGTCCAGCAAGAGACCATTGGTCAAGACACCGGTTTCACAGCCGGCTTTATGGGCGTCCGAAACCCACTCCACCAGCCGCGGCTGCAGGAGCGGCTCGCCGCCCCCCGTAAAATCAACGGAGCTTATCTCGGGAAGATAGGGCCGAAGGGCCGACCATACCTCTTGGCTCATATGCTGGGGATGGCTCAGGCGGTGGCGGGTCTCCGACCACGGGCACATGACGCATCTGAGGTTGCAGGCCAAAGATGATTCCACCTGCAGCAGCCGCCAGCGTCTTCTTGCAGAGGAATTGCTGATCAAGGAATCATCGCCCATTCATTTCCCTTTGTTGTGTTCCACGGAGACCTATTATATCATTCGGGTGGTAAACGTCCATGGGGTGACTCTTCAGGAGCCTTTGAACGGCGCGGTCCCTTCGCTTCTGGTGGCGGACCCTTACCACGCGTCGGCTGATCGGTCCTTTGAGGAGAGCGACGCGAAGAGCGCGCCCCCTTTGGACCACCATCTACAGCCCGAATGGACGGTGCCCGTCTATGTAATCTTGGTACATCTTTTGCAGAGACAATGGGTACCGAAACCCTTCTTCACAAATTGGTCACGGATCACGGGTGCTACGGTGCCGACCGGATAACGGCCCCATCTTCTCAAGGATGACGTGATGGAATTTCTTGCCGGTCTTTACAATAATTTCCTCCGTTTCTTCTCCTGGGAGGAGTTTTCCTTTCTCTTATCGGGCACCGGTGCGCTCATCATGCTCAACCTGGTCCTGAGCGAAGCCCTCCTTTCCTTTGACAATGCTCTGGTGCTGGCCATTCTGGTCAGTCATCTGCCGAAAGACAAAGACTACACGCTGGGACCCTTCACCATGTCCATCCAGCAATGGGCACTGACCGCGGGAATATTCGGGGCCTACTTCTTCCGGGTCATTGCCATCGGCCTCGGTACGTATCTGATCCAGTTCTGGACTCTGCAGCTCATCGGCGGAGGCTACCTTCTGTGGCTGGCCTTCGAGCACTTTTTTATCGGCGAGGAGGAAGAAGACGCTGATATGCAAGCCATCGGCAAAGGGTTCTGGGGCACTGTCCTCAAGGTAGAGCTGATGGATATTGCATTCAGCATCGACAGCATTCTCGCCGCCCTGGGGATTTCCAAGCGGGTCTGGGTTGTACTTATGGGCGGTATGCTCGGCATTCTCTTCATGCGGTTGGTCGCCGGTATCATGGTGCGCCTCATCGACAGGTTTCCCCTGTTGACGCACACTGGTTACGCACTCATCACCCTCATCGGTTATCGTCTGGTCAGTGAAGTGGACTGGGTGCATTTCGACTACTTCTTCTCCTATCTGGGTCCTCCCGGGATCCTGGTCCTGGCGATATTTGGCGTCGTCATCTGGGGCACCGCGCACGTTAAAAAGGCACAGTTAAGAGCGGTCAAAGCCCTGATCGAACTCTCCCTTTTGGTGATGCTTTTCTCGTGGAGCAGCACCAAACTTCATCTTCACATGAGCGACATGGTCTTCAGCATTATCATGCTGACCACCTTTGCCAGCACCTTTGTCTTCAACCCAGTCTATGTCAAATGGCAAAACGCAGCCGTTCGGGTAGAAGAAGGCGATGAGTAAAAAGGCGATCTTTCGACAGGCCTGTGCAGCTTGTTACGGATAAAGGAGGAATGGCTGCCGGGTGGAATATCCGGGCTAGCCGAAGATTTGGTTCAGTTCCGCCGTCCTTTCCCTCTCTAAGGCGGCCTCGATCCGATCAAGCAGGGTCGTGTCCGCTTGGTCGCCAAGGCGCTGCAGGGCTTCCTCATTGACCTTTTCCTTGCTCTCCTTCAGTCGCTGCTGGAAACGTACCACGGCGTCCTTGCTCTTGTAGGCATTCTTCACAAGGGACACATAGTCTATTCCCTCCGCATCCAGCAGCTTGCCGTAATGGTCAAGGAGGAACGCCACCTCGTCGTGCTGTGCCTGGCGGATGGAGTCGGAATAGATCCCCAGCGTATCGTCCGTCAGGAGTTTTTCGGTCTTTTCTGCGACCGAGGCCATGACGTGCTCCCGCGTTTTTCCGGACTTCCTCATTTCGAGGGCGCCATCGAGACCTAATTTCCGGGTAAAGATCAGATTCTTGGCAAAGATCTCTCGGAGTTCCTTCATCTTCAAATAGGAAGTAATAAAGATAAAAGGGACCATCACTTCCCAGACCGATATGGGCTTCGACTTGTTCACGGCGTAGGAAATCCTTCGGGCCCGGGCTTCTTCATGGGACAAGATAGACTGATATTTGGTATCCAGATCTGCTGACACAGCGCCTCACCAATTCATAGCGGCCCCAGTCTACCACAAATCAGTTGTCGTTGCTTCCGTCCGTCAAGACAAATCATGCCCTGCCGGAAGATAACTCCGGCAGGGCATGATTTACGGGACAAACCTTCGTCATCATCGGACTTTTCAATTTGGAAATGAGCAATTTTTTCGATGAGCAAGACCGCACAAGGGTTTACCCCGAGGCATACTAGAGGCGTACTCATTGTACGTCGAGGAAGTAAGCCCGCGGAGAACGAAGCTCCTCGGAAAAAGGGCCGTTTCCATCCGGAAACTAATCCGGCAGTATAGGCGGCACAAAGAACGTACCCGACCAGAGCAGCCAGACGATAAATAACGTCCAGACGGCGTTGGCTGCCTGGGAGAGCCAGTAGGCAATGGCCGGTCGACCTCCCCCGACGGTCACGAGTTCCTTGAAGTTCGTTTCCAGACCGATGGAGACGAAACATAGGGCGAAGAACCAGCTTCGATAACTCTTGCAGGCTTTGCCCACCGCCTTGGCGGCATCATTGCCCATGGTCGGCTCGATCAGGAAGGAAACAACCAGTGACGCCAGCAGGAACCCCACGACAAACTTTGGAAAGCGGTACCAGACTTCCGAGAGGGCTGGCGCTTCCACCGCTCCCCGCTCCTTGACATCGAGCCTCATGGTCGCCCAGAGAGCCAAGAAGAAGGCCACCAAACCGATCATTATGTTCTGGGCCATCTTGACCATGGCCGCGGCATCGACAGCGGCTTTGCCGCCGACGACTTCTCCGGCTGCAATCACCGCGCCCGTATTGTCGATCACCCCGCCAAGCCAGGCGCCGGCCATGTTGTTCGGCAGATTGAGCCAGACCGCGATGGGCGGCATGATCAGAATGAGCACCACAGCACAGACCAGGACCCAGGCGACCATATAACTGACTTCCTTGGGATCGCCCTGAAGGGCGCCGCCGGCGGCAATGGTCGCCGAGACCCCGCAGATGGAATTGGCCGTCGCGATAATGGCGCTGAACCGTTCCGATACCTGGAACTTCCGGCAGATCCAAAAGGTCATGAACCAGACGGTGGTGGCGACCAGCAAGGCCTGGGCGACGCCGACCGCTCCGGCCTTGAGGACCACCGAGAACATAATGGTCGCCCCCATACAGACAAGGCCGATCTTCACGAAAAACTCTGTCTGCCCGCCCTCTTTGAGCCATTTGGGAACTTTGAAGAAATTGCTGATAATCAGACCGAACACCAGGCCGAAGAGCACATAGGAGATGCCCCATTTCTTGATAAAGGCCTGTTTGGAAATGACCATCGCGAGAAAGGTCAAACCGAAAACGACGACGAATCCCTTTAGATACTGGCGGATGTCATACTTCATGAAATACCCGCCAATCATCGTCAGAACTGCAATGGTCGCAAGAAAGATAATGGTGGTGCCAGCGGTGCTCCAGCCCTTGGGAAAGATGGCACCCAGGTTTGTCCATGTGCCGATTTTGGGGGCATGGGGAAGCACGCCGAGGAAGGCCAGGCCCAAAATGCCTAAACCGATGAAGGTTGCCCACCAATCTTCACTTCTTAGAACGGGCGTCCTTTCGTCTTTTTGGTTCGCCATGGAATTGATCTCCTTTCATGAGAAAGGCGCATCATCATATACACGGCAGATGCATTCATTGCGCATCACTGGCCGCCACAAGCCCCATTCACCAATCTGATCGTGGCGCAATGATCTTCAACGCTGTGTATAACACGCTGTGTGCAACGCAATGGTTCTGGAACCAACTCTGTGGAGTCTCTTCAAGCTTGCAGTAAGACTTCAACTTCTGATTAGATTGTGTCCCGGGCCTCACCCCCTTCTGCGGCCGTTTGAATCGCGGACGTCTCCTCTTTGGTTCTTTTCATCAGGTCCGCAAAGACCCCGTTCCCGGGAGACCTTCCCAGGGGCTCGCCACTTACCCGGGAACGGCCCCTCCCATGGGGTCATCACTTCCGCCTCATCATATAGGTATGCCTTTGTCATTGCAAGAGACATACCAAGGAAAAACACGTAATCAGACGCCGGCTGAGCCTTCTGTGTTGTCCAGAACGGGACAACCTCGGCAGTCTGACTGCTCCAATCGGGCCATGGGGGCGTCAACACTTAGTGATCTCGCCAGCGCACATTGCGAGATTCGAATTAGTTTATGAGTGAGTTTATTAATTTGCAAAAACCCGGTCCTGCGGGCCGGGTCATAGAGTCTATGTGGCTTTGCCTGAAGTGGTCAGATGTATTTCGTATGAGAATGCGGAATGACGAGCCACGATACAACCAGCGGGGTGAGTCTCTCCCCCCTTTGGCAAAGGGGGGTTGGGGGGGATTTAAAACGATCGAATCAAATCCCCCTATATCCCCCTTTTCTAAAGTGGGACTCTGAAACAAGTGCAGAACGGGAAACCCTTTGCACGGAGGGCTAAAGCCACGTCCTTTGGGCGTGGATGTAAACTTCCATCATTCTCCCCAACTGTAACTGTCTCTTCGTGTACCTGGTACCTGTATCTGGTACCCGTAGCTGGCACCATACGGAAAGGTTTCTTGCACCTTCGTGCCGGGGGTGCGGGATGAGCTCTGCGGTGAAGCATGGTATAGTTGGGGCGGCTGACCGGGTTTCGTAGTGGTGAGGCAGGAAGCCGGGCCGAATCTTACAGGAGGGATTTCATGGGACGAACGGTTACACGCCCGGTTCAGGTGCGCGGGCTGGACGCTCAAGCAGTCTTTCTCGGGCGCACATACGGACATCTTTTTGGTGCGGCCCTTCTTTTTGTTCTCCTGGAGGTCTGGCTCTTTGAGTCGGGACTGGCCCAGGCGATTGCCCGCCCGCTGCTTCGGGTCAACTGGCTGTTCGTCCTGGGCGCCTACATGATTCTCGCCTGGATTGCGTCGCACTTTGCGCACACCCTGCGATCTCGCACAGGGCAGTATGCCGCCCTCCTGGCATACATCGTGATCAAAGCCGTGATTTTTGTGCCCTTACTGTACGTGGCCGACCGGGCGGCCCCCGGGGTGATTGCCAGTGCCGGCGCGGCGGCGGTGCTGGGGTTTGCGGCCCTTACGGCGGTGGCCTTCATCACCCGTCGGGACTTCTCCTTTCTGCGCCCGTTTCTGATCTGGGGGGCTCTGGTGGCGCTGGGGCTGATCGTGGTCTCCCTGCTCTTCGGCTTCCGCCTGGGGCCCCTTTTCTCGGTGGCCATGGTCGGTTATGCGGGGGCCGCGATCCTCTACGACACATCGAAGGTCATCCACCGCTATGGGGCAGACCGCTACATCTCTGCCGCGCTGGAGCTCTTCGCGTCGGTGGCGTTGATGCTCTGGTACCTGGTCCGACTCTTTACGCACCGTTCGCGCTAGCCCGGGCTAAACTAAAAGGTTCTCATCAGGATCGTGAGGGTAATAAAACTCTATGAAACGACAAGGACGCCCTCGAAGTTTATTGCCTGAGTCCCAACGGTTCACCATTCTTCCCTCTCCCCCATTT
>CALZGC010000036.1 GCA_945786985.1 uncultured Nitrospirota bacterium | reverse complement strand
TACCCACACTTAACTATCCTCTTGGGGCTTTCAGAGATGAAGGCTTTCGGTTCGGCCGGAGAGTGAATAGGTGCTGCATGGCTGTCGTCAGCTCGTGTCGTGAGTTGTTGGGTTAAGTCCCGCAACGAGCGCAACCCTTATCCTTAGTTGCCAACAGTTCGGCTGGGAACTCTAAGGAAACTGCCGGTGTTAAACCGGAGGAAGGTGGGGACGACGTCAAGTCATCATGGCCCTTATGTCCAGGGCTACACACGTGCTACAATGGCCGGTACAAAAAGAAGCGAAGCCGCGAGGTGGAGCCAATCTGGAAAGCCGGTCTCAGTTCGGATTGGAGTCTGCAACTCGACTCCATGAAGTTGGAATCGCTAGTAATCGGAGATCAGCACGCTTCGGTGAATACGTTCCCGGGCCTTGTACACACCGCCCGTCACACCATGGAAGCTGACTGTACCGGAAATCGCTGGACCAACCCGCAAGGGAGGAAGGTGCTGATGGTATGATTAGTGACTGGGGTGAAGTCGTAACAAGGTAGCCGTAGGGGAACCTGCGGCTGGATCACCTCCTTTCTAAGGAGTTCACAAGAGCCTTAACGGGTTCTTTGAACATCCCAGGTTGATATTCGCCGGGCTAAAAGATACACGAATTCAAAGAGAAAAGGGTCCGATATAGGGATCGCAGGCACCTGCGGAGCATTAAGACTCCCGTGAAATGGGGAGTGGGCGGGGAGAAAGCGTTCCAATCGGGCGCATTCAAGTCATCGAGGCGCGGCCGGCTGGGCGGTGCCTAGGGCGAAGATTACATCTGGGCCTATATCCCACCGGTAAAGCCACAGAGCAGACTGGCTGAGATATAGGCTTAATAATTGTTCCGGGCCTGTAGCTCAGCCGGACGAGCGTCCCGGTCGATCACCGGGAAGGTCGGGAAGACACCGCCGGCCAAGCAGTTATAGGTCATTACGATTACGAGGAAGGGCCTATAGCTCAGTTGGTTAGAGCGTCCCGGTCGACAACCGGGAAGGTCGGTGGAAATGGACGACCGAACGGCTATAGGTCATAGCGGGTAAACGGAGGGGCCTATAGCTCAGTTGGTTAGAGCGCACGCCTGATAAGCGTGAGGTCGGTAGTTCGAATCTACCTAGGCCCACCAATTGTCAGAAGACAGAGGACAGAGGACAGAGGACAGAGGACAGACAATTCGGAAAGACGCTCTTTCTGGTCTCTGTCATCGGTCGGCTGTCCTCCGGAACGGGGGATTAGCTCAGCTGGGAGAGCGCCTGCCTTGCACGCAGGAGGTCAGCGGTTCGATCCCGCTATCCTCCACCAGATACCGGGTTGAGTACTCAGGCTTGGGAATCCCGACCGGGGGTTCTCAACTCTGAGTTCTTGACAAAGGAACTCCAACCAGGCCGTAAGCCTGGATCGTTCTTTGACAGACGAAAAGACAATAGCACCGAGAAAACTAGGTAGATTGACCTAAAAGCAAATAGATGGTCAAGTTATGTAGGGCACACGGTGGATGCCTTGGCATCAAGAGGCGATGAAGGACGTAGTAAGCTGCGATAAGCTTCGGCGAGCCGCTAACAGGCTTTGACCCGGAGATTTCCGAATGGGAGAACCCGGTCCCGGTTATGCGGGATCATCTGCCGCTGAATACATAGGCGGTAGAGGCGAACCGGGGGAACTGAAACATCTAAGTACCCCGAGGAAGAGAAATCAATTGAGATTCCCGGAGTAGCGGCGAGCGAAATGGGAACAGCCTAAACCGTACCAAGACATTGGTGCGGGGTTGCGGGACCTCAACGTGGGATTGTTGATGGATAGGCGAAGCACCTGGGAAGGTGCACCATAGACGGTGACAGTCCGGTAGCTGAAATCCTGAGGCACCCTAGAGGTATCCCAAGTACCACGGGACACGTGAAACCCTGTGGGAATCTGGGTGGACCATCATCCAAGGCTAAATACTCCTTGATGACCGATAGTGAACAAGTACCGTGAGGGAAAGGTGAAAAGTACCCCGGGAGGGGAGTGAAATAGTACCTGAAACCGTGTGTCTGCAAGGTGTCGAAGCACTATGGACGGACTTCGGTTTGTCCAGTGCGACGGCGTGCCTTTTGCATAATGAGCCTGCGAGTTACTTCTGTGCAGCGAGGTTAAGCGTCAGCGGAGCCGTAGCGAAAGCGAGTCTTAATAGGGCGACTAGTTGCATGGAGTAGACCCGAAGCCGAGTGATCTACCCATGGCCAGGCTGAAGCGATGGTAACACATCGTGGAAGGCCGAACCAGTGGTGGTTGAAAACACCTTGGATGAGCTGTGGGTAGGGGTGAAAGGCCAATCAAACTCGGTAATAGCTGGTTCTCCCCGAAATATATTTAGGTATAGCCTCATGACACTCAGTGGCGGAGGTAGAGCACTGGATGGGTTAGGGGCCCCACCAGGTTACCAACCCCAACCAAACTCCGAATGCCGTCAACTGCTATCATGGGAGTCAGACTGCGGGTGATAAGGTCCGTAGTCGAGAGGGAAACAGCCCAGATCGCCAGCTAAGGTCCCTAATCATGAGCTAAGTGGAAAAGGATGTGGGAATGCACAGACAGCCAGGAGGTTGGCTTAGAAGCAGCCACCCTTTAAAGAGTGCGTAATAGCTCACTGGTCGAGTGAGCCTGCGCCGAAAATGTAACGGGGCTAAAGCTCATAACCGAAGCTGCGGGATTTTGGTCTTCCTCGGAAGACCAGGATCGGTAGGGGAGCATCCCGTATGGGGTGAAGTCGGACCGTGAGGACCGGTGGACCGTACGGAAGAGATTATGCAGGTATGAGTAACGATAATTCCGGTGAGAAACCGGAACGCCGAAAACCTAAGGTTTCCTATTCAATGGTAATCATGGTAGGGTTAGTCGGCCCCTAAGCCGAGGTCGAAAGGCGTAGGCGATGGGAAACAGGTTAATATTCCTGTACCACTAGATGGGTGCTTGAGCGATGGGGTAACGCAGAAGGGTAGGTCAGCCCTGGATTGGATTGCAGGGTTTAAGCCCGTAGGGGGGGATTTTAGGAAAATCCGGAATCCCATTCCAAACTCCGAGAGGTGATGACGAGTCCGCATGACGGACACAAAGTGATTGAGCCCATGCTGCCAAGAAAAACCTCTAAGTGAATTCATCTGGTGACCGTACCGTAATCCGACACAGGTAGGTGGGGTGAGAATCCTAAGGCGCTCGAGTGAACCCTGGTTAAGGAACTCTGCAAAATGACTCCGTAACTTCGGGATAAGGAGTGCTCTGATTAGGTGAAGCGACTTGCTCGTGGAGCTGAAAAGAGTTGCAAAAAAATGGCGGGAGCGACTGTTTACTAAAAACACAGGTCTCTGCGAAGTCGTAAGACGATGTATAGGGACTGACGCCTGCCCGGTGCCGGAAGGTTAAGGAGAGGGGTTAGTTTTGAGCAATCGAGACGAAGCTCTGAACCGAAGCCCCGGTAAACGGCGGCCGTAACTATAACGGTCCTAAGGTAGCGAAATTCCTTGTCGGGTAAGTTCCGACCTGCACGAATGGCGTAACGATTCCCGCGCTGTCTCAACCAGGGACTCGGTGAAATTGAATTGCCGGTGCAAATGCCGGCTACCCGCGGCAAGACGGAAAGACCCTGTGCACCTTTACTACAGCTTGGCAGTGAATTTTGGGTCATCATGTGTAGGATAGGTGGGAGGCTGTGAAACTGGCACGCCAGTGTCGGTGGAGCCAATCTTGAAATACCACCCTTGTTGGTCTAGGGTTCTAACCTGGGCCCGTTATCCGGGTCAGGGACATTGTCTGGTGGGTAGTTTGACTGGGGCGGTCGCCTCCCAAAAGGTAACGGAGGCGCGCGATGGTCCCCTCAGGCTGGTCGGAAATCAGCCGTAGAGTGTAAAGGCAAAAGGGAGCTTGACTGCGAGACCTACAAGTCGAGCAGGTGGGAAACCAGGTCTTAGTGATCCGGCGGTTCCGAATGGAAGGGCCGTCGCTCAACGGATAAAAGGTACGCCGGGGATAACAGGCTTATCTCCTCCAAGAGTTCACATCGACGAGGAGGTTTGGCACCTCGATGTCGACTCATCGCATCCTGGAGCTGAAGCAGGTTCCAAGGGTTTGGCTGTTCGCCAATTAAAGCGGTACGTGAGTTGGGTTTAGAACGTCGTGAGACAGTTCGGTCCCTATCTGTCGTGGGCGTAGGAGATTTGAGGAGAGCTGCTCCTAGTACGAGAGGACCGGAGTGGACGAACCTCTGGTGTTCCAGTTGTCACGCCAGTGGCATAGCTGGGTAGCTACGTTCGGAAGGGATAACCGCTGAAAGCATCTAAGCGGGAAGCCCACTTCAAGATAAGATCTCCCTGGGCCTTCGGGCCCCTGAAGACCCCTTGAAGACTACAAGGTTGATAGGCTGGGTGTGTAAGTCCTGTGAGGGATTGAGCTAACCAGTACTAATCGGTCGTGAGACTTGACCATTTTATTTGCTTTTAATTGAATCAACCTAGAGGCGGAAATTAGAAAATAGGAAATAGTAACTAGTAAATGGAAAATAGGAAATAGAAAATAGTAAGAGCGAAAGTCTTTCAGAAGCCTTTGCCTTTTCCAATTTTCTGTTTGCCAATTTCAGCATTTATGTTTTCTCGGTGGCGATAGCGGAGGGGTTCCACCCGATCCCATCCCGAACTCGGAAGTTAAGCCCTCCAGCGCCGATGGTACTGCAAATCTGTGGGAGAGTAGGACGCTGCCGGGAATTAAATTGAAGACAGGCACCTGTTAATCAGGTGCCTGTCTTTTTTTTGGGGTTCTTCTAGCAGGGATTGTTTGGCGGCTGTCAACGGGCTGCATGCGATGCATGATCCCCCCAAACCCTATGCTCCACCAGCTGCATTGTTTCGTCCAGATTTGCAGTTCGTAACCGGTAAAATCGCGCGTTTCGGCAAATGGCCAGTAACAGGTCCAGCCCCCCCTCCTGAAAACGAGAAAGGTTGAAAGTGTTCTGCGTGAGTTCGAAGACTCCTTGGGCGCGGGAGAGTTCCTGCATGGCGGGGTGGAGTGTCGGCTCATAGGCGGGGAAGAGGACCGCCTTGATTTGAGAAATGCCTTCGCCGGTCGTTGTGTCCAGAAACCATCGGTTCCCCCAAAACGGCCGCTTCTGTCCGAGACTCTTTTCCCGAAGGCGATCCAGAAGGTCCGGAGAGCTCGACAGGGCCTCCGCCTCAACGGTGAGCGTTCTGGGAAACGGCCTGATGGCCGCTTCTGTCGGGTCGACGACCACCATCTCGTCCGTGATATAGTCGAAATCTCTCAGCACCAGACTCGCGACGAGCGTTGTTTTTCCCGCTCCCGACGGGCCCGACAGCAGAATGCCCTTACCTCCTTTCGCCACCAGGCCGGCATGTACCAGCAGGTATCGGTCCGATCGGGTAATGAGCCCGCAAATCTGCCACTCGAGAAAAAGAAAGATGTCGAGGTAGTCATAGGTCCGGTAGATCAGCTCCCCATTGCAATAAAGACGGTGTTCCCCGGGGGCTTGGTCCGGAAGATCGCTGATCCAGACAGCGAAGGCAGGCCCGCGTTCTTCCGCGGATGTCGTATGAAACTCGCCGAATAAAAGGTTGAAGTGGCCAAAGAAATCCTCGTGATTGGAGGAGATATGCACTGCTGTCTCAAAGAAGCAGTAGTGGCGGTGATGCGCATATAGATTGCTTTCCGGGCAGTCGGGACGTGCAGCGGCGGGAAGTACCTGCTCAAACATGTACATCCTTCCATTCAATGAGTTCGTATTGCGACAGTTGGAACAGCGCGTCCTTGAGGTCCTGCTGGATGTGCACTTGGGAGGTCTCAAAATGTTCAAGAAAGAGCCAGGAGAGGTGCTCTAAAGAGGCCCGTCCGTCCAGCTGTTGCCAGAGGAACGAGGCGGTGGGGTTCAGTAAATGGGTTCGTTTTGTTTTCGGGTGATACAGAAGGAATTCCCCGTCTATCTCCCGAGCGACCACCTCTCTCGAGCGTATCGGAGGACTCGCCGCGAACTCGCCTCGGGGGGCCTCCTCCCGCCCGTCCGGATGCTCGGCAACGGCCGGCTTGCGGCAGCGCGGATTCTTGGCATAGAGATCCCCCGAGTTTGCAAAGGCCAGGTAACGGCAGTCCGCGCAGCGAGAGCGTCCTGCGCAGTCCCGGCATTCCGGGATGTCGTTCAATGTGATGGACCAGAGTTCTTTGACGGCGTCACTGGTCACCACAGTCTCCAGGAAGTCTTTCTGGAGGTCCCCGCAGACCAGGTCCCGTGCAAAGATACACGGCAGGACTTGGCCCCGCGCCGTGACGGCCAGCTTTCCCTTCCAGCAGGTTGCGGTGCACCCCGCTGCCCGGAACTCGTGGCCCGGATAGAAGGTGGCGTCTGCACGACCCGATGGGGGAGATGGGGACGGCTCGTTCGGCTGAAGCGTCGGGTCGACGCCGCGGCCTGCCGGCCGGATGGGATCCACCCGAAACGCATTGTAGGCCCCTCTGTCTTTGATCCATGCTGCCATGCCCTCGAGGGCATTCTGGTTCTGACGCATCAGGATCACGGCGATGCGGAACGGGACGCCGGCATGCTTGAGGCGTTCCAGAGCGGAAACGGTTCTCTGGAAGCTGCCGGGTACGCCGGTGATCGCATCGTGCACGGGTTCCTGATTGGAGTAGACCGACACGGCCAGTCGGACCTGGTGTTCCTGGAAAATCTGAATCTCCTGATCGCCGATACGCGTCGCGTTGGAGAAGACTTCGATGAATTTGAAACCGATCTGTCCCGCCGTTCGGATGAAGTCCATCAGGGATGGATGCAAGAGGGCCTCGCCGCCGGTGAACTGGACCGTCCGGCACCCCAGGTCATAAGCTTCCTGCAGGACTCTCGTGCCCTCAGGCAGGGAGAGTTCTTCCTGCTCGGACGCCTCTCCGAAGCCGCCATAGCAATGGATGCAGCGAAGATTGCAGCGTGCCGTCAGTTCCAGCCAGAGATAATCGAGGCGCGGTGTATGGGTGTCAGATGATTCTGAGGTCATGACAGTCTCGGGTCCTCGAGACGTTCGTTTACGGCGGACAGACCCACGGCCAGCAGAAATCGGGCATGCAGGTCCAGATGGGCCAGCACAAGTCGGGCCAGCAATTCGAGAGCGGTGTGCACGAGGCGGCCAGAAAGGGGCCGTCGGGCGTCGCCTCAAAGGTTTCGATGATCGGCTTGACGTATTTCTTCTTGATCGGCTTTCCGCCGTCTCCCGGGGTATTCATCATGGACGTGTCTCTAAGAGGCCTGACTCGGCTCGATGTGGATCATTCTGTAATGTTTCAAACGTTGGAGGTGATGGATCGTGTCGGTCACGCACGTCTCTTCGTCTACCTGGTACTGCTGCAAAATGCTGTCGACGATTTCCTGGAGGTTTGTCGTGCCGTCGCATCGTTCCCAGATGAGCCCGCCCACTTCATTCAGTGCGAGCGATTGCTTGCCCGTCAAGGTCGGACGGGTCAGAAGGAGTCCCTGGTCCGTCTTCGAGGCGGACGCCTCAGGATTCCTCCGGGGCGTGAAAGCCTTCAGGCACTGGCGGAGCTGCGCTTTGTCCTTTCCCGACTCTAAACCAGCCCAGAGATCGGGTCGGTATTTGCCGGAAAAGAGGCCCCCCATCAGAAAGGCCTGAAAACGGACAAAACCTCTTCGTGTCAATTTCATAACGCCATCAGTAAATTGGTTGATTTCTTGATTAATAATAACCGCTTAATCGAATTTTCGTCAAGATTTTACTGGAGGGCATGCTTCGTAGCGGGTCACGTACAGGGAAGCGGCCGACGTACGATTGACGGGATGTAAGCTCAGGGATCCGTCGACGGACCGCCGCCGACTGGAGCAGACAATGCGGCTTCGTCATCAATGAATTCACACGCGATTCACATGCGATTCGGTCCAGACCCGGGGACCGCTATTTGAGCTGCAACGTCAGTCGGCTGATGCCGTCGGGACCCCCCTCGGCGGTGAAGCCGAGCTTCTCACAGACCCGCAGCATCCTTTTGTTTTCGGACAAGACATCGCCGTGGATATGTTGCAGGTTTCGCTCCTGGGCGATGCCGATGAGCGAATCGATCAGTTTGTATCCCAGCCCCGTTCCCTGATACTCGTCATGCACGACCACCGCGAATTCGCTGTTCCTGAAATCGGGATCCATGATGAGCCGTCCGATGCCGATGAACCGCCGCTGATCTTGCTCCCGGATTTCCGCGACAATGGCTATTTCGCGGTCGTAGTCGATGTTGCAGAAGCGGGTGAGCATCTCGTGCGGGATCTTCCGGATGACCTGGAAGAAGCGGCCCCGCAGCGATTCTTCGGAGAGCGTGCTCAGCATATCCCGCTCCAGGGGTTCATCCTCGGGCCGGATCGGCCGCAGCAGCACCTCCCGGCCGTCGGATAACTTCCACGGCATCACATACCGGCTGGGATAGGGCGTAATCACCAAGTGGGGGTAGGGGGACTCCGCATCCAGCGAGGCTTCATCGATCACGATCCGGGCGTCCAGGGCCCAGGCTTTCCCTTGGGAGATGGCCAGAGGGTTGATGTCCATCTCGGCGATTTCAGGAAAATCGACCACCAGGTTCGAGAAGCGCACAAGGATCTGCTCCAGTTCCCGCAGGTCCGCGGGCGGTCTTCCCCGGAACCCCTGAAGCATCCGATGGACACGGGTCTCCTCCATCAGTCGGCGGGCCAGCGTCTGGTTCAGCGGCGGAAGCCCCACCGCGAAATCGTGAAAAAGCTCCGTGCCGATGCCGCCCATCCCGAAAAGGATGACCGAGCCGAAATCCTTGTCTTTCTTGGCCCCGAGAATCAGTTCATAGTCGATCCGTTCCATCATGCGCTGTACGCTCACTCCCGCAATCCGGGCCTCGGGGCTGGTCTGCTGCACCCGCTGCAGGAGCGCCTCGTATTCACGGCGCAGGGCTTCGTCGGAGCAGATGGCCGTGGCGACACCGCCCACATCGCTCTTGTGGGTGATGTCGGGCGAGACGATTTTGAGCACCACGGGATAGCCGGTCTCCCGGGCAGCAGCCAGGGCTCCCTCCGCGTCTGCCGCCTCATGGATCCTCGTGACGGGAATGCCGTAATTGGATAGGAAACGCTTCGATTCCTTTTCATTGAGAACGGTGCGCCCTTCCCGGACTGCCCGACGGATGAAGGCTTTCAGATGGTGTTTGGGCGGTGCCTGGTCCACCGGCAACTCCTCCGGCGTTTCGTAGAGTAGCTCAAGATTTCGTGCATACGCCGCCATGTGCAGATAGGTCTGCACCGCATCTTCCGGCGTATCATACGCGGGGAGGCTGTTGCGAAGAAAGATCTGCCGACCGAGCCGGGCCCGCTCGCCCCCCATCCAGACGGCAATCAGCGGTTTGTGGGACTGTCTGGCGATCTCGACCATGGCCTTCGCCAACTCCTCCGAGTTGGCCGCCCCCTGGGGGGTGTAGATCACCAGAATGCCGTTCACCCCTTCGTCCGACAGGCAGACCTCTGCGGCTTGCCGATAGTTCTCAACGCTGCAATCTCCGAGAACATCGACAGGATTGCCCCGGCTCCAGTGCGGCGGCATCACGGTGTTCAGTCTTTCCAAGCTCTTCTCGGAGAACTCGGCCAGCCTCCCGCCCATTTCGATCAGGGCGTCCGTGGCGATGACACCGATCCCGCCGGCATTGGTCACAATGGCGAGATGTCTGCCCTGGGGCAGGCGTTTGGACTGGAGCACCTCGGACGCATTGAAAAGATCGGATACCTGGTTGACCCGGACCATGCCGGCCCGCCGGAAAGCCGCCCGGTACACCTGATCATCCCCGGCCATGGCACCTGTGTGAGAGCGGGCGGCCCGTGCACTCTCCGCGTACTTGCCCGGTTTCACCACGATGATCGGCTTGTTGCGCGCAAAACCCCGGGCCGCGCTCATGAGCTTCCTCGCGTTGCCGACGCTCTCCATGTAGAGCATAATGCTCCGGGTGTCCGGGTCCCGGCCGAGAAAATCGATGAGATCGCCGAAGTCCATGTCGATCATGGACCCCAGGGAGGCGAACATGCTGAAGCCGATGTGGGCGCCGACCGCCCAGTCGAGCAAGGCGCTCCCCAGGGCGCCGCTCTGAGAGACCAGCGCGATGTTTCCTTTCTCCGGGGTGACCTTAAGGAAGGAAGCGTTGAGTCCGATGGTGGGGCGGATCATCCCGAGGCAGTTGGGCCCGATGATGCGGATGGGATAGATCCTGCGCAGTTTCTCGATCTGCTGCTCGAGCCGGGTGCCCTCGGCGCCCGTTTCCTTGAAGCCGGCCGAGAGGATCATGCCTCCCCGAACACCGAAACAGGCACACTCTTGCACCACGTCCGGGACCGAGGGCGCCGGTGTGGCAATAATCGCAAGATCCACAGGATCGGGCAGACTCGAGATGGACAGAAAGCAGCGTTCGCCGAGGGCCTGCTCATGGTTGGGATTGACCGCAAAGATGCGGCGGCCGCTGCTGGCCAGCAGGTTCTCGAGAACCGCCCGCCCCACCGAGCCCTCTTTCTCGCTCGCCCCGATCAGGGCGATGCTTTTCGGGTCAAAAATGCGTTTCAGCACGGCTGCCTCTATCAGGAATAGTTCTAGACAGTATCGTGTGGGCTATCATCCTTTTGCATGCCACCGTGTGGACCCGAAAGAGGCCTGATGTAATTCAAAGCTGTTTTTCCCATGAATACGGAAAACGGTATTGTCGTTGCCATTCACCCTCCTTTCCCCCAATTTCCGCACCATTCTACCTTGGAACCGGGAGCCCGTAAAGCCGGGGAGTGCGGAGATTTAGCTCCTGCGGACATCCATCCAGTCCCGCAGGCCGTCCCCGAGGAAATTGAAACCGAGTACCACGAGCATGATCGCAAGGCCGGGGAAGAGGGTCAGGTGCGAGGCGATGAGCAGAAAGTGGCTCCCCTCATTGAGCATGGCGCCCCACGAGGCGGTGGGCGGCTGGGTGCCGAGGCCCAGAAAACTGAGCCCCGCCTCCGCCAGAATAGCGCCCGCCATGCCGAAGGTTGCCTCCACAATGATGGGGGCCATCGTGTTCGGCAGGATATGCCGGCCCAGGATTCTCACGGGGCCGGCCCCGATGGACCGGGCCGCCTGCACATACTCCCGCTCCCGCTCCGAGAGAATCTGGCCCCGAATGATCCGGGCGTAGCCGACCCAGCCGGTCAGGCACAAGGCCAGGATCACGTGGTTCAGCGAGGGTCCCAGAACGGCCGTGATGGCAATGGCGAGCAAAATCCCCGGAAAGGCCATGAGGATATCGATGATCCGCATGATCACCTCATCCACCCATCGTCCCGCATAGCCGGCCAGGGAGCCGATGCAAAGCCCAACGAGGAGCGAAATACTGACCGTGGCCACGCCAACCTTGACCGACACCCGGGCGCCGTAAATGATCCGGCTGAGGATATCCCGGCCCAGCTTGTCCTGCCCGAGGGGATGCGACAGGGACGGGCCCTGCAGGTTGCCCGGAAGATCAAGCAGCGCCGGGTCATGGGGGGAGAGCAGGGGCGCCAGCGCCGCCGCGGTGACCAGCGCGAGGGTAATGACCAGGCCTGCCATGGCGAGCCGGTGTTTATTCATGACCTTCCTTCACGCCGATGCGGATCCGCGGGTCCGCAGCACCATAGAGGAGATCGGTGGCCAGATTGACCAGCACGTAAGACAGGGAGATGAACAGCACGCATCCCTGAACCAGGGGATAGTCGCGCTGGTTGACCGCTTGAATCATGAGGCGCCCGATGCCGGGCCAGGAAAAAATCGTCTCGGTGATAATCGACCCCGAGAGCAGTGCGCCGAATTGAAGCCCCAGAATGGTGATCACCGGAATCAAGGCGTTCTTGAAAGCGTGTTTGAAAAGAACCACCTTCTCCTGAAGTCCCTTGGCGCGGGCGGTGACGATGTACTGTTCCCGGATGACTTCCAGCACACTGGATCGGGTCATGCGGGTCAGGATCGCAGCCAGCGCCGTGCCGAGGGTGACGGCCGGGAGGATCAGGTGCTGGGCGCCGCCCATCCCCGAGACCGGCAGCCAGCCGAGCTGGATGGAAAAAAGGAGAATCAACAAAGGGCCCAACCAGAAATTGGGCATTGAAATTCCCAGCAGGGCTACGAACATGGAGACGTTGTCCATCAGGGAGTACTGGCGCACAGCCGACAGGATGCCGATGGGAATCGCGATCAGCACAGCCACGATCATGGCGGCCAGGGTCAGGATCAAGGTCGCGGGGAAGCGCTTCAGAATCGTTTGAAGCACGGGCTCCCGGGAGTGGATTGAGCGCCCCAAATCAGCCCGGGGAAGGCCGGAGAGATAAACCAGATACTGCTCCCCAATCGGCCGGTCCAGTTTCAGCTCGCGGCGCAGCGTCTCCTTGTCGGCGGCCTGCGCCTGTTCCCCCAGCATGATCTCCACAGGGTCCCCGGGGATCATGTGTATCAGAAAGAAGACCAGGGTGACCACACCGAGGACCACTGGAATCAACATGACAAGGCGTCTGGCAATATATGGCAGCACTGGCATCCTCCGGATCCCACAACTCTTATGTACCCATAGGGGGAACTTTTAACACAGATCCTTGGGGTGAGTAAAGAGCGATGGTAGTCGGGGGTAGCGGCACCTGCCTCCATTGGCCCCCTCTAACGGGGTTTACCCCGTCTAGAAACCCAAAATAGGAGCATTCCGGCCGGCATAGATCACCCTACTACCAACAGCTGTGAACACTTAGCAATAGGCCGACGTTTCCAACGGGGGGGCTTGACAAGCGGGGGCCTTAAAAGTGTTATGTGTTCATATGATTAACTAGTTCCAAAACGATATTCTGGGCACTGACCAAACAGTGTCTCAATTCATCAGTAGATGCTTCAAACGCCTTCAGTGGCATAGTCGATTGTGCTGATGAAAAAACGTTAAAGCACTTTTTGAGCTCCAACTCTCTTTGTTTGCTCGACCGCATTTCGTCAAGCATTTTCATTCTCTCAACATGGACATGTGCCTTCAGGAGTTTGTATTTCATATCAAGGAACTCTTTATAATCCGAGGCCCCATACAAAGAACTAAGGTGCTGCGCTTTTTGTTTTTTTCAATACTACTGTAAATCTCTTGCAATGGTCTTAGCAGCACTATACTCAGGCGTTTCTCAAAATATGCTATTTCCTGTCGTTTGGTCAGCGTTTCACGCTTGAGGCTCGGCCGATCATAGTCAACATATCCAGTTAATTCACGATAATCGGTTTCTCGCAATTGCTGTAGGTCCCTTGGGTGACTTTGGTTCTAAAACACCGAACGGTTTAACTTTGGGGCCGCCGAACGCAACACATCAAAAGAACGAAAAGCTTGGGGACGGAAAATTCCAAAAACAATGCGCTATTCGGCGGTCCCCACCAGAGAGTAGTTCGGCCCTGCTTGGGAAGCCCATTTCATCTTAAGTTTACGATTATTTACAACCCAATCACGAAGATAAAGATTGATTAGACTCTGATAAGGAATGCCCATCTCTGTCGCCATTGATTTGAAATAGTCAACGGTATCACGGTCAAGCCTCATAGTGACGGATTGCTTCAGGTGCTTTACGTAAGGGTTCTTGCGCCCTTTCATTTTTGAAAAATCGTAATAATCTCTCATTTTCTTCTCCTTCGGTATTCTTTTTGTTCACTCTTTATAGCCTTCCTGGCCGATATAGGCCGCACAACCTTAAGTCAGGCTGCCTTTCGCGTAGAGTTTGAGGAAGTGTTCCTCCGCCTCAGCGGTGCCGATCAGCACGATGTCGGCGTCGGGCGGCAGGGTTTCCGAGGGATTCGGGACCACCTCCATGCCCCGTTCTGTACGGATGGCAACGACGCTGCACCCCGTTTCCTGGCGGATCGAGGTCTTCGCGATGGTTTGGCCGGCTAGCTTGCCCGGCACCCGGACCCTGAACAAATACAGCCCCTCCGCGACCATCAAGAGCGTGCTGCGCCGCAGCAGATTCATCACCGCACCTGTGCCCAACGACGCGTAGGACAGCACACTGTCCGCTCCGGCGCGATGCATCGTCGCCACGTTCCGTTCGTGCGTGGCGCGGCTCAGAATCTGGACGTCCGGACGAAGCTGCCGGCAGTAGATCGTCAAGTACACGTTGAGGTCGTCATCGTGGGGCGTGATGATGACCGTGTGCGTCTCGCGGATGCCGGCTTGCTCAAGCACTTCCAGGTCAGCCGCGCTGCCGACCACGTATTTCGCTGGATCACGAATCAGCTCGGCAAGTGGCTCGACAATCCGATAGTCCACGTTCCGTCGCGCCAGAGCACGGGCGGTGGCTTGTCCCACACGGCCGCCGCCCAGGATCACCACGGGTTCCACCGAGACGTTGTAAATGGTGAAAAATTCGTCGTAACGGAACATGTGTTCCTTCGAGCCGGCCAGTACGAGAACCGTGTTGTCGTTGATCTCGGTTTCGGCCCGCGCGGGCTCGAAGCGCCCACGCTCCCAGACACCGACCACGGTGACGCCCAGATTTTGGCGCAGCTGGCTTTCTCGGAGCGTCTTTCCTACTAACGGCGTGCGGTGCGCGGTTGCTTCGGCGATCAGTAATTCGTCGAACTTCCCGATCACGTGAGACTTCGCGTCGCCCCCCAGCGTCCGCCGTACGAACGACTGGCCGATCATTTCATCCAGACGCAGCACATAGCTGCTGCCCGCGAGCTTGAGAATATCCACCGAGGCTACGTCGAGCGCCGACGTGATGATGGGAAGATCCTTCGCGAGTCCGCGGACCGTAAAGGCCACGTTTGTGTTCGTGACGTCGCTGGCAGTACTCGCGACCAACGCGGCCGTATTCACGCGCGCCTTCGTCCAGGTTTCCGGATCGTCCAGATCGCCGACCATCACGTTCAGCCCCATATCGTGTAGGTGCAGGGCGTCGTCGACGTTCGGCACCAACATTACATAGGGATATTTGTATTGCTCAAGGCGCCGGATCAGGGCGCTGGTCACCGAGTCATGGTTGGTCAGCAGTACGTGGCCGCGCGTTTCTGCCAGAAGCTGGCGCGGCGCCCGTGCCTCGGCCTGAGACTTCATCCACGGCTCGTAGAAGAACTCGATAAACGTGAAGGGTAATAGGACGAGCATGTAGATCATGCCGGAGAGCAGCACGACGATCGAGAAGAGGCGGCCGAGATCCGTGTGGAAGGTGATGTCCCCGAAGCCAAGCGTGGACATGACCGTAAGCGTCCAGTAGAAGCCCGTGATCCAGGAAAACTCCTGACCTTCCCGAAGCATTAGCAGGTGGAAGGTGATCGAATAGGCGGTGATCATCACCGCCAGAACGAAAAAGAAACTCGCCAACACGCGGATATTGCGACGCCCGCGCCGGCTCCGGATTACTGAGGCGATCTGTGCGGGAAAGGACTTAAGCATGACATTGCATCCGATAGCGAGTGCCGTTAAGTGCGATCAGAACTTCTGAAATGGAACGAGAATAGTCTACCCCATGGACAGCGGCGATTGCAATGTGGAGGGCGTCCTCCGCTGCCTTCCGGGGCACGGCCCCGCGTTCCACGAGCCTGGCGGCGAGCTCGCCCGCGGCGTCCGTGACCCCGAGCCGAGGCATTCCCTGCAAGAAGGCTGCCCTCTCCTGCGCGGCCTCCTCGTTGCCGCCGGACGCCTCACTGGCCACGAGTTGTGAGATGAACAGCTCGTATCGAGTCGCCCGGAGAGCATACCACTCCCACGTGACCTGCTGGTGCCCGGCGACCACCAGATGCCGGCTCGGTCGCGTGGTCGCGTAGCCAACCACGCTTGTTTCCAGGTACACAGCCGGCCTTGTCATTCGTCTCCCTTCTTCGGCCGAACGTCTAAGCCCACCGGCGGCAAACAGCGCAGCTGTTTGACGTCCGTTGCCTTGATTTGATACTCATTAAGGCCCCCTCCCCGTAGCCTTTCGGGATCTGATGAATTTGGCGAAATTCTTCTAATCCCATTAAAAAGGAGGGAGCCTCATGAGATTTTACACCCAGCAGCACCAATATTACTGTGGGATCGATCTGCATGCAAGAGCAATGTGTCTGTCGAAACTTCTAGAGGAACTACGCATTCTGCATTTGGACATTCTCGTCAACCAACCACTCAAGTTGGAAACAAGTATGTAGAATGTGTAGGTCTGGGCCCTCTAGAGGTTTCTGACCCCCAAGAAGTTGTGGACCATGCAAAAGAGCAGCCTTAAAAGGCACCTCTCCAAGTTTACACGCGATGTCTTGTCAGGCAAAATGTGTAATGTGTCGGCGTGCCCCGTTAGAGTCCAAGAGTCTAACGGGTGCCTGGGCCTTTAGAGGGTCCTGAATACAATCACCGAGGCGACTTCGTGTCGCAACCAACGGCTTGAGATCACCAGCGCCACACCTTTTGGCGTTTGGTGCAGTGATGGGTGAGCAGTTTCTTTATTCTATTAGTCTTTTGAGGAGGATATCCTCCACGTTTTGACGTGCGTCTAGGACTGATAAGACGTAAACCTTCTTGGCCGATACCCTGTATATTATTCGCCAAGGATCAACGATGAGTTCACGATAGAGTATTATGCCGTGGTCTTTCAAGTCAGGTACAATACGTCCTCTTTCGGGAAATTGACAAAGACTGGATGATTTCTTTTTTATCTTCTCAAACACGTCTCTGGCATTAGTCAGGTTGCCTTCTGCAATAAATTCGACAATACCAATCAAGTCTTTCTCAGCAACATTTGCCCAGTGAACTTTGTATGTTGTCGTCATCTTTGTTTCTTGGCCAGAAGATTACCAATAGTTTTGAACACTTTTTCCTGAGGCTTGGTTCTTCCCTGCTTGACATCTTCTTC
>CALZGC010000035.1 GCA_945786985.1 uncultured Nitrospirota bacterium | reverse complement strand
GGAGCACATTGGCCTCCTCCTTGAGCATGCGGGCGAGGTGGACCCGGTTGCGCTCGCCCCCGGAGAGCATCCCCACCTTTTTCTGCTGGTCCCCGCCTGAGAAGTTGAAGCGGGCCACGTAGGCTCGAGAGTTGATCTCCCGCTTGCCCAGCCGGATGGTCTCCTGCCCGTCGGAGATCATCTCCCAGATGTTCTTCTCCCCGTCGAGGACATCCCGGCTCTGATCGACATAGGCCAGCTTGACGGTCTCCCCCAGGCGGATGGTGCCCGCGTCGGGCCTTTCCTCACCGGTGACCATCCGAAAGAGCGTGGTCTTGCCCGCGCCGTTAGCTCCGATAATCCCGACGATGCCGCCCGGCGGGAGCGAAAAAGTCATCTGATCCACGAGGATGCGGTCGCCGTAGTTTTTGTGCACGCCGTCGGCTTCGATCACCACCTTCCCAAGCCGGGGGCCCGGCGGAATGTAGATCTCCAGTTCCCCGTCCCGCTTCTCCGCCTCCTGGGTCAGGAGCGTTTCATAGGAGTTGATGCGGGCCTTGGACTTGGCGTGCCGCCCCTTGGGGGACATCCGGATCCATTCGAGTTCCCGCTGTAGCGTCTTCTGCCGCTGGCTCTCGCTCTTCTCCTCCTGCTGGAGCCGTGTCTGTTTCTGCTTCAGCCAGGACGAATAGTTCCCTTTCCACGGGATCCCCCGCCCCCGGTCCAGCTCAAGAATCCACCCCGCCACGTTGTCGAGGAAGTAGCGGTCGTGGGTGACGGCAATGATGGTGCCAGGATAACGTTGGAGATGGTGTTCGAGCCAGGCCACTGACTCGGCATCCAGGTGGTTGGTCGGCTCATCGAGAAGCAGAATATCCGGCTTCTGAAGCAGCAGCCGGCACAAAGCCACGCGGCGCTTTTCCCCACCCGAAAGAATCGAGACCGGGGTCTCTCCAGGCGGACACCGCAGAGCATCCATGGCCATTTCGAGCCGGGAGTCGAGATCCCACGCATCCAGGGCATCCAGTTTCCCCTGAACCTGTCCCTGGCGCTCGATGAGAGCGTTCATCTCCTCTTCCCGCATGGGCTCGGCGAATCTGGCGTTGATCTCATTGTACTCGCGCACCAGATCGACCGTCCCCTGGACACCTTCCTCAACGATGTCCCGCACCGTCTTGGCCGCATCCAGCTGCGGCTCCTGCTCGAGAAAACCGACGCTGTGGCCCGGCGACAGAACGGTCTCCCCCTCGAAGTCCTTGTCAACGCCGGCCAGGATCCGCAGCAGGGAGCTCTTTCCGGAGCCGTTCAGGCCGAGAACACCGATCTTCGCCCCATAGAAGTAGGAGAGATAAATATCCTTCAGAATCGGCTTCTTGTCATGATACTTGCTCACACCAATCATGGAGTAGATGACTTTGTTCGGCTCGTCACTCATCTGAGATAGCATCCTCCTTATTTGTCCGTGCAACTCCCTGAAGTGAAGGGATATCTTACCGCAATTCAAACGCGAGTCAATAGAGAAATCCCGCTTGGTTCGCCGCGGGTGGAAGACCGCCTCCCATTCCGGCGGCTCAATCGAGAAACAGGTCCTGGTTGAGGGGCTCCCCGGGACTGACCGCGTAAGGCTCGAAGTCCGTGACTCCCTGAGCCGCCAGGACCTCTTCGTCGATGAAGAAATTGCCTGTACAGCTGCGACTCCCCCGGGTCAGGACGGCCCATGCGGCGTCTCCCATGATCAAAGGCTTGCGGCTGGCGCGGACCATGTCTTCGCCGCCCAGCAGGTTGCGCACGGCGCTGGTGGCGATGGTGGTCCTCGGCCAGAGCGCGTTCACGGCAATCCCTTCCGCGGCGAACTCCTCGGACATGCCGAGCACCCAGACGCTCATGGCATACTTGGCCAGCGTATAGGCCGCGTGGTTGCGAAACCATCGGGAGGCCATGTTCAGCGGCGGTGAGATGTTTAGAATGTGGGGGTTGGCAGACTGTTTCAGGTGCGGATGGCAGATCTGTGCACAGAGATACGATCCGCGCGCGTTGATGTTGTGCATCAAATCATAGAGCTTCATCGGGGTGTCGAGAGTTCCCGTCAAACTGATGGCACTTGCGTTGTTGACCAGAATGTCGATCCCGCCGAAGGCCGCAACGGCCTTTTCAGCAGCGGCCCGCACCTCTTCCTCGAAGCGGATGTCCACACGGCACGGCAGAGCCCTGCCCCCCGCGTCCTCGATCTCCCGTGCCGCCGTGTAAATCGTCCCGGGCAGACGGGGGTGGGCTTCAACCGTCTTGGCCGCCACGACGATGTTCGCACCATCCCGGGCCGCCCGGAGCGCAATGGCCTTGCCGATGCCCCGGCTCGCCCCGGTAATGAAAAGAGTCTTGCCGCCAAGGCCGCTCATACCATCACTCCCGCAGTTGCTATCCGGACTCACCCAGCCGCTGGCACAGCTCCGCGACGCGGGCCCCAAGCTTCGAAGCGTTGGACGACGCCTTCTCATCCGGGGCTCCCACGCAGGAGACGCCGTAATGGCCGGTGGCACTCATGGGGTCGCCGACGACCATCATGCCGTAAATCAGCATACACTGAAAGATGGAAAAGAGGGTGGTTTCATTGCCGCCCTGGGGATAGTTCGCCGTCGAGAAGGCCGCGCCCACCTTGTTTTCCATTTTCTTACGCACGCCGACGAAATCATCAAAAACCCGTTTCAGCTCGGAGGCCATGACACCGAAGTAGACCGGTGAGCCCACAATCACGCCGGCGGAGCTGACGAAGTCGTCCTGGGTCACCTCCTCAGTGCTTCTCAGAACGACCTCTACCCCGGTGGAGACCACCCCTTCTGCCACGGCCTCCGCCAGTTTCTTTGTATTTCCGCTCCGCGAGTAGTAAAGTACCAGCACCTGCATGTCATCCCTCCTTGTGGTCTTTTCCCGCCCAGCCGGCGCACCTTCGACGCAGCCGGCCATTCCATCTACTCCATATCAATCCAGGCGCGGAATAGCAAGTGAAATTCAAGATCAGAATGGTTGCTTTGCCAGCCAGAAGTGGATCGAACATGCAAGAAGGGCCCGCCGGTAAACGGGCCCTTGTTCACCCTAAGGGTCTCGGGGATTTTCGTTCTCGGCAAGTTTATCTGCTGTGGGCAAGCCGAAAACCGAGATAGCGCCATCGGAAATCGGTCGAAATGCTGGCTCGCACAGTGCACCGGGCATGTGCGGGCTCGTCCCGGAAACAACCGCCTCGGGCGACGCGGTAAGTGCCGCCATTCTTGTAGACGGGGTTGCGTTTTGCGTGGTGTTTGTAGGCCTCCACTCCGTAGTCGTCCTCCACCCACTCGAAGATATTGCCGGTCATATCGTAGAGCTTCAGCGTGTTGGGCGAGAAACTTCCGACCACAACGGTCCGGTTGCGATAGACACCAGGCTGTGAATAGGATGTTTGATAGCCCGGATTTCCGTTGATATTGGCCTCGTCGGGACTGATCGTGTCCTTCCCGTGCCCGAAGCGAACCTTCCGGCCGCGCTCGCGGCAGGCGTATTCCCATTCCGCTTCCGTCGGCAGCCGGAAATTCAGCCCCGTCTTTTCATTCAGTTTCTGCACGAATACGTGCGCATCGTCCCAGCTGACCCTTTCAACGGGACAGTTCTCACAATCGCTGTAGACGGCAGGGTTGTCCCCCATCACCGCCATCCATTGTTTCTGCGTGACTTCATATTGTCCCAGGTAATAATCGTCCACACACACCTTGTGAACAGGCCCTTCCGTCCGCACCCCCTCTGCGAAGACATCTCCCATCTCGTAGCAGCCGCCCTGCACGAACACCAGGTCTCCCGACAGGTTGCTGAACGGCCCCGTTTCGAGAACAGCCGATGCCGGTGGACTCGATACAGACCGGACGGAGCAGGAGACGCT
>CALZGC010000034.1 GCA_945786985.1 uncultured Nitrospirota bacterium | reverse complement strand
TGACACGGGCGATCTCCTTGGTGGACTCCGAGGTTCGGTCGGCCAGGGCCTTGATCTCACTGGCCACGACGGAAAACCCTTTGCCGTTCTCGCCGGCCTGCGCGGCCAGGATGGATGCATTCAGCGAAAGCAGTTCCGTCTGTTCCGATACTTCCCGTATGACGGTTAACATGCGCCCGATGTCTTCCGAGCGCCCATGGAGATTATTCACGCTCCGCGCGGATTTTTCAACGGCGTCCTGGATGGCGTCCATGCCGCTGATCGTATCCGCAACGGACATCATGCCCGACTCCGACGCGTTCACCGCCACCCGTTCCGCGGTCCGCACCGATTCGTTGGCGTGCTTGGCGACTTCCCGGACACTTACATCCATCTCGACGAGGGTGGAGACGAGTTCCTCAGAGGATTTGGACAGGCCCTCCACCCCTCCGGAAATCTCGCGGATGGTTGCCGTCATCTCCGCGATGGAGGAAGATGTCTCCTCCACCGATTCGGAAAGAGCCTGGGTTTGCCGGTCGACTTCGTTATGGGTGTTCTGCATCCGTGCCACCGAGTCGGAGCTTCTTTCGGCCGCCTCGAAGAGGCTGCCTGTGTCCCCGGCGATGGCCTGGGTCGACCGGTTCAAGGCATTGAGGGACGCGTACGCGGTCTCCATGGCTTCCGCTTCCTGGCTGGCGCTGCGACTCATCTTGCGGGAGTTGCGACTGATCGTTTCCGCCATCTCCGAGAGGGTCTTGGTTGTACCGGCGATGTTTCGGATCAGCGTCTTGATGTGGGTCGCAATAGTCTGCATTGTCCCCGAGATTGCCTGTAGTTCGTAAAGCTCCGTGTGGGCCTCCCAGATGTCCAGGTTGCCGTCGGAGACTTTGGCAGCCGCTATGGAGACATCCCGCAGCGGCCGGAGGATCTTTTTCCCAAGAAACCAGCCGGCCGCCGGAATCGTGACGGCCAGAGCGACAAGGCCGCAGAGGATGGACTGCTTCAGGAGATGAAACAGATCCGGTTCCGTTCCATCACGGGAAAGGGCGAACAGAAGCGGCAGGACCGTGGCCGCAATCGTGACCGACGCGACCGCTGCGATCCAGCGCAGCAGTTTGGCATTCAGGTTTTGTGAGACCGGTCGGGACGATGTTGGATCAGCCACGAGACAGACCTCCACGGAATTCTGTGACAATCGTTGTTTAGGGCAATTCGGCTCTTCCTGTGTGGATGCTATTTATGTATATTTCAACACAGCCTTCCCGAAATTGTAAACATTTTTTTCTTGAACAGTTGTGTCCAAATGCATTATTTTCTGTTAGGTTACCTGCACAGGGCCGGCAAGGATGCAGGCTGCCCGGGGCTGGCCGACACGCCGGCCGCTGCAGGGGGGTGCCTCGGGCCGTTGGCGTCTGTCGGCCCCCCCCGGGCGTCGGCGCGATCAGCGGGCGGCTGCCTTATTTCTGGAGACCCAATGCTCGCTTACCTGGCAAAACGGCTTGTCATGATGGTGCCCATGCTCATCGGGATTACCATCATCACCTTTGTTGTCATACACTTGGCACCCGGCAGTCCGGTGGATGCCATCACCGAAATGAATCCGAAGGCCTCGGCCGAAGCCCGGGAGAATCTCAAGCGGATCTACGGACTGGACAAGCCGCTGCATGTCCAGTATGTGGATTGGGTCCGCCGTCTTGCCGTAATGGACCTCGGCACCTCCTTTACCGACGGCCGACAGGTGCTTCGCAAAATACTAGACGCCCTCCCGATTACGATTCTGATCAATGTTCTCTCCATGTTCCTCATTCTCATGGTGTCCGTGCCGATCGGGATCATCTCGGCGACGAAACAGTACTCGCTCTTCGACAAGGCCACCACGGTCTTCGTTTTTGTGGGATTTGCCATGCCGACCTTCTGGCTGGCCCTGCTCCTGATGATCTTCTTTGGCGTCTATCTCGGCTGGCTTCCCATCTCCGGCCTGCAGTCCATGCATGCCGACCAGCTCTCATTCTGGGGGCTCTTCTGGGACCGGGCCCAACACCTGATCCTGCCGATCTTTGTCAGCAGTTTCGGGGGGTTGGCCGGTTATTCCCGCTACATGCGGTCCAGCATGCTCGAAGTGGTCCGTCAGGACTACATTCGAACGGCGCGGGCCAAGGGGCTGTCGGAGAACCGGGTGATTTACAAGCATGCCCTGCGCAATGCGCTCATGTCGACCATCACCATCCTCGGCCTGGCCATCCCGGGGCTCATCGGCGGCAGCGCCATCTTCGAGCAGATTTTTGCCATCCCCGGGATGGGGAAGCTCTTTCTGGAGTCGACCTGGTCCCGGGACTTTCCGGTGGTCATGGGGATTCTCGTCATCGGGGCCCTGCTGACGCTGATCGGAAACATGATCGCCGACATCGGGTATGCTCTGGTCGACCCCCGTATCCGGGTGGAGGGCGGTGAATGAGATCCAGTGAATCCTACCTGCAGATCGTGGGGCGGCGTTTCCGGAGAAACCGTCTCGCTGTGAGCGGCTCGGTGATCATTCTGCTCCTCTTCGCCCTGGCCCTGCTGGCCCCGGTGCTCAGCCGGTACGATCCGGCCGTGATCGACGTCAACAATATCCTCAGCGCCCCCAGCTGGGAGCACTGGATGGGGACCGATGAGTCTGGACGGGACGTGATGAGCCGCATGATCTACGGCGCGCGCATCTCCATGCTGGTCGGGTTCGTGGCTGTGGGGATCGCCACCTTTATCGGGATTCTCTTCGGGGCGGTGGCCGGCTATTACGGTGGACGGATCGATGCCGTCATCATGCGCTTTGTCGACATCATGCTCTGCTTTCCCACGTTCTTTCTGATTCTGGCCGTGATCGCCATTCTGGAGCCCGGTCTCATGAATATCATGATCGTCATCGGGGTGACGGGCTGGATGGGGGTGGCCCGCCTGGTGCGGGCCGAGTTCCTCTCGCTCAAGGAGCAGGAGTACGTCCAGGCGGCCCGGGCTTTCGGCTCCTCCGATCTTCGCATCATTTTTCGTCACCTGCTCCCCAATGCCATGGCCCCGGTTCTGGTTTCCGCGACCTTCGGGATCGCCGGCGCCATTCTGACCGAGTCGGCTCTGAGCTTCTTCGGGCTCGGGGTGCAGCCGCCGACGCCCAGTTGGGGCAACATCCTGGGCTCGGGCTACAAGTACATCGATTTTGCTCACTGGCTTTCTGTCTTTCCCGGTCTCGCCATCCTGATCACCGCCCTGGGGTACAACCTCCTCGGAGAGGGGCTCCGGGACGCCCTGGACCCCCGGCTCGAGGGCTCCCAATAAGGGCCGCCCATTGCTCATTTCCCTTCCTGTTTCTCATCGCAGCCGCCCCGGCATCCTGTTTCGGCCCCGTCCCGGATCCCCTCCATCCAGCACCCCGTGGAATGGGATAAACGCCTTGTTTCTGTCTGTTTCCGCAGCGTGGAGCGGGCGCCTCGGATGCGGGTCGACCCCCGCAGTCGGTGGAACAGCCAAAACAGAGGATTTTGGGCAGAAAACCGCGCGCAAGGCTCAAGAAGTTGGTCATTCCTTCCGATAAACGGGAAGAGAGAGATTTAAGAAAAGACGCTAAATCGTCCATAAAGGCCGTTTCGAACCGGGCACTGCGTGACCGTGATCCCCGTCCTGCCCGCGCCAAAGGGCCTCAGCGAGAGGTGGTTGCCTTGTTCAGCAAAAGGAATGCTCCCGTTTTTCGCAAAGAAGTATTGACCCAGAGAATGGGGCTGATCCTGATCGGCGTTTCCTTGGCCATCCTGGCCGTCATCTTCTCCGTGTTTGTGGCCCTCTCCCAGCAGAGGCACCTCAAGTCTCTCATGGACGACGGACGCTCTCTCGTCTACTGGGTGGCTCTCTACACGGAAAAGGAACTGGGGGAGGGCACATCGCACGCCCTGGACGAACTGGGGGACTTTGTGGAGGTCATCGATCTGCTGGGCGGGAAGACTGGGTTGCTCTACGCGATGATTACCGATACAACCGGCCAGGTCCTGGCCCATACCGAGGCGGCGGCCGTTGGAGAACGGCGTGATGATGCGGTCGGGCAAAGGGCCGTCGCTTCCAACAACCCCCTGCAACAGACGTATCACGATCCGGGGATCGGGGCGGAGGTGCACGAATTTTCGCGCCCCGTCTTCCACAACGGAGAAAAACTATGGGTCGTCCGGGTGGGGCTCTCCACCGCCACGAACCCGCTGCTGTCCAAAGACGACAGGCGCGTCCTGTCGGTGGTCGCCATGCTGGTTTTTCTGCTGGTGCCCATCTTCTACTACCTCCTGCGAAACTTCCTGCGTCCCCTCACGGCCTGGAATGATGAGTTGGCCGATCTGCTGGATAAGAATGAAATCAGAAAGATCCGGTGCAGCGAACGGGGAGAGGTCGGAGAGGTGGTCCGGCGCTTCAATGGGGTCCTGTCAAAAGTGAGCGATCGCTACGAGAATTTGCAGGTGGCCCTGGACGAGGTGGAGGTCTCCAACCGGATTCTCTCCTATGAGAAGGACCGGATCGAATCGATCGTTGACAATCTGAAAGACGCCATTCTGGTGACGAATTCCGCCAGAAACATCATACTCGTGAATCGTGAAATGGAGGGTTTTCTCGGTCTGGACAGGGGGGCCGCGCTGGGCAAAGGGCTGGAGGAGTGCCTGGATCACGGGGAGATCCTTGCGCTGGTGCAACGAGAGACACCGCAGGGGGACCACTTCGCGGAAAAGGTCGTCGAGTTGTCCGTCGAGAGCTCGGGCGGGGAGCACGTATTTCGGGCCACCCATTTGCCGCTTTTAAACGCTGGGGACGATGTCCTCGGCAGCATGATCGTCGTCCGGGATGTGACGGCCCAGAAGCTCACCGACAGGAATCAGGCCGAGTTCATCGCCCATGTTTCCCATGAGCTCAAGACCCCGCTGACCACCATGAAGTCCTACGTGGAACTGCTGATGGACGGCGAGATCAGCGACGAGAAGACCCGCGCGGAGTTCTTCAACACCATCAGTGGTGAAACCGACCGGCTGGCGCGTCTGATCGATAACCTGCTCAACATCTCCAAGATTGAGATGGGCAGTCTTATGATCCGCAAAAACCTTCTCAAGTCGCGCGAGCTGTTCGAAGACGTGATCAGATCCGTTGAATCCCAGGCCGTGAGCAAGGGGGTCGGGCTGGAGGCCATACTGCCCGACAAACTGTCCGATCTTCTGGTCGACAAGGATCTTTTCCGGGTAGCCGTGCTCAACATTCTCAGCAACGCCATCAAATACACGCCCCCCGGCGGTCACGTTGTCTTTCGGGTCGACGAGGATGATGAGCGCATGAAGATCGAGATCGAGGATTCGGGCTACGGCATCTCCGAGGAAGAGCTCCCCCGCATTTTCGAGAAGTTCTACCGATCGGCAAACAAGGAAATCCGGCACCAGACGGGCAGCGGTCTCGGTCTGGCTTTGAGCAAAGAGATCGTCGCGCTGCACAATGGAGAAATTGAGGTGACCAGCCGGCTGGAAGAGGGGACCTGTTTTTCTCTGCGCTTGCCGATGGATGAAAAACCCCGTTTGAAAGGATTTGAAGGGACGTTCAGTGCCCTGGTGAACCCGTAGCCCCGAGTGGGCATGAGGGATGGCCTGAGAACCCGGGTCAACCGATCACAAACCGGTGACGAAGGAGGCTGCCGTGGAGGAGAAGAGAAAGGTTCTGATCGCGGACGATGAGCCCTATATTCTTCGGGTGCTGAAGATGAAGCTCGAACTCGGCGGCTACGAGGTGGACACCGCCGCAAACGGCGTCGAAGCCCTCGAGAAGCTGGGGCAGGATTCCCCTGCCGTGCTGATCACGGACATCAACATGCCCCTCATGGGCGGCCGAGATCTCTGCCACTTTCTGGAGGCGTATCCCGTGGAGCCGCCCGTCTTTACCATCGTGGTGACCTCCGATGCCGACCGGGCCAACCGTGAGTGGGCGGAACGGCTCAGGAATGCCTGCTTTGTGGAGAAGCCCTTCAGCCCCCGGAAGATACTGGCGCTCATCGACGGGCATTTCTCCCCGGACAACACGGTGCAGCCCGGCGCGGGCAGCGGAAACCGTGCATCGAATAACGGGGGTGTTTAATGAAAACCGTGAAGAACCGACCGGGGCCGGCCCGACTCGATCTCACCGCCTTTGAAGAACTCCTGACAGAGGCGTCCCGCGTGCTCCGGTCTCCGCTGCTCGTTCAGGGTCTCGGCGGAGAAATCCTCCTCGACGCGTCCCGGGATTTCGCCTCGGAAGAGACCCGCGCGCTGGTGAAATCCGGTGCGCTTTATCTGAAGTCCCCCGAAGAACTGGAAGAACACGCTGGAGAAGAGAACATTCTGCTTGACGACTGTCCGGGCGACACCGCCCTCCTCGGAGCTCCCATCCAGGGTCCCTCGGGTCTGATCGCCGTGTTATGGGTACTCTGCCGCTCCGAAGCCGAGACCGAGAGGCAGTCGCTGGCGGCCTTTCTCCGTGCCCTGGCCCGGACGATGGCGCAGCAGCTCTATACCCAGTTCGAGCTGGACACCATGACGCAGGAGTTGTCCCGGCGATATGAAGAGTTGAACCTCGTGTACGATCTGGGCAAGAAACTGAGCCAGTCGGAGAGCACCCCCCAGGCGGTCCGCTATTTCGTGGAAGAATCCATCGCAACCCTCGACAATGATCTGGCGGTGGTCTCCATACCGGAGAAGGGGATTCTGGAAATCGCCTCGAACATGCCCGAGCGTGGTGTCCTGGCGCTCACGGACAAAGTCTGGGCCAGGCATATGGATGCCATTGTTCTCGAGCGCCTGGCTCTCGACGAGAGTTTCACGCCCCACGTGATTGTTCAGGATACCGGGGACGATGCGGCACTGGCCCCGCTCTTCTCAGGTTCCGTGGGTCTGCTGGCCGTTCCGGTGACGCTGAAGGGCGATTGCTCCGGCTATCTCTGCCTGATCAAGACGAACCATCTCTTCGAGACGGGGGACGTCCGGTTGGCTCTCTCCCTGGCGGATCAGATGTCCTTTGTCGCCACCAATGCGCAGCTCTATCATGATCTCAAGAGCTTCCTGGTGAATGTCATCAAAGTGCTCATCTCCTCCATTGAAGCCAAGGATGCCTACACCCGGGGGCACTCCGAACGGGTGCAGTCCCTGAGCGCCATGATGGCGAAGGGGCTGGGGCTGGACGCGCGCGAGCGGGAGGTCCTCAGCTGGGCGGCTCTCCTGCATGACATCGGCAAGATCGGGGTGCCCGAGGAGATCCTCTGCAAGCAGGGCAGACTGTCGGACGAGGAGTATCGGAAAGTCAAGCATCATTCCGAGCTGGGATATCAGATTCTCAAACCAATCGAGCAGCTCAAGGATTCGCTGCCGGCCATTCGGCACCATCATGAGCGCTTTGACGGGAAGGGATACCCCCAGGGGCTGCAGGGGCGGGCCATTCCGCTTTACGCCAGAATCATTGCGGTGGCCGACACCTTTGACGCCATGACCAGCGACCGCTCCTACCGCAGGAGGCTGTCCGACGACAAGGCGCTTACGGAAATCTTTCACGTCAGCGGCGCCCAGCTGGACCCTGAGATCGTCGATGTCTTTGCCGAGACTTACTTGAAGGAGAAAGAAAAAGAGATACGGCACCTGCTGGGAATCCGGGAACATGCCGGTGAACAGCG
>CALZGC010000033.1 GCA_945786985.1 uncultured Nitrospirota bacterium | reverse complement strand
TGCAGACCGTCATGAAAGGCGTCTCGCCAAGGTGCGGGAGTTGGAGCGGGGCTGCGAAACGGCTCCGAGCCCGAGCCCGGATATTGACTGAGTGATCGTCATGAGAGGCCGTAGAGGCGCCACAGGCAAGGCGCAGAAGATTTTCTGGGCGAAGACATATTGAAATATTTCGAAGTCAGAAGATCTTTTGTAACGCCGCATGTGGCAGACTATCCGTCTTCGCAGAATGCTACGCCGCGACAAGTCCGGCCTCGTAATAGATTTCCTCAGTCAATATCCGGGCTAAACAGGAGAAGGAAACATGAACCGGTTAAAAGAGATCAACAAATACGGGCAGTCGATCTGGCTCGATTATATCCGCCGGCAGATGCTCGAGAACGGGGAACTGAAAAGATGGATAGAGGAGGATGGGATTCGGGGAGTGACCAGCAATCCATCCATCTTCGAAAAAGCCATTCAAGGAAACGATGATTACGACGGGATTCTCGCGTCTCTTTTGGCCGGCGAACCGCACCTTGGTGTGGAGGAGATCTTCGAGCGGCTGGCCGTGTCGGACATCCGGCAGGCGGCAGACATTCTCCGGCCGGTCTATGACCGCACAGAGGGGAGCGACGGATATGTGAGCATGGAAGTCTCGCCCCATCTTGCCCACGACCGGGAGAAGACGATCGCCCGGGTCCGGCACCTCTGGGGAAGCATCGACCGCCCGAACCTGATGATCAAGGTGCCCGCCACACGGGAAGGGGTCTCGGCCTTCGAAGAGCTGACCGCGGCGGGGATCAACATCAATGTCACGCTCATGTTTTCCCTCGCGCACTACGATGCCGTGGCGGACGCGTATATCGCCGGCCTGGAGCGCTGCCCCGACCCGACCCGGGTGGCCTCCGTGGCCTCGTTTTTTGTCAGTCGAGTCGACACCGCCGTGGACCGGGAACTGGAGGCCATCGGAACGCCGGAGGCCCTGGCCCTGCGGGGGAAAGCCGCCATCTCCAATGCCAAGCTGGCCTACCGGCGTTTCCGGGAGATTTTCTACGGGGCGCCCTTCGTGGAGCTGCGAAACCGCGGCGCCCATGTTCAACGGGTCCTCTGGGGGAGTACGGGTACCAAGAATCCCGCCTACCCCGACACCTACTACGTGCGTGAGCTGATCGGTCCGGACACGGTGAACACGGTGCCCCCGGCAACGCTGGCGGCCTTTCGGGACCACGGCAAAGCGGCCCCCACGCTCGACCAGGGGCTGGAAGAGGCCATCGATGTGCAGCACCGGCTTGCCGCGCTGGGCATCGTACTCTACCCGATTACCGAGACGCTGCAGGACGAAGGCGTACAGGCCTTCGCCGATTCTTACGACAAGCTTCTGGCAACGCTGGATGAGAAGTGCCGGAGACTGATGCAGGGGAACCACTCGGTGAACCGTTGACCCGCTGACCTGGTTGGTGTATCAGGCGCAGAAGGCGATTTTGGCTTTGAGGATCAGAATCTCAAAGGAGAGGGCTGCCTTGACGGCCATCCTGCGGACGGGCTCTGTCGGTGCGATGGGATCGTTGCTGATGGCGTTGTCTCCATAGAGCACGCAGAATACTTTGTCGCGGATTGCCAAGGGAAAGGCCACGATCTCCCGCGGGAAGGGCGCCCCGAGGACCTGGATCAATTTTCGGTGAATCATAATATCATCCAGAGGCCCCCGGTGAGTCTCGCGTCTATAGGCCACATCCCGGATGATGTTCGGATCGGGGAGGGAGAAGCGTATCCTGTCGATGAGCTGCGGGTTCTTCCACATACCACCCCCCTTCCATCCGTGAACCGTCTTTCCCTTGATCGTGAAGAGGATCAAGCGTTCCAGATGAAAACCAGCGAAGGCCAGAAGTGTGCCGGCAATATCGTCGCGGTCGTTAGCCTCCGAGAGACTGCGGGACGCGCCGTCAAAACTGGTCAGATCCAACGGCGGGGTGGCGTCGGCTGCGGGATCGATCAGTAGGGGCGCCTCGTCGGCCACCGCCAGGGTCGTCTCCGTAGTTGGCCCCAATTCGATCTCTCCGGCGCGGCCCTGTTCGGTCAGCTTGCGTTGCTTCTTCTTGATCCATTCCTCGCGGAGTCGAGACTCTTCTTCCGGCACGGAAATAAACCGCCGGTCTCTCTGAATCCCGTAAAACTTCTCCAGCAAAAACCCCATTTTCAATTCCGTGGTGATACTCGGGACGACCACCTTCCCGGTGCGATAGCTGATACGGTCGATCCCCTCCATGTCGGCCGGATCGGTCACGGCGACATGAATCCGACTCTGGGACTCCTCGAAAGGAATCATCTCATGTTTCCGGGCGAGTTCCTCCGGAAAGGATTTGATCAGTTTCGGATCGATCTTGTCGAGGCGTTTCGGATCGGCCATGGGGATCCGGTGGGTGTCACTCAGGGCCTCAAGAAGTTGGTCCTCGGTTACATGAAAAAGCTCCAGGAGGTTGGTGCCGATTTTGCCGCCGAAGACCACCTGTCGCTGCAGCGCCTCGGTGCACTGCTCTTCGGTGGCATAGCCTTTCTCAAGGAGATATCGGGTCAGTTTGGGTCGCATCTTGCTTCGGGGTCCTCTGAGGGATTGGCTGACTTGGGTGTTTCTTCCTTGTAAATTTCTTAATGTTTATTGTGAGCACTTTAATGTAATAGACTGAAAAGATTGCTATTAATTACAAATATTTTCTGGTGGATTCTGCCGAGTAATCTTGTTTCCTGAGGTCTCAGTCTCTCAGTCTATCTTCGTCGGGTGATCGACTTCAGCGGCAGCTGTCCGCTGCAAGATCATCACCGTACCTCCAGGTCAGCCTACATGTCACATTTCCTATAATTATATAGTGAAGAATGCGGATCTGGCGACCCCTAAATTCGCCCGATCCGGCTCCCCGGGACGTGCCCCGAATCTGCTTGGTATTCAGCGGCCCTGCTCGTATAATGCGGCCATGCGCGAGAGGCTCTCTCATAAATGCCGCCTGTTGGGGATGCTATCTTTTCTCTGGCTCGTGGCGGCGGCCCCCATATTCGGGGAAACAGCCCTTCTGCCGGAGCAGATCCTGGTTGTGGTGAACAGCGCGTCCGACGACTCGATGCGCCTCGGGCAGATCTATTTGAGGCTGCGAAAGGTGCCGGATGCGAACCTGACGACCGTGTCGGTCCCGAACACGGAGCAGATCACACGAAGGGCGTACGAGGAGCAGCTGGCAGCTCCCGTGCGGCAGGCCATCGAAACACTCGGGAAACGGGGCATCCGCATCCGTTGCCTGCTGACGACCTACGGTATCCCCCTTCGTATTGGTGCGGTCAGGCCTCCGGCGGCTTCGGATGAGGAGATCCAGGCGAATCGGGAGCGCCTTGGACACGTGCAGGTCGAACTGGAGGCGATGACCGAAGGGGCCCTGTCCGAGAGGAAGGCGGGGGCAGGGGAGGCTCAGGATGTGGGGGCGCTGAGAGCGGAGCGCCGGCGCCTGAAAGCGACCCTTTCCCGGCTTCTCGGAAGCGACACCGTCGCCGCGGTAGATTCGGAGCTGGCCCTGGTCGCCTCCGGTCCCTACCCAATCGACGGGTGGCAGCCGAACCCCCACTGTCGATCGGGCCGGACCTCGGCTCCGAACGACACAAAGGCTCTCATGATCAGCCGACTCGATGGGCCGACGCCGGCCCATGCGGAAGCACTCCTTCGGATGGCCGTTGAGGTTGAGAGGAACGGGCTCACCGGACAAGTCTACCTGGATGCCCGGGGACTCGATCCGGCAAAGGGGGCCTATGGCCGTTTCGATGCGGATATCCGAAAAACCGCGCAACTGCTTCAAGAAAGCCTCATCCCGGTCAACCTGAACAACCGGAAAGAACTCTTCGGGCCCGGCGAGGCGCCTGCAGCGGCCCTCTACTGCGGCTGGTACAGCCTGGCCGAATACCGGGATGCCTTCGAGTGGGCGAGGGGGGCCGTCGGATACCATGTGGCCAGCGCCGAGTGTCGCTCCCTGCGCGACCCGAAGCGGAACTACTGGGTCAAACGAATGATCGAGGACGGGGTGATCGCCACCCTCGGTCCCGTGGCGGAGCCTTATCTGCAAGCCTTTCCGCTGCCGTCGGCTTTCTTTCCTCTCCTGATGAGCGGGCATTACACGTTGGCCGAGGTCTTCGCCATGACCAGCCCCTATCTTTCCTGGCGGATGGTTCTGATCGGCGATCCGCTCTATAACCCATATCGGAAGCGGCCCCTTTATCTCCTGCTGCGTCCGTTGCCGGCCCCCTGATCGTTTCGGCGCCAGGCACGGCGAACACCCCAGTCCGCATTTCTTGACCTTTGCGGCCCGGTCGTGTTAAATTCCTAGCCCGGATATGGCATGAGTCAATCTATTACAAGGCCGTACAGTCTGCCACATGCGGCGTTACAGAAAATTTTCTGACTTCGAAATATTTCATTTCAATATGTCTTCAGCCAGAAAATCTTCTGCGCCTTGCCTGTGGCGCCTCTGCTGCCTCTCATGACGATCACTCATGCAATATCCGGGCTAACACACCCATTTACACGAGAGTCTATGACGCTGCCCACTTACCTTTTTCCGGTCTCGGGGGTGGAGACGTCCATTCTCCTGCCGCCGGCCGTGGCGCTGGTCATCGCCGCATTTTCGTCGATGGGAGGGGTTTCGGGTGCCTTCCTGCTTATTCCCTTTCAGATGGATCTTCTCCACTACACGGCACCGTCCGTCAGTGCCACGAATTTCGTCTACAACATCGTGGCCATCCCGAGCGGTCTTTACCGGTTCATCAAAGAGGGACGCATGGTGTGGCCTCTGACCTGGACCATTGTTCTCGGGACCCTTCCGGGAATTCTGGTCGGTTATTTCCTGCGGGTCCATTTCCTGCCGGATCCCGGTGGGTTCAAGCTCTTTGTGGGATGCGTGCTTCTCTATGTGGCGGCGCGGCTGGTTGCTCAGGTGCTGCGGACTGACGGCGGTCAGCGGCGTGCGACCGGGGCCGGCGCCGGCGCGGCCGATGCGGGGAACTCCGTGGTTCGCACCATCTCGGCCTCCCGGAAGCGCACGGAATATGAATTCCGGGGAGTCCGGTACGTCTTCCGAACAGGTGTGGTTTTTGTCGCCTCCTTCGTGGTCGGAGTCATCGGCGGTGTCTACGGCATCGGAGGAGGCGCCATCATCGCCCCCTTCTGTGTCAGTGTGCTGCATCTGCCGGTTCACACCGTGGCCGGGGCGGTCCTGATGGGGACCTTCGCGGCCTCGCTGGCGGGTGTCGGTTTCTACAGCCTGCTGCCCGCGCCGGAGACCCTCTCCACATCTCCCGACTGGCTACTTGGGCTTCTATTCGGAGTCGGCGGC
>CALZGC010000032.1 GCA_945786985.1 uncultured Nitrospirota bacterium | reverse complement strand
TCAAAGTATCACTCTCCGGCTGCCGGGTGGCCTTTTGCTGCGTGCCTGATTCTGCGCCGCATCAGATAGAGGAGCGGGACAAGCCCGAGCAACCCATCGAGGGCGGCCGATCGCGTCGGCCCGGTGACACGCCCCTTGGCGAGCGCGCACCCGCCGCCCCCCCCCGGATCCCCGGGGTCCAGTACGGGCAGGTCGAGCACCAGCGCGAAAGTCCCGAGACTCTGCGTCTCAAAGGAGATTTGCTGGTGTACGGCGGTCTGCCCGTGATCATGTTTTGTCCACCCCTTGATCTCCTGCCAGCTGTTGCCGGAGAGTTGGAAGACCCGGGTCTGGTCGGTGTCAAAGCTGGCCAGTACCGGCAGGGTGATGGTCGCGGTGCCCGTGAGGTCGGCATCCTGCAGTTCGAAGGTGACCACCGGCATGGCAAAATCGAAGGCAATGGGAAGGGCCGGTAGGGACTCGCGTGTTTCGGAAATGGTCACGCGCGTGTCCGCACTGATTGCACCGGCCGGCAGGGTGACGCTCGTCCCGAAGACGCTGGTGATGAGATCGACCAACACCAGCGGCGGATCGAGGACCGCTGCGGTGCCGCCTGCCGCCTGAACAATCCACGCTGCAGCCTCTGTGATCTGCTTGCCGGCGGAGGTCGCGCCGACGGCGGACGCCGCGCTCTCGTTCTGATTCAGGGACCCCACATAGTCGGTGGTGTTGCCGCTCAGCGAATTGCCCGAGTTCGTCACGGTGCCGCTCGACGTCGACTCGATGCCGATCTCATTGGATGTGATGAGATTGTCGGTGATCGTTGCCTCCGCCGCATCGGCAACGAGGATCCCCCGCCCGCTGTTGCCGTCGACCGTGTTCCGGTTCAGGTTGATGCCGGTGCTGGCGCCCCCCACTTGAACGCCGTCCCCGAAGTTGGAGCGGATGGCATTGTTGTCCACGGTGATGTTGGTGCCGTCGCTGATCTGTAATCCTGCACCGTTGGCGCTGGAGAGGGTGCTTCCCGAGACGGTGACGGCGCGGCTGTTGTCTATGATCACGGTAGCGCCGCCGGTCAGGGAGAGTGTTGCGTTCCGAATGCTCACCTGATCCGCCGCGTTGGAGAGATTTTCCACGCGGATGCCGTAACCGACGGGGGCGGCCTCGCTGACCCGGAAAGTGACCTGGTCGAGCAGCGCGTCGGTCGTCTCTGTCGTACTGGTGGGGGCCCCGCTGATGAGGACGCCTTCGTTGCAGTTTTCAAGGGTGACCTTCACCACGGTGGCCTCGGTGGGCGAACTATCGCTGCCTTGAATTCGAATCGCCGGAGCGGTGGTGCTCTCTCGAATGGTGAAACCCGCCAGCACCGAGCCGTCCACGCCGGTGATGCTGATGCCGCCGGGCAGTACCAGAGTGGTCAGGTCCGCGCCCGCACCGATCAGGGTAATGGCTCGGTCCACCGACAGGCTCGTGTCAGCCGAATGCTCTCCCGGCGGCATATAAAGGATGTCTCCGGCCGAGGCGCTGTTGATCGCGCTTTGGATCGACCCGCTGGTCACGGTGTATCCAAGCATCGGCGATGCGGCCGCGGTGAGCGGGTCGGCCCCGAAGCCATCCCCATAGGTGTACTCCACGGCATCGCTGTAATCGTCGCCGTCCGTATCCGCAAGGGCCGGATCGGTTTCATCGGACTCCACCAGCCCGTTCTGATTGGCGTCCTCCCGCTCTTCCCGGATCCCGTCGCTGTCCGTGTCGGAGACAAGAGGATCGGTGCCGAGGGTCTCTTCATCGCCGTCGGAGAGACCGTCACCGTCGGTGTCGGTCTGGGTTGGCCGGGTTCCCCGCTGGAATTCGTCGAGATTGCTGACGCCGTCACCGTCCTCGTCATCGCTGCTGTCGTCGGTCTCGGGGTCGAGGCCGAAGAAGTTCTCGAAGCGGTCGAGCATCCCGTCGCTGTCCGTATCCGGCTCGGCGCCGTAAAAGAGAACCGAGCGGCCCTCGGCAATACCTGAAGCCGGCGTTGTCACCGCCAGGGAGCCGTCCGGGTTTTCGATGCCGACCGTCGTTGTCGTGTCGTTGATGATTGCGCCGCCCCGCAGGGTCCGATACTGAAAGAGGATGTCGCCGTTGTCTTCATAGAGCACGACCGCGAAACTGCGGCTTCCCCCCTGGCCCGCGACCGGCACCCCGATCCATTCGACGACGAAATAACGCTGACCGGCGGCGCCCGCCGCGCGGGTGTAAATGCTGCCTCCGGCCGACGGGTCGAGATCGCTCGCAAGCGGTGCGATCACCGCGTTGGGTGTGCCTGCATCGGGGAAGATCGGCGGCAGGGCGGCCGTGTCGAGATTGACCGGGTCGAAACCGATCATTCCGTTCGCGCTCACAGTGACCGTCGTATACTCGGTGCCGTAGTAATTGATGGAAAAGCCAAGAGCGATGGGATCGCTGACCTCATTGTCCCCCAGGTCCAGAAGTGTCCCGCCGGTGGAGGCGCTGATCGTATCATATGTCTCAAAGATGCGGGGGGGGTCAGCGTAATCTACGGCCAATACGACGGGTATCGGCAAGACAACCCAGAGGCAGAGCAAAAGGCCCCCTATTTTTTTCAAAACGATGCAATCCCTCCACGGATCTAACTGGATTGACCTGGACGGCATATCTCCCCCCTGAAAATCAACCTGTGAAAAATAGGATATCTGCCCTGAAAAGTCAACAGATATATAAGGTTTTCGGGGCCGGGCGACCGTTGTGCCGCCTGTTTTTCCGCAGCGAGGGCGTTTAGCACATAAGATGTTCTGTGTTATAATAAAATTCAAACGTAACTACTCAGGTCACCTCTCTTTTTCCGCATGACTGCGTTGTTGCGGTGCTCAAATCCTCAACGTATGAAAAATACGCCTCCGGTTTTGCGCTCCTCACGCCTTGTCCTGCGCAAAATATAGAAGCAACCTGAGCAGTTACATTCAAATAAACAGAGAAAAACCGATAAGGAAAGCAGATATCATGGCGAGCAAGAGCAACGGCGGCAGGGATTCGTCGAGAAAGGTCTATGTGCTGGACACCAATGTGCTGCTCTACGACCCCGATTCTCTTTTTGCCTTCGGCGACAACGACGTGGTGATTCCGGTGGTGGTCATCGAAGAGATGGACAATTTCAAGAAGGACCTGAACGAAACCGGGAGAAACGCGCGGCTTGTCTCGAGAAGGCTGGACGAAATGAGGCAGAACAAGGCGCTTTCCCAGGGCGTTCAGTTGAAGAATGGCGGGATCCTCCGGGTTTACGTGGAAAAGAAGGTCTTTGATCTGCTGCCTGCGGAGCTGCATATTTCCAAGGCGGACAACCGGATCCTCTCCGTGGCGCTGGCCCTCAAGCAGGCCGACCAGAAGCAGGACGTGATCATGATCTCCAAGGATACCAACCTGAGGGTCAAGGCGAACGCTTTCGGCATTCAGGCCGAGGATTACAAGACCCAGCGGGTGGAGATCAGCGAACTCTACACGGGTGCGGCCACCCAGGAGGTAACGTCCGATGTGATAGACCGCTTCTATCAGGACAAGGAACTGCCCTGGGAGGCGGATGGGCTTTTCCCGAACCAGTTCCTGAACCTGCAGGATCAGACGTCGGGATCGCATTCGGCGCTGGCCCGTTATTACCACGCACGAAAGAGTCTGGTTCCCCTGCAGGATTACAGCGGCGGCGTCTGGGGAATCCGCCCGCTGAACCGGGAACAGCAATATGCCATGGACATTCTGATGGACGAGCGGATCCGATTGGTCAGCCTCGTTGGGATCGCCGGCACCGGAAAGACCCTGCTTGCACTGGCTGCCGGATTGGAAAAGACCGTGGAACAGGGGACTTACAAACGCCTGGTGGCCTGCCGCCCGATTCTCCCCATGGGGCGGGACCTGGGCTATCTGCCTGGCGATATCGAGGAGAAGCTGATGCCTTGGATGCAGCCCATCTTTGATAATATGGAGCTGCTGCTGGCTGCATCGGGCGGCCAGGACGATATCAAGCGTAATCTTCACGAATTGCAGAGCATGGGATTGCTACAGATGGAAGCGCTCACCTACATCCGGGGGCGCTCTCTTCCCCAGCAGTACCTGATCGTCGATGAGGCCCAGAATCTGACCCCCCACGAGATCAAGACTGTGATCACCCGGGCCGGCGGCGGAACCAAGGTGATCCTGACGGGAGACCCCTATCAGATAGACAACCCCTATGTCGATGCGGCGAGCAACGGGCTGAGCTACGCGGTAGAGCGCTTCAAGGGAGAGCCACTGGCCGGTCACGTGACCCTCTTCAAGGGTGAACGATCGGAGCTGGCCGAGTTGGCCGCGCGAGTTTTATAATTATTAAGAATTGTTTCGTGAAGAAAAGAAGAAAAAACAAAGAGGTGTATTCTTATCATATTCAACGTAATGAATATTTCGCTTGAATTGGCTGACCTGTTTGCGCTATAGTCATGGGAACGACATTTGTCAAGACGACTGATTCGGTTCCGCTGAAGCGGGCCTTCTGAAACGCAAATATGCTCCTTGCTCTGTTGACAGTTCTCTTTACGCTGCTCTTTTTGTTTGTTCCCGACCAAGCCTATGCGTGGGGCCCCGCCACCCACATGTATTACGGTTTGGAGATTCTGAAGGACGTTTCCGCTCTCTCTCCCCTGGTTGCGTCCATTCTTGCCAGATTTCCCGAGGATTACCTCTATGGCTGCATCAGCGCGGACATCACGGTCGGCAAGAAATATACTCCGTACCGAAACCACTGCCACAACTGGCGTATCGGGCTCAGGTTGCTCGCCGAGGCGGAAACCGTTGCCCAGAAGTCCTTTGCCTTCGGATACCTGAGTCATCTTGCGGCCGATACCGTGGCCCACAACTTTTTCGTCCCCTCCCAGATCATCAGTGCGTATTCCCGGCGATCCATGGGACATGCCTACTGGGAGATCCGTGCCGATAGCCTCGTGCCTCGGAAATACTGGCGCCGGATCGGAAAGATCAGTGAGGCCGTTCAGGAGTCGCACGATGGGCTCATGGAGAACGTCGTCACCCGGACGCTTTTTTCCTTCGACGTGAACAAGAAGATCTTCAACAGCATTCTGCAGATCCATCGCTTCAAGCAGTGGCGGGGGCTCGTGCGTGAAATCGGCTCCCGCTCCCGATGGATTCTCGGGCTCCAGGACATCGAGAAATACCATCGGTTGTCCAGGCTCGCCATCCTCGACCTTCTCGTCTCGTTCAAGAATGCCGAGTGCATGAAGCTCGATCCCACGGGCAAATCGAACCTGAATCGCGCCCGAAAGATCCGGCGGGACCTGCGCCGGGTGGCGCGCGGGCGAGTGCTGAGCACAACGGACTACCGATCGGTCATGAAACGGCTTCCCGTACAGGCACCGCTTTTCTATGATTAATGGGGATTAGCGGGGATCACTAGGGACTAGCGGGGACCAGCACACCGCCCTCTATCAGCACACCCAACTACAGAACACCTTCACGCTGCATTTCACTGTCCAGCCGGGAGTATGGAGATGCCATCCACGAACAGCGCAGGGGGTCCTCTCATCGGCGCCCACATGTCCATCGCCGGCGGGGTCCAGAAAGCGCTGGAACGGGGCGCCGCCCTCAACTGCCGGACGATCCAGCTCTTCACCAAGAATGCCAATCAGTGGCGGGCCAAACCGCTGTCGGAAGACGACATCAAAGCGTTCAAGAAGGCCCGCAGGGAGACGGGCATTCAGCCGGCGGTCGCCCACGATGCCTACCTCATCAACATCGCTTCCCCGGAGCCCGAGAAACTGGCGGCTTCCAAGGCGGCCCTTCTGGACGAGATGGAGCGGGCGGAGGCGTTGGCGCTTCCCTACTTGGTGATGCATCCCGGCGCGCACATGGGGGCCGGTGAAGCGGAGGGTCTCGCGCAGATCGTCCGCTCGCTGGATGACCTCCACGAAAAGACCCGCGGTTTCAAAGTGAAAGTTCTGATGGAGACGACGGCGGGGCAGGGAACCAACCTGGGCTACCGTTTCGAGCAGATTCAAGAGATGATCGAGGCGTGTGCCGAGCCGGAGCGCCTCGGGGTCTGTGTCGACACCTGCCACATTTTTGCTGCGGGCTACGACATCCGGGAGCCGGAGGGCTATGCCGAGACCATGGACCGTCTCTTCAGGGTGTTTGACGTGCGGCAGATCCTCTGTGTCCACGTCAACGATTCGCTGAAGACTCTGGCAAGCCGCGTCGATCGACACGCCCATATCGGCAATGGTGAGATCGGTCTGGAGGCCTTTCGCTGCCTCATGAACGACCCCCGCTTCACCCGCATCCCCAAAATCCTCGAAACCCCCAAGGGCGACAACGACGAGATGGATCGGGAGAATCTCGCCGTTCTCAGAAACCTTATGGGGTAAGCAGCGTTCGCCTCGTCTTGCGGCCCGCCATCGTTCACGAGCGTACCGTAGGCGATCTTGACGGTCCAATGCAACCATGCTGAAACCGCCCCTTGTCCACGGCACAGTATCGATCCTTCTATTCCGGGTTGTGCTGTAGGAGAAACATCAAGGATGAATGACGACAGGCAACAAAAAACGCAGATAAACACGTCTGGCGCTTTTGGGGGATCTTCAGTAAAATAAAGGAGGTGGCGCCCGACTTTCTTGCGGGATGCTAAGGAGGCAGATGAGAGGTGTCTTCTGGTGTTTGGCTGCGCAGCGCCCACCGACTCTCAAGAGATGTCGAATCGTGTTTGGCCCTTTTTCGCATAGGCTGCTTGCATCGTCAGGAGAGACGACCAGGTATCGCCAGCTATGGTTGCGGTCATGATTGTGCTGATTCTTAGACACCGGCAGGGCACGGAGGGAACCCGATGAATCTTCACCAGGAATTAATCGAAACTTACGAGAAACGTTTCGCCGCGCCTCTTCATGAGCAGTTCTTTGGAAACAGCGGTTTCTCCAATTATGGATATTGGCTGGACTCCACCGAGAATGCAGCGGAAGCCTGCAATAATCTGGTCGACAGACTCTTGGAGTTTATTCCCAGTAAGAACGGAAGGGTGTTGGATGTAGCGTGCGGGCAAGGCGGCACAACCGCTCGACTCGCAAATCATTTTTATCCTTCGAATATTTCAGCCATCAACATCTCCGAGGGCCAAGTGGCCCATGTGAGGAAGAAGGCCCATGGGTGCACGTGTTTATGCATGGATGCAGCGAACCTTGGATTTGACGATGAGGTGTTCGACCATATCATCTGTGTGGAGGCAGCATTCCATTTCAACACTCGCGAGAAGTTCTTTCAGGAGTCGTTGCGTGTCTTGAAGCCGGGCGGATATATGGTGCTGTCGGACATCCTGTTTCGAAGGTTCCCGTTGGTCGGCCGCCGTCAGACACCGGTGGCCAATCGTCACACTTCGGATGCTTCTGCTTATGAAAACCTGCTTCTGCGGACTGGATTCAAAGACATTGTTCTCCTAGAGGCTCTGGCCCAGACGTGGAAGGAATTCCGCAGAAGAAGCCTGCGCTTTGCGGCGCGCAGACTTGTCGCTGACGGCACCTCATTGCGCAATGTTATCCCTCGGGGCGTCGAACTTATTCTCGGCGTATTTGGCGGGCTCCTCTATGACCAGTTCTACATAAAAAGCTATCCGCTGGTAGCTGCAAGAAAACCGACGGACTGACACGAAGGCCGTTGGAGCCGGTTCAAGAGGCAAGACACCGCCTCCGTGGGCGCCCTTCACCCGCCGGACGCTTATGCAGTACCGAGGCCAGGCACGGCTTGATCCATCACAATGCCGCACGCATCTCTTTTGACGTAGCCAGTCCCCACCGGTAAATAAAACGGGGACAACCCTCAGGCTGTCCCCGTTCAACCATGCACCCACTCTCAGGCTGTCAGGCGGCCTTGATCCCCTTCTTGGATACCTCGATGGGGATTTTTTTCGCCTGGACCCCCTCCTTCAGCGGCGCCGTGATGGTCAGGATGCCATCCTCAAAGGAGGCATGCACTTTCTCCCCGTCTACGCCCTCGGGGATCATGAGGCTTCTCTCGAACGAACCATGGCGCATCTCGCGCAGCATGTAGTTGTCCTTCTCGACGTTCTTGTCCTCCTTGCGCTCGCCTCTCAGGGTCAGACGGTTACCCGAGATGTTGATCTCCACCGCCTTCGGATCGATCCCCGGCAAAGCAGCCTTTACGTAGAACTTGTCGTCCTTTGTGTAGCACTCCAGTTCCGGGTACTCACCGATGTCGCGGAACCACTGCCCGAAGCCCCTCATTTCCCCGAAGGACCTTTTGAAGAGCTCGTCCACGTCCCTGTGCAGATGACTCAGATCCCGGAACGGATCCCAACGCGTCAAACCTCTCATGACTGATCACCTTTCCTTTCTCGCGGTGGTCTGTTCCCCACCGCCTTGTCTCATTGTTCGCTTTAAATATAATCCCGGCCTTGGGGACTGTCAAGGCATGTCCTTTTAAAGAAAAAGCGAATTATTTCAATGTGTTATACCGTGTGCAGAGACGGTGGTTGCACCGTAACGGAAGTGCGGTTCTCGCAGGATGTGCTATATTTGAGACAGCCTTTTGAACAGAGTTGCCGCGGGCGCGAATAGGAGCCCGAATGAGGAGATAGATGCCATGCAGGCAGGCTCCAAAACGGCACTTCTCGTGATCGACATGTTGAACGATTTCATCCGCGAGGGTTCTGCCACGTGGGTTCCGGATGGCGAGAAGATCGTGCCGGCGGTGGCCCGTCGCATCCGAAAAGCCCGTGCGGCCCGCGATCCGGTGATTTATGTTTGCGATGCCCACGACCCCGACGACGAAGAGTTCAAACTCTGGCCGCCCCATGCCGTGACCGGAACGCCCGGCGCTGCCGTGATCGATGCCCTCGCCCCGGAGCCGGGGGATCTGGTGATCAACAAGAAACGATTCTCCGGCTTCTATCAGAGCGAACTGGATGGGGCCTTGATCGCCTTGGGTGTTTCGCATCTTCAGGTAACGGGGACGGTCACCAACATCTGCGTTCTCTACACCGTCGCCGACGCCCGCGCCCGAGGCTATGAGGTGACGGTGTTTCAGGATTCGGTGGCCGGTCTGGATCCGGAAGGTCATCAGTTTGCCCTGCGACAGATGGAAGCAGTCCTGGGCGCCACCGTGCGCTAGCGCCGCCGGAACAAAAACGCGGCCGCAAGGGAGAGCAGCATGGACCGGAAAAAATTCCACACCGCCACGGACGAGGAGATCCGTCAGGGGCGGGTCACCGACGTTTACTTTGAGCGGACCGTGGCGGTCTTGAAGAAGAAAGGGGTCCGCAAACCGGTTCGGGCCGAATTCATCGCCAAGAAATTTCCGGAGGACCAGAGATGGGCCGTGCTGGCGGGGATTCAAGAGTGCGTCTCCCTGCTGTCCGGTCTCCCGGTGACGGTGCGCGCCCTGGACGAAGGGACCGTCTTTTATCCTCTGGAGCCGGTCCTGGAGGTGGCGGGCGAGTACACCGCCTTTGCTCTTTTTGAGACGGCCCTTCTCGGCATGATCTGCCAGGCATCGGGAATCGCCACGCGCGCCGCCCGGTGCCGACGGGCCGCCGGTGAGCGTGCCGTTATCAGCTTCGGCGCACGCCGGATGCACCCGGCCGTGGCGCCCATGATCGAGCGGAGCGCGTATATCGGGGGATGCGATGGTGTCGCCGTGGGCATGAGTGCCGAGTTGATCGGTGCCGAACCGGTGGGCACCATGCCCCATGCCCTGGTGCTGGTGATGGGTGGCACCGTGGCGGCCACCGAGGCCTTTCATGAAGTGATCAGCCGCAAGGTGAAGCGGGTGTCCCTGATCGACACCTTTGACGACGAGAAGTTCGGTGCTCTCTCGGTCGCCGAGGCGCTGGGCAAAGATCTCTTTGCCGTGCGGCTCGACACCCCCACTTCCCGACGGGGGGAGATGCTTGAGATTCTGCGCGAGGTCCGCTGGGAACTCAACCTCCGGGGCCACGGGGACGTGAAACTCTTCGTCAGCGGCGGGTTGGACGATGAGGCGATCACCCACCTCAATTCCGTCGCCGATGCTTATGGCGTCGGCACGTTCATCAGCAATGCGCCGGTCATTGACTTGTCCATGGACATCATCGAAGTGGACGGGACACCGCTGGCCAAGCGGGGGAAATGGTCCGGTGCGAAGCGCCTAGTTCAGTGTCCGGCATGCAGTCGGCGACGGATCCTGGCGCTGTCGGACCCCACAGACCGCTGCGGCTGCGGCGAGGCGCTGAACGATCTGCTTCAGCCCCTTCTCGAAGCGGGGGACGTGCTGCGTGACCGGCCCGCCCCTCGGGACATTCGGCAGTTTGTAATCCATCAGCTCCAGCTGCTGTCCTGACCGACAGGGGGGCGCCCTGTGACCGCGGCCGGTCCCCGTCGTTTCAAGCTGCCTGCTGATTTGTCAACCGCGATCGTTTGTTGTATCTTGTCATGAGTGGGAGAGTCCCGAGGAAGGTCTCCATGGCGTTGCTTGAATTGCAGGTAGATGAGATTTTCGATATCGACGAAGGGCTGGTCGCCATTCGACGGGAGATAGAGAAGAACAAATCGATCGAACTGATCAATATCCCCCTGAAGCTCATCCGGCAGTGGCACCCCCAGCTCGCAGGTAAGAAGGTTACCATCTACAACAACCTGATCGATGGGCTCCCTGAAGATCTGCGGGATCTGGGCAGGGAGATTTTTACCGCCGTTGAAATGAAGGGGACCTTCTACGGGGAGGTCATCGAGAAGGGCGAGATCTTCTTCAAGAACCGGATCTTCAATATCTGGTATCAGGACGACACGATTCACAATATCGGCAGCATCACCTACCGCCGTTGCGTAAAGTGTATCCAGGCGATGCACCGCGACATCCTGCTGAAGGACGAGATGCCGGTGCTGAACATCATGACTCTCTACGATGCCGAACAGGGGATGCAGGCGATCTTCGACGCCGTCGAGAGGTCCTCCCGGGTGCGCATGGTCAACCTCCCCAAGGTTCTGGTGCGCAAGATCGTCACCTATCTGGAAACCGATGATGTCAAGATCCTCTGTGCCCGGATGAGCTCCCAGGCCCGGCAGGTGTCCAGTGAACACCATGCCCGGGTCTCCGGGGGGCTGCTCAATGTCTATTCCCGATTCAAAGGGAAGAAGATCAAGAGCGGCGGCATCGCATTGGATGACAGCTTCTTCAACGTCGATTACCTGGAGGAGAAGATCTACGTGATCCGCAGCATCGTCTGGCCACGATGCCCCGCCTGCATGAGCGACTTCTATGAGCTGGGCTGGCGGGCCTCGAGACGGATCCGCTGACGTCTCATTGGTCACGCAAGCGCTTGTTTCTTTAGCAGAAATCCTGTCGGTGAGTTCGACGGGGGTCCCCTCATTGACAAAGCTTTCCTGATCCCCTATCATCTCCGGGCATCTTGAACCACCCCCGTCGCCGGATGAACCCGGCAGGAGGGCCCCCGTGGCCGGCATGACGCCGCTGATGCGGCAGTACACCCGAATCAAAGCCCAATACGAGCACGCCATTCTCTTCTTCCGGATGGGGGATTTCTACGAGATGTTCAACGAGGATGCCACCGTTGCATCCCGGGTGCTTCAGATTGCCCTGACCAAACGGGGGAAATCCGAAGGGACGGATATTCCGCTCTGCGGTTTTCCGCACCATGCGGTCGAGCCCTATATCGCCAAATTGATCCGGCAAGGCTACACGGTCGCGGTCTGCGAGCAGGTGGAGGATCCCAAGAAAGCCAAGGGGATCGTCAAACGGGAAGTGATCCGGGTCGTCACGCCGGGGACGGTCCTGGAGGAAGGGATGCTGGAGGCCCGGGAGAATCACTTTCTGGCGGCCTGGGTGGCCGGCAACGGCGGTGTGGGGCTCTCCCTGCTCGATTTGAGCACCGGGGAGTTCCTCCTGACCGAGAACCAGGGGGGCAACCCGGGGCAATTTCTGCTCAATCGCTTCGGCACTTTCGAACCGCGAGAGATGGTCGTTCCCGAGGACCTTCGGGACTCTCCGCTGCTTCGGGAGATCGCCCGGGAGTACCCGGCTCTTCCCGTGCAATACATGGACGGGTGGGCCTTTGAAGCCGGGGAGGCTTACCGGAAACTGACCGGGCATTTCCGGACCGCTTCGCTGGAGGGTTTCGGCTGCACCGAGGCAGGGCCCGGGGTTGCGGCCGCGGGCGCCCTGCTCCGTTACGTGGAAGAGACGCAGAAGGGTGCCGTCCCGCACATTCGGGGGCTGCGTACGCTGCGGGAAGAGGACAGGATGTTCCTCGACGCATCGACCGTGCGGAACCTGGAGCTGGTGCGCAGCAGCGTGGACGGGGGCAAGCGGGGCTCCCTCCTCGGCGTGGTCGACCAGACGCAGACGGCCATGGGGGGGCGTGCCCTTCGCAGCTATCTGCTCAGTCCGTTGGTCGACCGTGACGCCATTGTGGTGCGACAGGACGCCGTGGCGGCGCTCTTTGAGACCCCTTCCGTGCTGGACGATCTCCGGGAGGATCTCGAGCGGGTCTATGACGTGGAACGGCTCATCGGGCGGGTCACTCTCGGTGTCGCAGGTCCCCGGGACCTGATCGCTCTGTCGGGCTCCCTGGCCGTGCTGCCGGAGATCCGCTCCCGGATTCGTGATGTCGAGGTTTCTTTGCTGATGACCCTGCAGGGGCAGATCGATGAGCTCCAGGATGTTTGCCGGCTCATTGAGGAGGCCATCTTCGAGGATCCCCCGCTGACCCTCCGGGACGGACGGGTGATTCGGGACGGCTACTCGGAGGAGCTGGATGAGCTTCGCGGCATCGGTCGGGAGGGCAAGAGCTGGATTGCCCGCCTGGAGAACCGGGAGCGGGAGCGGACGGGAATCGGCAATCTGAAGGTCAAGTACAACAAGGTGTTCGGCTACTACCTTGAAGTCACCAAGGCGAATCTCGGGAATGTGCCCGACGATTATATCCGTAAACAGACCCTGGTGAATGCGGAACGGTTTATCACGCCCGAGCTCAAGGAGTACGAAGCAAAAGTACTAGGGGCCGAGGACCGTATCGTCGAGTTGGAGGGGGAGCTGTTCCAGCGGGTTCGCGAAGCCGTGGGGACCGAAGCCGCACGCGTGCAGAAGACAGCGGCTGCGTTGGCCGAGCTGGATGTGCTTGGGGCGCTGGCCCGCGTGGCGCTGGACCACAGATACGTTCGCCCCCGGGTCTCCGAGGGGAACCGCCTGGTCATTCGGGAGGGGCGCCATCCCGTTCTGGAGGCTTTGGAGGGGGCAGAGCCCTTTGTCCCCAACGATACGCTTCTCGATACCGATGACAACAGGCTCCTGATCATCACAGGCCCCAATATGGCGGGCAAGTCGACCTACATGCGCCAGGTGGCCCTGATCGTTTTGATGGGTCAGATGGGCGGGTTCGTACCGGCGGGGGAAGCGGAAATCGGCCTCGTCGACAGGATCTTCACGCGGGTGGGGGCGTCGGACGCACTGGTACGGGGGCAGAGCACTTTCATGGTGGAGATGAATGAAACGGCCAATATTCTGCATCATGCCACCGAGAAAAGCCTCATCATCCTGGATGAAATCGGGCGGGGCACCAGCACCTTCGACGGCATCAGCATTGCGTGGGCCGTCGGCGAGTTCCTCCATAATCAAACAAAAGCCCGAACCCTCTTCGCGACCCATTACCATGAGTTGACCGAACTGGCGCTGACCCTGCCCGGGGTTCGGAACTGCAATATCGCAGTCAAAGAGTGGAACGATGAGGTTATCTTCCTCCGTAAGATCGTGGAGGGCGGTGCCGACAAAAGCTATGGGATCCAAGTTGCCCGACTCGCCGGTCTGCCCCCCACGGTGATCGACCGGGCGCGGCAGGTGCTGGACAATCTGGAGAAACACGAGCTCGACGAGGCGGGCGAGCCGGTGATCGCCCATTCCGATGAGACCGTGCGGTACGCGCCGCAGCTCGACCTCTTCGCGGCCGGCCTGCACCCGGTGCTTCAGGATATTCTGCAGCTGGACGTCCACAACATGACGCCGCTGGACGCGCTGAGCCGGATCGCAGCGCTCAAGAAGAGGCTGGAGGAGCCATCAGAATGAAACGTCCGGGGGGAGTTCGGACAGAAAGGAGCCGGTTCGTGATGGATGATCTGTCAAAATTGGAGCACCTGCTCGCCCACTGGATCGAACACAATGCCTCTCACGAGGCGACGTACGGAGTGTGGATCGAGAGAGCGGAGGCGGCGGGGCGCCGGGACGTGGCGCAGATGGTTCGAGAATCGATGGAGCATTCGGAGCAGATGAGCCGCTGTTTCGAAGAGGCGCTCCAATTACTGAAGGGAAATGACCATGTGTGACACCAATCTTTATCTATGGCGGGATGGCAAGGAAGAGCTCTTCATGGAGAGCATCGACCGCATCCGCCCCGAAGGAGAAACGGTCGTTGTGCGGGACATATTCGGGGAACAGCGAACCCTCCGGGCCCGGTTTCGAGAGACCCGTCTCTCCAAGAATCGCATCGTTTTCGAAGAGCTCCCGGAGGGGTAGCCCCGATCGCTCATGCATGAAAAAATTCGGGGCCCTTCACCAAGAGGAGGGGGAAGTGAAGGGCCCCTTTATACCTCGCGTGCCGCCTGAAACGATAGAGGAGGACTCACCGCTTCGGGCAGTAGAGGACGAGATATAATCTTAATAATCTTCAAACGACCCGAGCGGGATTCGCTTCACCGTCGGATCCTATCATTGTCGCAACCCCGGGTCACAACCCGGGGACCTGCGGAGAATTCAATGGGCGTCTCATGCCTTCACGGCGCCGCGGGCCTTACGCCACCCCTCATGATGAAGTTTGCGCTCCCGAACAATACTCCATTCCCGTATCGCCTTCAGATACTGCTTCATGTCCTGAGCGGCCAACTCGGCCAACTCTTGCTTTTCCGCGTTGGCCCGCTCCAGATCGTTCGGGGTGAAGCCCTGCCACGAACTGAAGCCACCGTCAAAGACGGCCTCCGGGGTAATCTCCCCGTGAGAAAGGCCCAGTTTCTCCGCATGCAGACGAACCACATCCATATCGTACGCAATAATCCACCCGTTGTCCCGCAACATCCGGGCCGATTCGAAGCCAACTTGCCGGCTGCAATCCGGGCAATGGATGTTCTCAATGGTCTCTGCGGGCAGGATGGAGTTTGCATGGTGCACCCGGGCGTTTTCCTTCCCGCATTGGCACCTTATCTCATAGGCTGTACACATTCGATGTCTCCCCTTTTTAATCCCCTTTGATTACAAAAGCTTCACCGTTGAAAACTAATAATATTAACTTTGTATTGTTTATACCGAAAACCGGGGGATTTGTCAAGGGGAGGGCGCAAAAAATATTGACTGCCGCTGGGCCCCGTGCTACCGTCGCCCCGCTGAATTCAGGTGTCAGGGAAGAGGTTGAGAAGCCCTCACGGACCCGCTGCTGTGATCGGATAGCCTGTCGACATGGGCACGGTCTCGCGCAGAAACGGGGAGGGCGTCGTGGCCGGCCTCCTCTAGGGGGCGTTCGTCCGTTAAAAGACCTGCCTGAATGAGAAGCGTAGAGAATTCAAGGAGTTGAATGGGGGTGTTCTCGATGAACGTCGTTTCCCCGGGGCGATCCGCGTTTTTTTTTCAAACGGAGTAGCTGATTACATGAAACCGAGTCGAAATCATCTCAAACGGACGCGTATCTACCTCATTCGCCACGGCCAGGTTGAAAACTTCGAATTGGGGGCCTACAACGGCCAGATAGATGTTCCGATCACCGAAACAGGGCGGCAGCAGATGATGTCGGTGCTCGAACGATTGCAGGATCAGGAGGTTCGGGCAGTCTATTGCAGCGATCTTCGCAGAACGGTGGAGGGGGCCGAAATCATCGCGGGGGGGTTGCAGGTGCCCCACACGGCGCTTTCCGGTATCCGGGAACGCAACTTCGGTGACTGGGAGGGCCTGACGTACGACGAAATCGGGAAAGACTATCCTGAGCTTTTCGACTTCTGGCGAAAGGACGTGACCGAAGTGCGCCCGCCCGGTGGTGGGGAGAACTCCTTCGATCTTGCCGAAAGGGTGATGAAGACCTATTTGCCGCTGCTCGAGAAACATGCCGGCGAAACAATTGCGGTTGTGGCCCACGGGGGGGTGAACCGCATCATCCTGGCCCATGCCATGCGGTTGGAGATTCGCTATATGTTTCGGGTCGATCAGCGGTTCGGGTGTCTGAATTGGATCGATTATTATAGTGACGGGTTTGCCCATGTGCGGTTGGTGAACAGCTGAGTCCTTCGATTCATAAGTTCGATTACGAACCTATGAACTCAGGACCTAGTGCTGAGTGAGCGTTTAACCTGATCTTACTATAGAAGAATACGTCACCGTATTTGCGAATCGAAGCACTGATGGCAATCAGGGGCATTCGCCGGGAGCCCATTCAACGCTGGGCCGAGCAGGCCGCTGGGAAACATCGCTTTGCGCTTCCACACACGCCCGTCCAATACGTCCCACCACTTCTTCCGGAACCACCCTTGAGCGCGCGGATGCCGCAACGTTTGAAGCATCATCCGTTGGTTTCTACAGGTCGTTGTAACTTGACATCCCCCTGCGCGGGCGGTATCTTTAGCAATTAATTTCGGGTTGATTTTCCGTGTTGATCCGGAAGCGCAGAAGGGGGGATGTTCGTTTTCAGGTTCAACCAGGGACGGAAACGATGAGTCTTGGGCAGCCCCGGAAAGAACCGCTTGGCCGCGAAGCGGTGATGCTCCGCAAGATCGAAGCGCTGCAGTGTCTGGAAGAGGCCCATCGACTCGACAAAGAGAAACTACAGCGCAATTACGACACCCAGGCGGTCATCAACGCGCTTCTGCAGCTCTCTCTGGAGGAAGTGCCTCTGCGGGATCTGCTGGGGCGTGCGCTGGACCTGCTCCTTTCCATCGAATGGCTCTCCTTCGAAGCGAAGGGAAGCATCTTTGTCGTCGAGGACGACCCCCGTGTCCTCGTGATGATGGCGCAGAACGGCATTGCCAAATCCGTGCGGAAGACCTGTGCCCGCATTCCTTTCGGCAAATGCCTTTGCGGACAGGTGGCCTCCTCCGGGAAGATCCTCCACGTGGGTTCCGTCGATTCCCGCCACAAGAAGCATTACAGGAACATGGGACCCCATGGGCACTACTGCGTGCCCATCGTTTACAAAGACGGCGTCCTCGGGGTCATCAACATCTTTGTCAGAGCCGGCCATGTGCGGGAGAAGCACGAGGAGGACTTCCTGCGGGCCATCGCCAACACGCTGGCGGGGATTATCGTGCGGCGCAAAACGGAGGAGGCCCTGCAGAAAAGCCGGAAACAACTGCAGGATATTACCTCCGGTCTGGGCGAAGGCGTATACGTACTCGATGCCCGGCGCCGTTTGACCTTCATGAATCCGGAGGCGGAGCGTCTGCTCGGCTGGACGGAGCAGGAGCTACTCCATCGGCAGGTGCATGATGTGATTCACGGGCGCAAGGCGCATGGACGGTCCGTCGCCGCCGACGCCTGTCCCGTTCATCAGGTGATCCGCTCGGGCGAGACATTCCGGACCGAAGACGATGTGTTCGTTCGCAAAGACGGCTCCCTGCTCCCCGTGGCCTTCGTGAGCACGCCCATTGCAGAGGTGAACAGGGTGGTGGGTTCGATCACGGCCTTCCGGGACATATCGGAAAAGAAAAAGATGGAGAAGGAACTTCTCAAGGTGCGGCGGCTGGAGGCCGTGGGAGCGCTCGCGGGCGGCATCGCCCACGACTTCAACAATCTGCTGACGGCCATCTGGGGAAACCTGGCCCTGGCCAAAATGTACTCCCAGGGGGAGGACGACATGGTCCAGGAGCGTCTGCAGGAAGCGGAGAACGCGGCCCGCCGGGCCAAGGACCTGACGCAGCAGTTGCTGGTCTTTTCCCGGGGTGGTGCGCCCGTCAAACGGACCCTCTCCCTGCCGACACTGGTTCAGCGAGCCGTCGCGCTTGCTCTGAGCGGAACCAAGGTGCGTTTTACCCTGAGTGCCCCCGATGATCTCTGGCGGGCGCCAATCGATGAAGGCCAGATCAGCCAGGTCATCCATCATCTCGCGCTGAATGCACATGAGGCCCTGCCGCAAGGCGGCGAGATTGTTGTCCGGTGCAGCAATCGGGTGGTTGACGGGAACAGCGACCTTCCCGTGGAGGCGGGTGAATACATCTGTCTCGTGATGCAGGACCACGGCGTCGGCATCTCGAAGAAGAACCTCCCGTTGATATTCGATCCCTTCTTCAGCACCAAGGAAAAGAGAAGCGGGCTCGGGCTGGCCACCGCGTACGCCATTGTCAGCCGGCACGGGGGACATGTCACTGCCGCATCGAAACCGGGTGCCGGCACCACGGTGACGCTCTATTTGCCGGCGGCCCGTCGGGCAACGGCAGCGGAAGAGGTGGAGCCGGCCGCGCCTCCGGGCGCGCTCGCAAGAATCCTCGTCATGGACGATGATGCCATGGTCCGCACCGTGGCCGGTATGATGTTGAGCCGGCTCGGCTACGAAGTCGAGTTTGCGACGAACGGCGAAGATGCCGTGGAGATTTACCGGCAGGCCGGGGAGCGGGAGCTGCCCTTCGGGGCGGTGATCGTCGATCTGAACGTGGCCGGTGGAATGGGGGGGCGGGAGGCCCTGAAGGCGTTGCAGGCCCTAGACCCGGACGTCAAAGCCATTGCCTCCAGCGGGTATTCCAGCAGCCCCATTATGGCCGACTACCGGCAACACGGTTTTCAGGGTGCCTTGCCCAAGCCGTATCAGATCATCGAGATGAGTGAGGTGCTCAAATCCGTGCTGACCGAACGGGCTGCGTAGCCATCACGCCGACGTCAATCCATTGAGTCCATCCACACAACACAGTCGGGAGGGAAAGGGAGATAGCGCGCGACGGTGGCTCTCCGTTCGGATACATCTTGGCGCAGCCGCGGCCGATGCCGTGAGTGATCTGGCCCTGGGTCTGGGCGCGTTGGCCGTGAGTGAGGTGCGACCGCCCGGGCATCGGGTGGAAGATGAAACCGGGCCTTTACCGGAGGTGGTTCTGGCGGTGCTGCTGCCGCCGACGGTGAATCCGGAGGACCTTCTCGCGAAGATCGGAGAGATCCTTTCCTGGAAATCCCCCCCGCTCCTTCATACCGAACACGTCTCAGACGAGGATTGGGTCCGGGTAAGCCGGGAGCAGTTTCGCCCGATGGGCGTGGGGCGCAGGCTCTGGGTCGTGCCGAGTTGGCACAGTCCGCCGGAGCCGCCGGCGATTCATGTCGTGCTCGACCCCGGGCTGGCCTTCGGGACCGGGGAGCATCCAACGACCCGGCTCTGCCTGGAATGGCTTGACGCCAACATTGAGGGCGGCGAAAGCGTTCTCGATTATGGCTGCGGGTCGGGCATTCTTGCCATTGCCGCGTTGAAACTCGGTGCCCGCGAGGCTGTTGGGGTCGATGTGGATCCTCAGGCCCTGGAAGTCAGCGCGGCCAATGCCCGTCGCAACGATGTCCGTCTTTCTCTTTGCCTCCCTGAGGACGCCCCGTCCCTTGCGGCCGATCTTATCACTGCGAATATTCTGGCCAACCCCCTGATGGAACTCGCCCCAAGGCTGGCCGGCCGGACCCGGCCCGGAGGGCGGATCGCCCTCTCCGGTATTCTCAAGAGCCAGGGGGCCGCCGTGGGCCGCGCCTACGGGCCCTGGTTTGACTTGGCGCCGCCCCGGCTGGACAGCGGGTGGGTCTTGCTGACCGGGAGGAGGCGCCAGCCCCCCAGCTTCATCCCTGGCGGGCACCCTTCGCGAGAGTGGGGCGCGAGCGGTTGACGGTCTCGGCGTATCTGTGATAGGTTTGCCTCCACCGGTCAAGGAGAACTTCGTGTATGAACTAAGCGTGACGAGCCGCTTTGCCGCAGCCCATCAATTGCGAAACTACAAGGGGCGATGCGAGAACCTGCACGGCCATAACTGGAAGATCGAAGCCTCCGTGGCAGTCACCGAGCTTGACGAGATCG
>CALZGC010000031.1 GCA_945786985.1 uncultured Nitrospirota bacterium | reverse complement strand
GATCAGAACCTTCTTGGACATGGTTGCTCAAAGGGTTGTGTTGTTTCGAAACGGATCGCCGCAACATGAATTTATCACATCCGGAAAAGAAAAGCGAACAGACTTTTACGCCGACCGATTCGGCGGCTGTGTCGGCCGACGTTCAAGAGACGGGAGGGTTCGCACCCGGGCATGGAGTCGCTGAGAGACGCAGTCGTTCTGAGAAGCCGCGTACTCGCTTGAGCTGATCCATGCATCGGGAGTATCACGTTCCCACTGCTGTCAAGAATGTAGCGTCAAATATTCGGCTCTTTAAGGTTGATAAAGACCAGAGGTCGGTGTCGCGGAGGACGGACACTTCTAAAGACCGTAGGCGGTGTGCCCCGTTAGAAATCTCGACGCATAAACGCGGTGCACTTCCCATAGATAGCCGCCTTACCAGTTATCGCACCAAGGCGATTTCACAGATCCATTTCTAACGGGGTGGGCGGTGAAACGAGGCATGCAAAATGCAAATAGCAAATAGAAAATAGGCAAGATGCGTAGTGTTGCTCTGTACCTCGTGAATCAGCTTATTGCTTTGTGACAAGGATTGCTTTTCTCCGCGCCCTCCCCAGATAGGAAAATAGTAAATAGGAAATGGAAAATGGGAAATGCTCTTTGTTTTCCTTTGTGGTAAGAAGGTTTTTGGTTTTTGATCTTAACGCGAAGAGCTTTTCTCCGCGACCTCTGTGTCTCCGTGGTGAAATGGGTTTTGGTTTGACAAGACGCGTGTCTTTCTTTGTGCCCTTTTTGCCTGGTGATACGGGTCTTGGTTTTTGGCTGTGACGCGAAGTGGTTTTCCTTTGCGCCCTTTGCGTCTTTGCGGTGAGATATGTTTCCGCCTTTGACGAAAGAAAGATGTTACCAGCTATGGGAATAGAGCGGAGAGCTGTTAGGAGTGTCAGGAGGGGCCCCGGAGGGGCTCGGACGCCCGGTGCTCCCCGGCGGGCCCGCCGATCAGAAAGAGGGTCGCCCCGAAGAAGTCCTTTGCAGGGGCATCCAGCTTGCGGTTCCTGCCATGGCTCCGGATCGAGGCAACCGATTTCTCGACAACCTGGGAGAGGTGACAGTAAGGTGCGGCTTTGTCCCCTCCTCGACTCCCCCGGGAGCGCAGCGCGTGCATGTGCTCTCGAACCGACTGCGGGAGAAAATCGAGGGTCGCCGAGACGAACCCCTTGGCATAGTCGAGCGCGTCATAGCCGAGCAATCGGTTCCCCAGAACCCGCAACCGGGAGAGACCGGCCGTCTTCGCCAATCGGAGCAACTCGCCACGGGAATAGGGAACCTCCACATCCATACTCCAGGTTCGGGTCCGTTCGCGATACCAGCGGATCATCCGGTAGAAAGGGCTGTACCGGTTGGGCACCGCCATCATGGTAAATCCCCGTGGCGAGAGAAGCCTCCCATGCTGACGGATCGACAAAAGACGGTCGTCAGCCGTGAAATGCTCGATCAGCCCGCCGGACGTCACCAGGTCGTAGCGGCCGAGCATGTCGGAGGGCAGACCCTTGAGAATATCGACCTGCCGGTAGTGCGCGTCGAGCCCACATGCACAAAAAAAGGCTTCGGCCACCTTCAGCGCGTCCTCGCTTGTGTCTACCAGGGTCACGTCGGCGCCGAGAAGTGCGAAACAAAGAGAGAAGGTGCCGGTGCCACAGCCGAGTTCCGCCACTTTCAGGCCATCAAAGGGGATCTTCTTCTCCAGGAGGGTGGCAATGGCGTCGTGCCATCCAAGGGAACTGCAGATTGTCTCCACCCGCTGCCGGATCAGCGAAGGGGTGACCTGAAAATGCTTCCACTCATCCCACATGGCTGTGGTTTGCGATTGCGCCATTTTAGCCTACCTTTCTGAACCCGCTGCCAACGGGGGCGCATGGAACGCATGGCTCGGCGACTTGCGGCTCCTTGCGCTGCCCTGCGCGCGGGCAAAACGGTTCTCAATGATCTCGAAGACCTCGTCCGGAGAAATGCCTTGCATGCAGTCGTGCGACCCAATGCGACAAACACCGGAATTGCAGCCGATGCAGGGAAGCTCGTCTCTGCGGAGCACGACGTGACCCTCCCCCACCGGCCACCACTGCACCGCGTTCGTGGGCCCCATGAAGGAGAGGGTGGGCGTACCGACGGCGGCCGCCAGGTGCAGGGGTCCCGAGTTGTTGCAGACAAGAAGCTCCATGATCGACAGCCATGCGGCCAGATCATTCAGACCCAGAGAAGCAGGCGTCACGATCGGGGTCTCCCGCATCAACTCGTGAATCTGCAGCACCTGGTCCCACTCGTGCGGGCCCGCAAAGAGCACGACCCGGCCCGTACGGGAAGCGACGATACGGTCGGCCAGCGCTGCGAAAAACGAGAGCGGCCAGCGCTGCGTCGGGTGGTGCGCACCGGGATGCAGCCCGATAAAGCGGGTCTCCATGGACGGGGCGGCTCCGGTCAGCGCGGTGCGGACCGTTTGAACCCGGTCCTCCTCCATCGCAAGACGGGGCATTCTCTCATCGGTCTCAACACCCAGGGGAGCCAGGAGTCCAAGGACGAGATCCACGAAGGGCAGCGGTTCTTCGGGAAGCGCGACGGCATGGTCAAAGAAGACACCCCGCCCGGATCCTTCGTACCCCAGAGAATAGCCGCCCCCCGCGAAGCGCGCCAGATAAGCGGATTCCAGGCTGCCGTCGGTGTTGAGATCGATCACCAAATCAAACTTCTCTGTCTGAAGCCGTCGGGACAAAGATGGGAGGGCCGTCCGCCGGGTTCCTCCCTTGCCTGTCGGCAGCGGCACAACGACGTCGATGGCGGGCACACGCTCATAGAGCGCCCGCACATAGGAATTGGCCAGCGCCGAGATCTTCGCTGCGGGATAACGTTTGCGAAGGGCGGCAAGAACAGGGATCGACAGAACGGCATCTCCCAGCCGGGGCTGGGTGATTACGAGTATTTTCGCCGGTGCGGCGGGGAGTAGACCCTTGCGCCCGCGCCGCAGCAGGGGTCGGACGCTGCGAAGGAGTGCCGTCCGTATGCTGAGGTAGAGCTTCTTGATACGGGCTCGCCCTGCCGGGGGGCGTCCCCCGGCAAATCCTGTGCGATGCCGTGATCCCATGTCCTTCTCCAGAATTTCCTCGTATAGCATCTCCACCGCCTGTACGTAGGCGGCCGCGCTGAAGCGCTGCTCACACCGGGCGCGGCCGGCCGCGCCCATGGCGGCTCCGAGCTCCGGGGCGTCCACGATGCGCCCGATGGCATCGGCCAGTGCCGCCGGGTCCCCGGGAGCCACAAGGAGTCCCGTAACGCCGTCTTCCACGGTTTCCGAAATGCCAGCGACCGACGTTCCCACCACCGGCTTACCGCTGGCCATGGACTCGATGACCACCCGCGGGAGCCCCTCCACCCGATCCCAGGAAGCCAGCACCAGGACGTCCAGTCCCGCCAGAACGTCCGGCATATCGTCCCGGTACCCGACGAAGGAGAGATGCCGCTCTATCCCCTCCTGGCGGACAAGTGCGCGCATCTCCTCTTCAAAGGCGTTCTCACCGGTTCCGATAAGCACGAAGCGGCACTTTCCGTTTTGTTTCACCACCCGGCTCGCGGCCAGAATGAAATCCCGAATCCCTTTCTGCGGGATGAGCTGCGCCACGGTTCCGATGAGCGCCTCGCCGTCGCGCACCCCCATCTCTTTTCGAAACGGGGCCGCCGAAATCTGCGGCGAGAATTTTTCGCAATCGACGCCGTTGTAAATCGTCCGGTATCGGGCAAAGAGCCGGCCCCGCTTCGTGAACCGCTCCCCCACCGCGTCGGAGACCCCGATGATCCGCGAGACGAGCAGCGGATTAATCCGATCAAAGATGGCGTCTCTCGCGCTCACGCGGGCGTGCCAGACGACGGGAACACCGAGGGGTCGGCAGGCCAGGGCCGCCAGAAACGTGGTAACCGGTCTGTCGGTGTGGACGAGATCCACACCCTGCTCCCGGACGATCCGTCTCAGGCCGGAAAGCCACCGTCCCAGACGAAGTGCACTCTTGTTCTTTCCGGAACACGGCGCCAACAGGAAGACCGGGCAGCCGTGGCGCTTCAGATGATCCGCCAGGGGGCCCGGCTCCGGACAGAGAGCCAGGGGGGCATATCGATCTCGGTCCAGTCGCTTGATCAGGTTGAAGAGACTGACCTGCCCACCCAGGTTCATCCGGGAGGAATCACTGATGTATAAGATGGTCTTCTTCTGTGTCATCCGGGAGATCCAGCTCCAGCGCGATTCGTTTCAGGTTGCGTTCCTCCGGCAGCTCCCGTACCACCCGTGCGGGGTTGCCGGCGGCGATCACGTTTGCAGGGACATCCTTGGTCACCACACTGCCCGCAGCCACAATGGCATTGTCTCCGATATGAACGCCTTTGAGGATGATGACGTCATGTCCTATCCAGACATTGTCTCCAATGAGGACAGGTGCCGTGTCGGAGAGGTAAATGCTTCCATATCGGGCTTTGTCGCGATGTACACCGATGATCTGCTCACGTCTCGCATCCGGATCGATGGGGTGGCTGTTGTTGTCGTGAATCTCGACATTGTAGGAAATCTGACAGTACCGGCCGATCTCCACCCGCTCGGCAGATTCAATGCGGACCCCGCTCAGGGCCGAGTAATCCCCAACCCGCAGCGCGCCCCGTTCATGAACGTGAAACACCACCTGACCCAGAATCACGTGACTCCCCAGCACGAGCTGATCGGGCGCTCCGTTGCTCCACTCGGCGTGGACCCTGAGCTGCACGCACTTGCCAACCCTGGCGGTCGCTTTCAGCATGGCCAACTGGTAGACATTGTAAAGCCTTCGCAACGGCCAATAGAGTGCGTATGCAGGATCTCTCAGGATACGTTGAATCATCTGTCACTCCCTGCCCCGCATCCCGCCGCATCTCCGGCGTAGAGCGATTCGATCGTTTTGATCACAGTGTCTATGCTGAACCGATCCAGACAGAGCCTGCGCCCCGCCGCCGCCAGCGCTTCGCGGTGTTCGGGATCACGCAGAAGACTCAGAACGCCCTCCGCCAGTGCATCGGCATCTCCCGGCGGCACGAGAACTCCCGTCTCTCCGGGCCGGACGGCCTCGGAAACACCCCCCACATCGGTGGCAACCACCGGCTTGCCGCTGGCCATGGCCTCGGTGATGGCAAGGGGCAGTCCCTCCCGAACCAGGGTGGGCTGCACAAAGAGATCAATGGAGGCGAGGATGTTCGGGACATCCTGCCGGGTTCCGAGAAAGTGAATCCGGTCCTCCAGGGCGAGCCCCCGCGCCTGCCGCTCCAGGTAGGGCCGCTCCGGCCCGTCACCGACGATGAGAATCCGGCATGCGGGAAACACCTCAAAGATCCGCCGGGCAGCATCGATGAGAAACTGGTGCCCCTTGACCTCCGTCAGCCGGGCCACGGAGGCGATGAGAATCTCGGTGTCGGCGAAGCCGAACTCACGGCGCATGCCCGGGCGAGCCACGGACGGGTCATGGAGCCGTGCGTCCGTGCAGTTGGGCACCATCACCACCCGGTCGGGATGAATCTTCTCCACTTCGATCTGATAGCGTCGCGCCATCTCGGAACAGGCAATGACCCGATCGCAGGTGCGGCTCAGAATACGATCGATGAGATAGTGTCTGGGTCTTCGCTCCGCGCGCGTCCAGTGGCTGTTCTGGATGTGCGCAAAGCGCCGCGGCGTGCCGGCCAGCACCGCGGCCAGACGACCCATGGTGTTGGCAAAATACTCATGGGTGTGAAGGATCTCCACCTTTTCCTGCCGCAGGAGGCGGGCCAGCTTGACAATGTTGCCGGGACGGTGGTAGGTCGGCAGGTCCAGGATCCGCACATCCACCCCTTTTTCGCGCAACTCGTCCGCGATGGCCCCCCCTTCTTCGAGGCACCAGACGGAGGCGTCAAACCGTCGGCGGTCGAGATTCTCCACAATCAGGGCCAGATTGCGTTCCAACCCCCCGACCCCCATGTCTTCCACCAGATGGACCACCCGGGTACGGGGCAATCCCGCGGCCCGCTCGGCTGCCACCGGAGAGGCAATCTCTTCTATGCGATTTTCCTGGCAAGTATGGCCCATCCCAGAGCATCCCTCCTGTCGATCCGATCCAAAAGCAGCGAAAGGTAATAGAGTATCCATGAAAAAGGCAACAACGCCACGAGCCCCACTCTTTCCCGGTATTTCGGCGCCAAAAAGAAAAGTATCTTTTGAATGACTTCAAAGACCACATCGATCATGCGTACGCCGATCAGAGAACAAACGCCGCCGATGCGTGTGATCCGCACGGGCTCGAGACCGTTTTGACGCAGGAGGAATTCGAGCCCGTATTGCGTGAAACGATAGTAATCATTCGGTGCATAGTGAAGGCACCAGGTCATGGGTGCGGTCAAATAGAGCAGCCCCTGTTTTCGGACCACCCGGGCAACTTCCCGGATCAGCGCCTCCGGAACCGGGACGTGCTCGAGGACTTCCGTCATGACGGCCCCGTCCAGCATGCCGTCCTTGAAGGGAAGATCCAACCCGTCGCCCAGCACCGCTGTATTCCGCCCGGGAGCCCGGTCCAGCCCGATGTACTCCGCGTTCGGACACAACTCCCGGTACGGCGATTCCCCGCATCCCACATCGAGCAGACGGCCCCGCAGCAGGGTGCCCGCCTTCCGGAGAGACTCCTTCTGCAATCGCTTGAGAATGTATAGAGGGCTCTTGAATAGTCTCCAATCGAGCATCTCAGACCGTTCTCCCAGGGAGGTTTGCCGCTCGGCCCTGCTCGCGGTAGACCCGCTCACAACAGGCCTTCCAGGCTTCCGCCACGGCCGGTGCCGAAAAAGAGGCCAGCACCTTGGACCGCCCGTTGTCCGCAAGCCTTTGCCGCAGTCGGGCATCCGCAGCCAGATCTACGATGTAGCGTGCCCATCCGTCCCCGGTGCCGACGAGAAAACCGTCCTCCCCGTGCGAAATGAGCGCCCTGTAATCTTCACAGGCGGACACCACCACAGGAAGCCCGGCCATCCAGTAGGTGGCGATCTTGTTGATCGACTTGGATACCCCCGCCGGCAGAGGCGCCACCGCAATGTCGGCCTGCCTCAGTTCGTCCCCCACCGTCTCAAGATTCCAGGGGATCAGATGATAACTGAAGTCCAGGCGGCGATTCAGGTCGCGATAAAGCTGGTAGGTGCTCTCATGGGTGATGAGATGGACCTGCAAATCTATCTCCCGCTGCAGGCGGGCCAGTGTCCCGGCCACCTCCGTCAGGAAGATGGTGTTATTGGGCATGCCGAGCCAGACTACCACGGGTGCGGTCGTCGCTTGATGGCGTTTGGCAGTCTCAAACCGATCAAAATCAATCATGTCCGGAATGTAGTGCACCTGGCCCTTGCCGCGCTTCACATCCGACTGGATCTGAAGGGTGCTCGCGGTCACCGCGTTACAGGTGCGGACCATGTGTGCGAGACCCCGGTCGAGCTTTCGTCTTCGAAAGAAAAAATAGCCGCGCTGCAGAACCTGCCAGGGATTGACTGCATAGCGGCGCATCCCTTTGATTTTGTCTACCGAGAGTTCCGCGCGCCGGCGAAACTCATTGTCGGACAGATCAAAAATCACCACCCCGCCCATCTCCTGGATGCGTGCCGCCTCGGGAAGCCATCTTCCGAAGTCGAGGCTCAGGATGACGAGCACCTCGCACGGGTCACCCGGTTTCAGGAGGTCGGCATCACAGCCGATCCCTCTCAAAGCGGCCATCACATTGAAGCAGCGCATCCGGTTGACCGGATCGCCTGCCAGATCGTTCTTGGGAACGAAGCGAATCCGAATCTTTTCCGAAGTCGTCACAGTTTGCATTGTTTTCATAATCGTTTACGTCCCACCGCGATCAGATATTTATATCCGTCCCCCTCCCGCATGGGAACGGGACGCAAGGCTCGACGCTTTCCGCTGACATAAGGAAACAGGCCGTAGAGCATCGGGTTGCCGAAAAGCAACTTCTTCAGGGCAATCCTCATGCGCATTCGGACCCCCGGGGTCTGGCTCTCATAGAGTTCCTGACGAGCTATCTGGTCCGCAACGGTCTCTTGCCCCCAGTAGCCGATCTCTTCAAAGAAGGCCGCAAACAACCGACGGAACTCCGCAGAGCTCAGTTCTTTCTCGTGGTAGGGGTTGGACTGCTCCGTGCGATTGTAATTCTCCCGATCCGGCGTCGAGATGATGGCCAGTCCGTCGGGCACAAGAACCCGCCTGATTTCATCGAAAAAAGCCCGCTGCCCGGTGATGTGTTCCAGCGTTTCAAAGGAGACCACACAGTCAAAGGAGGCGTCCTTGAGAGCAAGGCAGGCGGCATTCATGTTCATAAAATGCGTCCGCGGTGAGCGGTAGTTCTCCCGACAGAAATGCAGCGCCTCCCGCGAGAGGTCCGCGCCCGCAACCCATTGCGATTTCTTCGAGAGGTAATCGGTCCCGTAGCCCGTACCGCAGGCCACATCCAGCACCCGCGCCCCGCGGCAGAAATGACCGGCCAATTCGTAGCGATAGAGATGTTCATAGTATACATCCTCAAAGGCAAAACCGTTCCTCGCCTTGATCAGGCGCTCCCCGGTGTACGTCATGGTCGTCATGGCCATTGCGTTCCCCTTCAGAACCTCGGCAGAACCCGATGGAGTTGGAGACGAAAGAAGCGCCGGTCCCCCTCTTTCAGATAATTGCTGACAAGCATGGCCCCGGCATAGAGCCCGAAGAACAGCATCGCCTTGATGCTGAGCACCCACAGCACGGCGAGCCGCCCCTGCGAGCCGTCGGGGTCCGTCCACATCCGTCCGGAGACATAAAGGAGCAGACACAATGCCAGAGAGATGAGCACGGGCTTCTCGTAAATGTCCCGGAAGAAGGCTGCGACGGAGCGCTCAAAGTAGCGCAGCACGATCGTCGTGTAGTACACGAGACTCAACAGAGACGCCACGAATGTGCCCAGCGGTGCCCCCAGAAACCCCATCCGGGCCACCAGGAGCGTACTCAGCAAGGTATTGAAGACCAGCACGAAGAAGGCCGCTTTCATCTGATACTCGGGCTTGTGGAGCCCCTGAACGGTATGGGATATGGCGGCCGTGGGGATGACCGTGTAATAGGCCAGGGCCAGCAGCTGTACCACCGGCACGGCTTCTTCATAGCCCCTGCCCATCCAGAGGGTGATGAGGTCCGACGCGGTCAGTGCCACAAAGAACATGAGCGGCGTTCCGACCAGCACCACACATTTGGACCCGAAGAGAAACAGGTCGTAGATGCGCCGCCGCTCATTCCGGGCGTTCAGCTCGGACACCGCCGGCATTACCGCCGAGACCAGAAGGGACGGGAAGGAGCGGGCCGTCAGACTCAACCGGGAGGCGATTTCGTAAAACCCCACGAGAACACCATTCACGAAGAAAGCAATGAGGAATTTGTCGAGGTGGAGGTTCAGATAGGACGCCAGGGTGCTGACATGGATGCGCATGCCGAAACCAAAAAGCGTTTTGACCGATTTCCACGAAACGGTGCCCCCTGCCCGCACGGTCAAACCGGGCAGGACGCGATAGGCCAGCCGCGTCTGCAACAACCCCGACAGACAGACCACTGCCAGTTCGTTGAGCATCAACCCGACGATCCCATGTCCCGCTTCCAGGACATAGAGGGTCCCCAGCACCCTGGGGATGGACGACGCCATCTGAATCTTGTTGGCGAGATCCATGCGCTGCAGGCCGGAAAGCACGGCACCGTATACACCGAAGAGGCTTTTCACGACAAAGAAAACCAGCCCAATCCGGAAGGCCCATTGCACTGCCTCGAAAGTATCCGCGGGGAAGTGCAGCACGCGGAAGAGCGCGGGAAAGCACGCGGGCGCGATCAACAGAATGAGAAGCCCCACCAGGGAGTAGATGAGGAGACCTGCCCGCACGGTCTCGTTGATCCGCCGCTCTTCTCCCAAGGCGTGATCTTGTGCAATGAATTTGACGAAGGCGTTTCCCACACCGAGATCGAACAGACCGATATACCCGATGAGGGCACCGATCAGGGCCCAGGCGGCGAAGAGCTCAAGGCCGAGGTGGTGCAGAATGTAGGGCGTGAGAAAGAAGCTGACCAGAACCTGCCAGAACCTGCCGGCGGTATTAAAGAGAGTGTTGGTGACGATCTTGTCTGAGAGTCTCAGGCTCATGCTCATGAGGGTGCATCCCCGGCGCCATGGCCGGCCAAACCTGCCTCCCGGGGTCTTCAGACATGGGCGACGGGAGCTTCGAGGGTAGGTGCGGGCGCTTCAGCCTCGTTCAGACTCGGCAGAACCAGCACAATCCCGAGCAGAAACATGAAAGGCTCCATGATCCGCACGATAATAAAGGTGTTGGCCCCAATGGCGTGTATGTACATGGCCGCACAGCCGGCCAGCATCCCAAGGGACAGCCCCATCTTGAACGGTGAAACGCTCCGCCGAAAGACCGAAAGAACTTCCCGGAATATGACCAAGAGCAAGTAACCCAAAGCCGTTATTCCGACGAGACCCAGCTCCACCAGGGTTCGGAAATACTGGCTGTCGACGAACCCGTATCCCGTGATCCCGTAGCCAAGCAGGGGGTGATTCAGAAAATCCTTCAGGCATTGCTGCCAGCTGGTCACCCGCTCGGACGAGGACGGGTCGAGGGTAATGCCGGCGATCTTGACGGACTGGGTCGGATGGGTTTGAAAGGTGTAGTGCACCCGTTCCCTGGCACTCTGGGGCGCGAGAAAGAAGGTCAGGATTGTCGCCAGAATGGCAAAGTAGACCAGCACCGTCTTTCGATAGCTGAAGAAGAGCAGGGTGCCGATCATGGGCATCAGGGCAATCCACGACGTTCGCGAGAGCGTGTACACAAAGGGAACAGCGAAAAAGGCGACCAGTCCGAGATAGAGCACCTTGCGCTTGTCCGTTCGCGCCGTCAGAAAGAGACCGGAAGCCAGCGCCATCAGCAGGAGAAGATACCCGCCCAGCGTGTTGGGCTCCCCATGCTCCCCCTCAAAGGGTGCCGACACGCGAACGCCCGCCGGAATCTGCAGCATCCCGTAGATCGAGATGAGAATGCCCGTCACGAGCAGGGCCCACACAAAGCGCTTCACCTGCTCCTCGCTCTCGAGATGATTGACCACCAGAAAATAGACCACGAAGTATTCGAGATATTTCATCACATAGAAAAAACCGCTGGCCGGCCGGACCCGGCCGAACAGAACCCCGAGGGTCGTAGAGAATACGCAGACCATCGCATAAATGAGGATGGCCCGGTTGATGGGGGTCTTGCGGATCAGCCCCATCTCCTT
>CALZGC010000030.1 GCA_945786985.1 uncultured Nitrospirota bacterium | reverse complement strand
GTGTCGGGCTGACGTCTCACAGAGGATGTAGCAATTGCGGTGCCATCCGGGAGGTCTTACTGTAAGCTATTGATAAGTCTCTATTCTGCGCGGGACTCAATGGCCTTTGGACGGACCTGCCGAAAGAGAGGCTGGGGCAATTTGGCACAGGGACTCCGCCATTTGTGCAACCCATTGAAAACGATGAAAATTATGGGTGTGACAAAAAGGCAGAAGCTGGGATAGATTTGAACCCGCTCCAAGCCGTGCCTAGGGGCCGCCTGGGAGTGCGGGCAGGCCGGATTCATCCGGATGCTTTCGAAGGGCTTCCTATTCTTTCGCTGCGTGGGCCTGCTGCATAGAATGGACCATCTCCATGGCCTGTTCCGCTTCACGGAAAAGCTGGGCGGCATAGCCGGCGTTGTGGAAGCCTCGACTCCTGTCGGCTTTCAGTGTATTCAGGATGCTCTCTGTCTTTGTCAGCAGAGGCAGCGCTTCCTGCCGGCCCTCGTCTTCAAGCCCTTCTGCAATCCTACGGCTTGTCTCGAAGCGGGCTTCCAGGTCGCCGATCTGTCTTTTCGTCTGGTTTTGCACCTCGTCGACACGATCGGTGAAGCCTGGCTCTTCATGACACAGGCTGCAAGATTCCAGAACGGCCTCCCGGGAATGGCCGTCACCGATCCCTGCATGGCAGACATCACAAGTGACCATCTCGGCCATGGGGTCCGGCTCTCCGGGCACCGCCGTCAGAGTGACGCCGCGCCGAAAGCCGTCTTCAAAGTCGTGGCAGGCGACACAGCCCATATCGTCGCGATGGTGATGGCACTGCATGCACTCCTCCCGGCTCTTGACGATTTGTCCGTGAAGGGTGGCGTTGGAGTGGCATTCCTGGCAGTCCAGGCCCTGCTGCAGATGCTTCTCATGTGGGAACACGACACCGTAGACGGTGAAGGGCGTCTCCGCGAATCCTTCGTGGCACTTTTCGCAGGCGCTCCTTTCGATCCGGTCCGTCGTCGGCAGGGATGCCAGCACCTCCCTGGCATGGTGCGGATGGCACTGGGAGCATCTCGTTGTTTCCGAGTCATGGCACTCGAAACAGACTTCCATTCTCGGGCGGTTCGTGACGGGCCGGAATTTGTCATGCTTGACATTGAAGTGGCAGTCGGTGCAGAGTGCGCCCACTTCCTCCAGGTGAAACTTGTGCGGCATGATGATGTTCAGGACGTTGTACTTGAACCCTTCCATGTCTTCCTTCTCGAAGATCTCCTTGTGGCACCGGACACAGTTGGGGTTGATCCGCTCCGCATGGGCGGAAAATTCCTTGGGAATGATCTCCTCGTGGTTGGCATGGCACTCTGGGCAGCGGACTGTATCGGGGTGAATATTCGAGTGAACCAGGAAATCCGTTCCCCACATCTTATAGTGGCAGGTCAGGCAGTAGCCTTCATTGGACGTCGTGTATCGCTCCAGCGAAAAGACGAACAGCGACGGGATAAGGGTGAGCACCAGGATCCCCAGGATGACTTGCCATAATTTGATCTGCCTGATGTTCATGGATGCACTTCCTCCTGTTTCATACCGCAGGGCGTGAGTTCTTCAAGCTCCGATTCGATAAAAGAGCGGGTCAGCTGTGCCAGCATGGCATAGAAGGGCGACGGGCTCTTCCCGACAACGGCCTCACAAAAGGTCGGAACCCAGCGCAGGACCTGTTCTCTGAGAAAGGTCCCGGCAATCTGCCGGCATCGCAGCACCTGTGAGGGCTCCCCGCGTGATGCCGCCGCGGCTTCCAGTTCCGAGAGCCATCGCAGGGCCTCCAGTTCGACACCCACGTGGTCCGGAAAGGCGGCGCTCTCTTCGGGGAAGACCAGCCCGTGCTCGCGGTAAAAAGCCGCTACCTCCTGGGACGCCTTTCCCTGAAGGCGGGGCTCGAAATTTTCCTCCGGTTCATGAAGGCCGCCCACGAAGAACGACTGGTACGGAGGAATATGCCCGGGGGGCGCCAGAAAGAGACGCGCATAATCCCGGGCGAGACGCTCCTGCAGCTGGGTCTCGGGCCGCGTGACGAAATCCGCGCCCAGGGAGAGGTCCAGGGACGCCAGGACTTCCTGGACGCCGTCGCTTCGGAAATAGCGGATCAGCGCGACGTCCGGTTCCTCCAGGAAGGCCCGGGAGAGCAGGGCGTACACGGTGCTGCGTTCGGCGGCCTCGCCTCCCGGCGGGGTGTCCTTGACCATGGCTTATACCTTTTTGATGCGGACCTTGGTATCCATCCAGCACTGGCCGCCCCCGATGGGATCGCTCATGATGGGGATGATCGGTTTGGGATGGACGCCGTTGCCTGTGCCCGTCGCCTCGGCGAACCAGCCATGTTTCTCTTGGCCCCACCAGAGCAACTTGCTGTTGGGGTCCTGGCTCTTGAAACGATTGGCCTGTGCGACGCGCCCGTATTGCCAGTGCCCGCAGCTGTCCCCGATGGCCACCACCTGGGGATGGATCCCTTCAACGACCTGGGCGACCGTTTCGATTTCACCCACTTTGGAGATGACCTTGACCCGATCGCGACTGCGCACGTTCAAACTGGCCGCGGTCGCGCTGTTGATATAGACCGGGTTCTCGTGAATGATCTCCGAGAGCCACATGCAGTTGGCCGTGCGGTCATGGGTGTGCACCATCCACTGGTGTGTGACCAGGTGAAGCTCTCCCGGTCGCAGGGTCTTATGGGCCGAGATGGGGTCATAGATGGGAAGCGGATGAAACCCCTGCTCCTCCAGTTTCGTCGAGTAGATTTCGATCTTCCCCGAGGGCGTGTTGAAACCGGTGCTCTTGAACACTTCGTACTGCGGCTCTGCCTCCTTGTCGTAGAAGACGCCGTGCTCCTTTAGGTAGTCCAGGCCGCCCGCCTGGACCAGCGGCGCGATGCCCGAGATCTGGTGCCGGAGGTACTCGTCGGCGGTGAAGTCAAAATACTTCGCGACATCGTCGCTCAAGTGGCGGGCAAGCTCGATCAGCATAGCGGTGATGGGGACCGACTCCCCGCGGGCGGGAATCATCGGCTGGCGCAGCGAGACGAAGGGGACCATTTCAAAGGCCGCAGGCGACTCCAGTTCCATCCGTTCCACGAAGGTCGGCGCCGGGAGTACAAGATCGGCGAGATAGGCCGATTCGGTCATGGCGGAGTCGATGGCCACATAGAAGGGGATGAGGTCCTCGTCTTTGAGAATCTGTTCGATCAGCCACCCCTCGGGATGGGAGTAGGCCGGATTGTGCTGGTAGGTCATATAGACCTGAATCCGCTGGTGGCCCCGCTTGACCATAGGCAGGACCATATGATGCAGCTCGGTCATGGCCAGAGGGTAATTGCCGAAGCCCGACAACTTGCTCTTCCGCGCCGGTACTGGTGGTACGGGCTCGGGTTCTCGGAAGTTGTATGCCTTGGGGAGACAGTACCCACCCTTGACATCGATATTGCCGGTGATGATATTGAGCAGGGCCACACACCGTTCGGACTGGACGCCGTTGGCATGTTTGGTGACGCCGCCGGTGGAGATGGTTGTGGCCGGTTTGGTGGTGGCAAACTCCTGGGCGATACGCCGGATTTCCTCGGCGGGTACACCGCTGATCTTCTCGGCCGCTTCCGGCGTATACTCTGCGAGATGCTCCTTCAGCTTATCCGGAGAGTAGTTGGTCCAGGCGTCCAGAAATGCCCGGTCCTCCAGTCCTTTTTCCAGGATCACGTGGCACATGGCCAGTGCCACCACCGCGTCCGTTCCGGGGATGATGGGGTGCCATTCGTCGCTCCGACCGGAAGTCTGGGTGAGACGGACATCGAAGGTCACCATCTTGGCTTTGGTCCGCAGCAGGTTGGCCGAGACGCGCCGGAGCGAGCGGGCTTCGGTGATGCGCTGAACGAAACTGGTCCGCATATAGTGGGCTTCATAGGGATTGGAGCCGAAGATCAGCATGTACTCCGTGTTCGCCACGTCGGGGATATCATAGTCCACGCCCCAGGTCAGCTGCTGGGCCACCTGCTTGTTCGGCCCGCCCACGGGGTGATGGACGAGGGCATTGGGCGATCCGAGGGCGTGCACGAACCGGCGTGTGATGTCTTGGGTGGTGATGTCCCGGTCGCTCTGGAAGGCGAACTCCTCGGGATGGCCGCTCTCCAACACGCCCTGCAGCCGGGCCGCGATTTCGGTGTAAGCCTCTTCCCAGGAGATCCGCTTCCACTGGCCCTCGCCTCGATGGCCGACCCGCTTGAGTGGGTACAGCAGACGGTCCGGATCGTAGACCAGGTTCAGGCCGGCCTGGCCCTTGGCGCAGAGGCGGCCCCGGCTGTTGGGGTGATCCGGATTGGGGCCGATCTTGAGCAGGGCGCCGTAGGCGACGAAGCCGAAATTGCCGCATCGGGCATAGCAGTTTAAGCAGGTGCTCGGAACCGGTTTCAGATGTTTGCCGGTGGTCCGGGAGACTTCGTCGCCTCCCATGATCAGTTCCATGGCGTCGGGCGCCGTTTCCAGCATCCGGCTCACTCCGAAAGAGGCGGCCCCGGCGGCTCCGAGTTTCAAGAATGTGCGTCGACTGAATTTCATGCTGTTCTCCTAAAAGAAACCCAGGGGTTTTTTCAGTGCAGCGGAACGCTCTGGCCACCGATGACCACGGAGTATCGCATCGCATAGATGCCGACCATGACCAGGATCGATGCGAACGAGAGGGCTTTCAGATTCCGCGCAGTCTTGGGGTAGAAGACAATGAAGAGTGGAACGAGACTGCCCAAAATGAGCTCGATCCCGATGAAGTCCACGGCGAACCGCCCCCACAACAGCAGCTCGGCCACGTGCCACGCCTCTTTGCTGGAGGTGAGCAGCACCAGGACGGCATTGAGAATCAGAAAGAGATCAAAGACGATCACCCCGCCGAGAAACTTTCCCAGCCCGTAGATCAGTTCGCGATCGGCCGTGATGGCCTCCTGCGATTTGTCCTTGGAAAAGAACACATTGAGAATGATGGCGATCAGCATCATCAGGGCAATGCCGGAGACCATGGCCGAGACGATGAAGAGCGTCGGCATGAGGGCCGTGTTCCAGAGCGCCCTCCCTTTGCCGAGGGCCAGGATGAAACCGGTGTAGCCGTGTACCGAAATGGCCAGAGGAATACCGATGATCGCGAAGATTTTGGACATCTTCATGTTCCCCGTGTAGACGAAGAAGGCGTAGATGATGGCCGAGATGGGATAGGCCGTCAGCAGCGCGACACCGTAGGTGATGGGAGACTTTAAGTTGATGTATCCCGGTACGTAGGTCATGAGGTGCCAGGCACGAAGGGGCTGGGCCATTTCGGTCAGCAGGTTCATGGGCGCCAGGACCAGGCAGAGCGGGGCAACCACGGCACCGATCTTACCCAGCGGTTTGTATTCGGTCTTGCCACCGAGGATGGCGATGACCGAGACCACAAAGGATCCGGCACTGAGCCCGGTGAGATAGAAATACTGCGCGAGCAGTTTGCCCAGAGGAATCTGATGGGGCGAATTGTAGAGCACAGTGACAAAGTTCTGATCCATAGGTGCACTCTCCTTCTTGGGTGGCCACGGGAACTTACGGGGCCGCGTGCATCAAAAGGGATGCTCAAAATGGATATGGTTGACGTCGACCCCGCTGGTCGGGTCCATGGCATCGTAGTCGGCCGCAATGTAGAACACGTGGGGTTCCGTTCCGAGGCCCGGTTTCAGGGTCGTCACCGGATTGGTCGCGAGGGTCTGGGCGATTTCGCTGTCGGGGTCGTTGATGTCACCGAAGATCCGGGCGCGACCGAGACACGTTTCCACGCAGGCCGGCGCCAATCCATGGTCCACGCGGTGATCGCAGAAAAAGCATTTTTGAATGATCTTTCGGAGCGGATTAATGTAGCGTACATCGTAGGGACAGGAAGCCATGCAGTACATGCAGCCGATACAGCGGTGCTGGTTGACCTGAACGATGCCGTCGGGGCGTCGGTAGGTGGCGCGCACGGGACAGTTGCGGTTGCAGATCGGGTTGTCGCAGTTGTTGCAGAGCGCCGGCAAGAACTGCCGGCTGACGTCGGGGTAGCGGCCCTTTTCGATGACCTTCACCCAGGAGCGGAACTTGCCGAGGGGGACCTCGTTTTCGCTCTTGCAGGCCACGGAACAACTGTGACAACCGACGCAGCGGCTCAGATCAAGCACCATGGCGAAACGCACCCGTGGCGCCTTATCCGTGGTGGAAGCATGGGGAGATTGAGTCTTCGACATAACGCCTCCTTGACAAGGGCTTGATTTTTATAGACTTTTTGACAAGATTCCGTCAAAGCTGTTCTGCAAGAAACGGCAGACTGGACAAGGCGTACGCAAACCCGGAATGGCTGCAAATGAGGACAGATTATTTAACAGTGTTCCCAAACACCCACCCCCACATTGCCTGTTTTTTAAAGCATTCGCATCATAGCAAATCTGGAGGTCGTGTCAAACCTTTTTTTCAAAAAAATGTGTTGACATCGCAGAGCAATTGGAATATACGACATCCAGGATTTACCTGCACCCGGAGAGACACGCATGCATGAATTGATCGTTTTTGCCAAGGTTGTTAGTCTGGCCCTGATCATGCTGACCATCCTCATCGCGCTGACGCTCGCCCTCCTCAGTATCCTCAATGATGACATGGTCTTCAAGGATAACATCATTGAGCTCAAGGAGGGGAAGTTGGTCAATATTCTGATGAAGCTGGCCTTCTGCGGTGTCGTCATGATGGGCTACGTCATCTTCATGATCGTGAACCGCTAGTCCGGATATGGGCGGCCAGCCGCCTCTGCCCACCTATTTTTCCAGAATCATGTGAACTTTGCCGCATACGCGCAGAATCTTCTCGTCGGGAAGATGCCGAGGACTCGTCTGTTCTCCACAGCATTCCCTTTTGATGTGACCCTCTTATCTTCGGGACAGGACTCTGGCCCGCATTGTGCATCGAGGAGAGGCCGGCGTGTTTTTTGCGGTTGGCCCCGGTATGCCCGATGCAAGAAAAAAGCCCCAGGGCGTCTGCCCCGGGGCTTCTTGCGCTTCGTCTGACAGAGACCTGCTTAGCGCGAGATGAACTCGTCGGGATCCTTGTAATCATGGCACATGGTGCAGGTTTCCTGGGCGGCTTCCTTGTTCACCTTCCATTCATGGGGTTTGTGGCACATGATACACTCCATGCCCACGTTGTTGATGTGCATGTCGTGCTTGCCGACCTTCTGAATCCCGCGGTGGCAGCTGAAGCAGTGGGACTGCTCCGGTTTGACCTGACCGTGGGGCTGATGGCAGGTGTGGCATTCAAACTCCATGGGTGCGCTCTCGGGGAACTGGAAGCCCCCGGTTGATGCCTGCTGGACCATTTCGGGGTCCGGAAGGAAGTGCTTCGTGTCGGTCGTCTTGGGAGCGAGGGCGATCTTGGCACGTCGTTCTGTGTCGCCGTGGCAGGTCAGACACTTGTCCCGATTTGGACGGATATCCGCCGTCTGGTCGGTATGGCATGCCAGACAGGCAAGTCCCGCCATGCCGAGGCCGTGCACTTCCTTGCCCTCGTGGCACTTGAGGCAGAACCGCTCGCTCGGTACGAACTGGTGCAGTCCCTCTTTGGTTTCTTCAATGTAGGCGTGGCACTGGGAGCACTCGATCTGTTCAGTGAAGACATGCTTGGCGTGGCCCCTGGACTTGGAGATGTTGGGCGCTTCGCTGTAACGCTCGTCCCCTTCCCAGTGGCACTTGTAGCAGAATTTCCACGGGACGATAATCTTGCCGTGCCGGGCCTCGACGGCTTCCGGACGCTGCAGCAAGGTCATGACCAGCATGCGGTTCTGCTCCCGCGGCGTGGCGTAGTGGCAGTCATGGCAGTTGATCTGATTGTGAACGCTCTTGTCCCAGGCGTCGTAGGCTTCCTGCATCAGGTGACAGCTGACGCAGAACTTGGGGTTGTTTTCAGTGAAGTCGTGAAGGTGGTAGGCGACGCTGCCCCAGCCGCCGACGATGATCAGCAGCAGGACGGCGATGATGAGGCGCCCCTTGCCGGTCAGTTTCTGTTTGAAGATGTTCATGGTGACCCTCCGGAAGCTTGATTGCTGGTCACTACTCAGGTCACCTCTCTTTTCCCGTATGACGGCGTTACGCTTTCCGCTCCGTAACAAAAGTTACGAAGCGTCGCGTGACTCGCTTTAGATAATTCATGCCGCCTTCGGCGGCTACTAAAACAAGGTATCTTGAGGTGTTGCGTTGCTCAAATCCCCAACGTATGAAGAATACGCCTCCGGTTTTGCGCTCCTCACGCCTTGTCCTGCGGAAAAATAGAGGCAACCTGAGTAGTTACGATTGCTGTGCACAAAACAAGCGCCCCCCAGCTTTGACTATTTGATGATATTACTATATTTTAATATCCTGTTCAAGGAAAAACATGCGGAAGTCCCTGCTATTATTCGTCTCCCACGCCTGCCGTGGTGCCCGAAATCCGGGACGGGCTCTCTGAGAGAGCTTCCGCCTCTGCTTGACGGACGGTGGGCAACGCGCTATCCTAACCCGAATATCGCATGAGTAAATCTATTACGAGGCCGGATAGTGTGCCACATGCGGCGTTACAGAAAATTTTCTGACTTCGAAATATTCCAATATGTCTTCAGCCAGAAAATTCTCTGCGCCTTGCCTATGGCGCCTCTACGGCCTGTCATGACGATCACCCATGCAATATTCGGGTTGACACTTTTACAGGAGCCGGCTCGACCCGAAAAACTTCTAGATGCCTCCACTGCCAGCCTCCAGACCTGACTTTCACAGATCTTCGCAAACCGGTATGCTACAGAGGAGAATGGACATGTCCGAAAGGGCGGGCTCTTCCATCAAGCATTGGCCCGAAGAGGAGCGCCCCCGGGAGCGGCTCTTGCGGTATGGGCCGGAGGCCCTCTCCGATGGGCAGCTGCTGGCCATCCTTCTCCGCACGGGGGATGCCCGGCGGAGTGCGGTGGGGGTCGCCCGCGATCTTCTGGGCCGCTTTGACACGCTGAGAGCGCTGCGCGCGGCGGGATTCGCCGAGATGGCGGCGGTGCCGGGTATCGGGCAGGCCAAGGCCGCCCAGGTGATGGCAGCCCTGGAGTTGGGGCGGCGGGCCCAGGCCCAGCCGCTGCAAACGGGAACGCCGCTGCGGGGAAGCCGGGACGTTTTTGAGGCGTGCGCTCCCTATCTGCGCGACCTGAAGCAGGAGATCTTCCAAGTGGTTCTGCTCAACGGCAAGAACTGTGTCATCCGCACCGTGACCATCTCGACGGGGAGCCTCACGTCGTGTCTGGTCCATCCCCGGGAAGTATTCGCCCCGGCGATCCGGGAGTCTTCGGCATCGGTCCTTCTCATTCACAATCATCCGAGCGGCGATCCGACCCCGAGTCGGGAGGACATGGCCTTGAGCCGCCGGCTTGTGGGGGCGGGGGAGGTGATCGGCATTCCCGTGTTGGACCATCTGGTGATCGGGGACGGGCGTTATGTAAGCTTTGTGGATCAGGGACTGATGGCGCCCCGTCCGTCGGTGCCGAGGCAGCCATGAAGGGACGAGCCGCGCCGAATTACAAGGCTTTGCTGGCGGAATATGGCTCTGAGCTTGACCGGAAGCTGCGCGAGGGGGGGGTGGTCCGGCCGCCAGAAACCGACCGCAGCGCCTATGTGGCTCTGCTCAAGTCGGTGCTGCAGGCGGGGCGGGAGCGCATCCGAGAGATCCATCTCGCGGGCGGCGGCGGGGCCGAAGTCGTGCAGCGCATTACGGCCTGGACCGATGCGGTGCTCATGGAGTTGTTCAACACCGCCCGGCGGCTTGCCGGCATCGAAGACGATGCCGTCCGCTGCGCGCTGGTGGCCATCGGCGGCTACGGCAGGGGGGAGCTCAATCCTTACTCAGACCTGGACGTGATGTTTCTGACGCACAGGGAGATCGACCCGGTCAGCCGCGATCTGTCGGAGCACTGCCTCTATCTGATGTGGGATCTGAACCTCGATGTCGGCCACAGTATACGGACCATTGCCAACTGTGTGGATCTGGCCGCCACGGACATCAAGGGGAAGACCTCTCTCATCGAATCGCGATATCTCGCGGGCCATGAAGCGCTCTACGGCGTCTTCCGCAAGGAGTCACGGCAGAAGATCGTCCGGCGCAACGCAGGGGTCTATCTCAAAACCAAGATCAGCGACGTCCACGACCGAAACAGGAAATTCGGCAATTCTCTCTATGTCAAGGAACCTAACGTCAAGGAGGGTGTCGGGGGATTGCGCGACATCCACACGGCCCTCTGGATCGCCAAAGTGAAGTACGGGGTTGACTCGCTGGCTGAACTCAAGGACAAAGGGATCCTCTCGGCGCGGGAGGAGCGGGTTCTACTGCATTCCCTGGAATTTCTCTGGAAGGTTCGCAATCACCTGCACTATTTGAGCGGGCGGCGCAATGACGCTTTGACCATGGACATGCAGGATCAGGTGGCCGCCTTCTTCAAATACAAGGATCTCAAGCACTATCTGGCGGTGGAGCGGTTTATGCGGGGCTACTATCTGCATGCCCGCAATGTGCGGTATTTCACCACGCGGCTCATGAACCGCTGTTCGGCCCCCGCCGGTCTGCGCAGAATCGCCGGCATCGGCCGACGCAAGAAGACCATCGCGCAGGCCTTCGCCCTGATGGGCGACCAGCTCTGCCTGCCGGACGGAGCGGGGAGCCTGTTTCAGCAGGAGCCGGAACGTCTCATGGAAATCTTTGCCCTGTCGCAGCGCTACCGCGCGCCGCTGGCCGATGCGACGCAGGAGAAGATCGTGGCCTCCCTCGGCAAGGTCGGTGCGGCCTTTCGCAGCGACGACGGGGTTCGGGAGCAATTCCTCGGGATCCTGCGGGCAAAACAAGGGGTCACAGCCGCGCTACGGCAGATGCACGAATTGCGTCTTTTGGGCAAATACATTCCCGAGTTCGGTGCGTTGACGGCGCTTGTGCAGCATGAGCTGTACCACACCTACACGGTGGATGAACACACGCTGGTGGCCCTGGAGCACTTCGAGAGCTTGCGAGGAAGCCCTTACCCGGAGCAGCGCTTTTATTCCGAGTTGGTGCGATCCATTGAAAAACCGGAAATCGTCTATCTGGCCCTTCTGCTTCATGATATCGGAAAGGCTATGGGAGAGGGGCATGTCCACAAAGGGGGCAAGGCCATTCCTGTCATCATGGACCGGATGGGATTCGCCAAAGGGGACAGCCGGGCCGTGGAGTTCCTGGTGCGCAACCATCTGGTCCTGTCACACCTTTCCCAGCGCCGGGACATGCACGATCCCCGGCTGATCGCTCAGCTCGCTCGCGTCGTGGGCGATGAGGAGCGACTGAACATGCTGACGTTGGTGACCTACTGTGACAGCCAGGGGGTGGGTCCCGGCGGTTGGAACGAGTGGAAGGATACCCTCCTGAGAGAGATTCACGGCAGGATCCGAAAGCAACTGGCCCAGGGGGATACGTTGGACGCGGCGAAGGTGTCGCAGGGACATCTGGAGAAGATTCGCTCGCGCCTGATTTCGGCGGGGACGGCGCTTGTGGATGAAGGGGAGATGGCGGATATTCTCGACACCCTGCCAGTGCACTATCTGCTTTCCACCCGTCAATCGCAGGTGCTCAAACACGTCTCCATGATTGGCCGGGTCCAGCACGAGGGATTTGTCACCGAGTGGGACCACTATCCCGATCAGGGGTACACGGAGTTGAATATCTGCACCTACGATTCCGACTCGCCCGGTTTTTTCTCGCGTATTGCCGGTGTGCTGGCCACCCGGGGGATCAACATCCTCGGGGCCCGCATATTTACCACTCGACAGGGCGTCGTCATCGACTGTGTTCAACTGACACCGCCGGACGAACAGAAGCGGCTCGACCCGGAGTACTGGGCCCGTATCGAGGGCGCCGTGCGCACCGCGGTGGAGCGGACGAGCAACGTGGAGCAAATGCTGACAGCGCAGCAAAGCCCCAGCTACATGGCGCGCCGAAAGGGGCGCCCCATTCCTCCCCGGGTCTTCTTCGACAACACCGTGTCCGATCAGTACACTGTCATCGATGTGCATGCGGAGGATCGGATCGGTCTGCTCTACACCATGACGTCCTGTCTGGCGGCCCAGGGGGTCTATATCCATTCCGCCAAGGTCACCACCGAGCAGGACCGGGCCATTGACGCATTTTATGTGAGCGATGTGTTTGGTCACAAGATTGTGGACGAGGGGAAATGCCGTAAAATCCGGGCCGAGCTGCTGGTTGCCCTGCAGGAGCAAGAAGGCTAACGTCGGACGCGGGCAAAAAGTGCACCAGGATGCGGCGAAGCTCTTGACCCGCTCCCCTTTTTTGTGTAAGTTCTGGACAGGAGCCATCCTTATGTATCGTGTCCTGCCGGGGTGGCACAACCTTCTGATGTCAGCTCCACAGCCATTCGGGAGTCCGTCGAGAGGGTGTTGCTCGAACCGTCGGAGTTGAGGGCCAAAGATGTCCTGGCGGTGATCATGGCGGGGGGGAAGGGAAGCCGCCTGTCTCCGCTGACCATTGATCGGGCCAAGCCGGCGGTCCCCTTCGGCGGCAAGTATCGCATCATTGATTTTAGCCTCAGCAACTGCGTCAATTCCGGCCTCAAGCAGGTCTTTGTCCTCACCCAGTACAAGTCCTATTCGCTGGAACGGCACATCCGGCTTGGATGGGGGTTTCTGAGCAGTGAGCTTCGCGAGTTTGTTGTGCCCCTGCCGCCGCAACAGCGTATCGATGAAAGCTGGTACCTGGGGACGGCCGACGCGATCTATCAGAATCTCTACTCCATTCGTAAGGAATCCCCCCGCTATCTTCTGGTCCTCTCCGGAGATCACATATATAAGATGGACTACGGCGACCTGATTCGTTATCACATCGCCCAGGGAGCGGACGCGACAGTGGCCGCCCTGGAGGTGGACTGCTACGAAGCGAGTGCCTTCGGCGTCATTGAGGTCGACAAGAACCAGCGTATTGTCGGATTCCAGGAGAAGCCCGCGGAACCCCGGACCCTGCCCCACGATCCGGACACCTGCCTCATCTCCCTGGGCGTCTACGTCTTCAGTCTTCCGCCGCTCATGGAAGAGCTGGTCCGGGATGCCGCCGACAAAGACTCGGACCACGACTTCGGCAAGAACGTCATCCCCCGGATGGCCCGGGAGCTCAATGTGTGCGCCTACAATTTCAAAGACAGGAAGACGGGCAAGGCGGCCTATTGGCGGGATGTGGGAACGCTCGACTCCTATTGGGAGGCGAACATGGATCTAGCTGCGGTGAGTCCTGTTTTCAATCTCTATGACCGGGACTGGCCCATTCGCACCTATCAAGGAATGGAGCCGCCCGCCAAGTTCGTCTTCGCCCAGGAGTATGCCGGTGGCCGGATGGGGGTGGCCCTCGATTCCGTCGTCTGTGGGGGGTGCATTATCAGCGGGGGCAAGATCCAGAACACTGTCCTGGCACCCAATGTGCGGGTCAACAGCTTCTGCAATGTGACCCAGTCGGTGGTGATGGAGGGCGTTGATATCGGCCGTCACTCCCAGATCAAGAAGGCCATCATCGAGAAGGGGGTCGAGATTCCCCCCAATTCCATCATCGGGTTCCATCCCAATGAGGATGCCCGCCATTTTCATGTCACCGACTCGGGTATCACCGTCGTCACGCAAGAACACCGCTTTGATTGACAGACGGTCTCGTCCCTGAAACCATCACGCCTATTTCATTGACAGACAAAGGGTTCTTGCATAGAATGCAGGCATGTTCCGTCGGAACGGCCCGGATCGCCGCCCTCTCTGACGAAACGCTGGGTGAGGCGGTGGCGTGAAGCTGGAACGCACTCTGCAGTACCTCTATCTTCGCTTTGTCCGGATTCGCCGAGAGCCGGAGGAGATGGCGCGGGGGCTCGCCGCCGGGGTCTTCGTTGGGCTGACGCCCCTGATTGGGTTTCACATGCTCCTGGCCCTCGCACTGGCCCTGGGCGTCCGGGGAAACAAGTTCATGGCTTTGCTGAGTTGCTGGGTCGGGAATCCGGTGACGTGGTCATTCTTTTTCCTGCTCGAGTACAGGATCGGGCGGTGGATTCTGGGACCCGGCCCCGGAGGCGTGCAAGAGCTGTCGCTGAACCCGGAGAAGCTCCTCCAGGCAAGCTGGTCGATCTTCTACCCGACGATGCTGGGAAGCATCCTGCTCGGGCTGGTGGCGGCCGTCGCCGTCTACTTTGCCAGTGTGCCGCTGATTCGGGCGGCGCAACGGCAGTTCCGAATGCGCCGGAGACGGCGACCTTCTTAGGCGGAGATCGGTATGAGCGGTGAAAGGCCCCCTTGGAAACTGGGCGGTTTCTGCACGATCATCGGCTATCTGGTTTCGTCGAAACGGGTGTCGGAGTTTGTGCCGTCTCCGTTGATGGTGGCTGACATTATGCCCGGTGTGACCCTCGGCGGGTTCTACGCCGCGTCCTATCAGCAGGGAGACTTCGGGGCGGTCAGTGAATTCAGCGTCTTTCCCGCACTCGTTCGTTACAAGAGCAAGAAGGGCTTTTTTGTTCCGTGCACCATGACGGAATCATCCGAGAGTTTTTCTGGACCGAAGGGGGTGTGGGGCTTGGGCAAGGAGGGCGCGGCCTTCCACTGGCGTCAGCAGGAGAACCGCCATGTACTCAAGATACGCTGCAACGGCGAGAAGGTGATTGAAATCGTTTTCAATGTCAACCGTGTGGCATTGCCGATCCGGACCTCTTTGCCCTTCTTTCATGTGCGCCCCGGGGGGGTCATCTCCTATCATGCGGATTATGCGGCCCGGCTCCACTTCTGCACCTCCCGGGTTGTCATTCCCGAAAAGAGCCCGGTTGCCATCTACGGCTTTTCCCGTAAACTCGTGACGACCTTCTGGGAGTCGACCAAGATCGTCCTGCATCCACCCGAGTCGGAACGGAGCATTGTCTTTGCCCGGGGCGCGTCGGAGGGGATCTATCGCGTGGGTCAGAAGCCCTTGGACACCTGCGGCGTCCGGAAAGTCCGCGAGACGGCGCCCCCCTGTAGCACGCTCTGAGTGATGCGGTTGGGGAGCCCCTTGATTTCAGGACCGGGTGCGGCCCCGGCCGGCACCCAACCTCCGTAGGAAACCATGAAACCGGCAGCGTTTCGAAAGCAGATTGCCCGCGGAGAAATTCCGGCGGTCTCTCTGCTCTACGGGGACGAGCCCCTTCTCATCGAAGAGGCCGTGATGCTGCTGCGTCGGAAGTTCTTCGGCCGAAGCGAGGAGTCGGTCAATGAAGAGGCTTACGAGGGGGGGGACGTGAATGCGGCTCTCCTCCTTCAGTCGGCCCAGACCCGGTCCCTCTTCGGGGGGCGAAAGTTGATCGTCGTCAAGCGGGTCCACCAGATGGACGCGTCCCGACGGGATCTTCTGCTCGACTATCTGGACAACCCATCTCCGGAAACCTGTCTCGTTTTTACCGGGGAAAAGGTGGACCTGCGCCGCAAGTTTTACGCCCGCCTGCAAAAGAAGTGGCCCGCGGTCCGCTTCTACCATCCCTACGACATGCGGGAGACCGTCTCCTGGATTCGGGATTTTCTGCAGGAACGGGGGTGCGGGATTGATGCCGACGCGGCCCGCCTTCTGTACGAGGCCCACGGCCGGGAACTTCAGATGCTGCGGAACGAACTCGAGAAGCTGACGCTCTACAAGGGGAAAGACGCCCCGATCGGTGCGGACGATGTGGCCCATGTTTCGGGGCAGTCCCGGGAGTTCAACCCCTTTGAGTTTGCCGATGCCGTGGGGGAGCGGGACGCGGCCCGTGCGCTCCTGATT
>CALZGC010000029.1 GCA_945786985.1 uncultured Nitrospirota bacterium | reverse complement strand
GGTCGATGTTCAGCGGATGCAACAGGTCTTTCTCAATCTGTTCCTGAACGCCATGCAGGCCATGCAGGACGGCGGCACGGTGACCGTCACCGTGCGTGCGGAGCCGGACGAAGGGGAGACCCCGGAAGACGCGGGGGAGGTATGGGTCACTGTGTCGGACACGGGACCGGGTATCCCGGCAGAAGATCGCTCCAAGATCTTTGAGCCCTTCTTCACGACCAAGGCCGGGGGCACGGGGCTGGGACTCTCCATCGTGCACCAGATTATCACGGAAAGCGGCGGCAGCGTCGCAGTGGCGCACGCCGGCAGTCGGGGCGCCTCCTTTACCATACGGCTCAAGGCCCAGGAAACGGCGGTCGGTGTCGGCTGAAGGGCGCACCGACGCGGGTGAGAAGTTTGAATCATCGCTGCGGGGATGCCCGTTGCGCCTCCAGGAGACCCTTGGAGCAATGTGCAGGCGGTCCGACGGAGGGCAGCTCGGGAGCATCGCACGACACACGAAAACATCATGAAGGCAAATCTGCTGATCATCGAAGACGACGAGTCCATGCTGGACACCCTCCAGGATGTCTTCCATCAGGAGGAAACCAACGTCATCTGTGCACGCACGGGGAAGAAGGGACTGGAGGAGTTTGCCGGAAATCAGCCCGACCTGGTGCTGCTCGACATCCGCCTCCCGGATACGGACGGGCTCACCGTGCTGCAGAAGCTCAAGCAGGAAACCCCCGATCTGCTGGTCGTCATCATGACCGCCTATCCCCAGGTGCAGACTGCCATCCAGGCCATGAAGGCCGGCGCCTACGATTATATCAACAAGCCCTTCGACCTGGATGAAATGAGGCTGGTGATCGGGAAAGCCCTCGAGACACGCCAGCTTCAGGACGAAGTCCAGAGGCTCCGCAAACAGGGAGCGACCGGAGCCAATTCCACGCAGATTTTGGGCGACGCCCCGGCAACGGAGGAACTGCGGCGCATCATCCGGATGGTCGCAGGGGCCCCCAAGACACCCGTATTGCTGAGCGGCGAGTCGGGAACGGGCAAGGAGCTTGCCGCCAATGCCATTCATTACAAAAGCGCCCGGGCGGCACAGCCCCTGATCAAAATCAACTGCAGTGCCTTGCCCGAAAACCTGCTGGAGGATGAGCTGTTCGGCCATGAAAAGGGTGCTTTCACCGATGCCCGGCACGCCAAGAAGGGGCTTTTCGAAATGGCCGACGGGGGAACCCTTTTGCTCGACGAAATCGGGGAGATGTCCCCGGCGCTCCAGCCCAAGCTGCTGCGCATCCTGGAGGGTGAGCCCTTTCGCCGGGTCGGCGGCACCCGGGAGATTCGGACCGATGTCCGCATCCTGGCCGCCACGAACCGCAACCTCGCGGTCATGGTCGAGGAGGGGACATTTCGAAAAGACCTCTACTACCGCCTCAAAGTCATGGAGATTCACCTGCCGCCCGTTCGGGAGCGGATGGCCGATGTGCCGGCCCTGGTAAACCACTTTGTGCAACTCCACAGCCGGGAAATGGGCAAGCCCGCCGAGGCGCTGACTGAGCCGGCGCTGCAAATGCTCATGAGTTATTCATGGCCCGGCAATGTCCGCGAAATTCGAAACGTCATCGAACGTGCGGTGATCCTGGCCAACGGACGTCCCATCGGAAGAGCGGACCTGCCGCTGGAACTCTGCGAGGCGGCGGTCAGCGAGAGCTTCAAGGAGATCGCGCCGAGTTCGACGGACCTCACCCTGAGCGACCTGGAGCGGGAATACATCCTGCGCACCCTGAAAAAACTCAACGGAAACAAAAGCGTCGCCGCCAGGCGGCTCGGCATCTCACGCTCCACGCTCAACGAGAAACTCAAGCGTTACCAGGCGGAGAAAGGCGCAACCGGAGCAGGATGAGGGGCCTGAAGGGTTGCCGCGAGTTGATTGCCTCCTCACGTTCCGCAGCGACACCGCGCACCATCTGTATCCGTTATCCCCTTAGACTCAATGCTTTAGCGCCTCAAAGGCCACTCTGTCATTCTTCCGGAAAAAAATTTCAAAAAAACCTTGCTTTTCCCTGCTATTCCCGTATAATCCTACGACCATTCACTCATGTATACTTCGGGTGTTCTCTACCGTAATCCTTGGGGGGTGCGATGCTCAAGATCTGCAATACTATTGTTACGCCCACATTCCTTTTCACCATCCTGATCGTCTCGTTTGCGGCCATCGCTGCCGGCTCCGACCAGCCCGGCGATACCGTCTATCCAGAGGCAGCCAGACCCAAAGATCCGGGTGTTCCGGAATTTTTTGTCCCGCCGCCGCCGTTTACCGAGGGGATTTTCCCCTGTTCCGAATGCCATGCGGAGATGGACGTCGACACGGAACGCCGTGAGCTGGGGATGCACGAGGAACAGCAGGCGCTCAAGCATGCCGGTCCGCAGCAGTGGTGTCTCGACTGCCACAACCCGGACGACCGCGACAAGATTCGACTGATCAGCGGGCAGCTGATCAGCTTCGAGGAGTCCTACCTGCTGTGTGGTCAGTGCCACGGGACCATTTTCCGGGACTGGAAAGCCGGTGTTCACGGAAAGCGAACGGGAGAATGGAACGGCAAGAAACTCTACCGGCTCTGCGTCCATTGCCATAATCCGCATCAGCCGGCGTTCAAACCGCTCAAACCGAAACAGCCGCCCATGCGACCCGCGGATATCCGATAGACCCAGGAACCCGCTTCCTCAAACCATCGGGAGAATAACCGACATGTCACGAAAGATCAGACACAATCCAATGGGAATCAAGCTCAACCGGAGGAACTTCCTGAAAGGAACCGCCCTCGGGGTCACCGCCTCCGCACTGCCGGTGAAAAAGGCGGACGCCGGCTTTCTGGATACCTTTTTTCAGGAGCACTTCCGGGAGATGAGCAAAGACGAAATCGAGGAGGTGTTGACCCGCCTCGAGAAAGAATACACCGAAACGTACAAAAAGAGCGTCTCCGTTCAAGCCACGCCGCCGCTGCCTGGGGTGGTCTTCGGCTACGGCCTCGACCTGTCTCGCTGTATCGGCTGCCGGCGCTGTGTCTACGCCTGCGTCGGTGAGAACAATCAGTCCCGGGATCCTCAGATCCACTGGATCAGCGTGCTGCGCTTCAAGAAGGGCGAGAAATGGAGCGACCTCGAGGAGTCCGAGAAGTACTATAACCCGGCGAAGGTGCCCGAGCCGGGCTACTTCTATATGCCCGTGCAGTGCCAGCAGTGCAAGAATCCCCCCTGCGTCCGGTCCTGCCCCACCCAGGCGACGTGGAAAGATCCCGACGGGATCGTGGTGATAGACTACAATTGGTGCATCGGCTGCCGCTATTGCATGGCGGCCTGCCCTTACGGCGCCCGCCGGTTCAACTGGGGCGCGCCCAAGGTGCCCAACGAAGAGTTCAACCCAAACACCCACTATCTCGGCAACCGCCCGCGATACAAGGGCGTTGTGGAAAAATGTACATTCTGCGTTCAGAGGAGCCGCGTGGGAAAGTACCCGGCTTGTGTGGAGATCTGCCCCGTGGGCGCGCGCAAGTTCGGCAATCTCCTCGACCCGCAGAGTGAAATCCGCTATGCCATCGAGAACAAACGGGTCCTTCGTCTCAAGGAAGAGCTCAACACCCATCCCAAGTTCTATTACTTCTTCGCAACCTAACCCATCGAGGGGAAGAGAACCATGCTGGATTTCTTTCGGAACGTCGCAAAGACAGTGAAACCGATTTTCATTGGACATAAATACTACTACATGTGGGTCGGCTTCCTTTGTTTTTTTATGTTCCTGGGGCTGGTGGCCTACGCGCAGCAGCTCTACCAGGGGCTGATCGTCACGGCCATGCGGGACCAGGTCTCCTGGGGCCTGTACATCTCCAACTTCACCTTTCTCGTCGGTGTGGCGGCGGCCGCCGTGGTGCTGGTTGTTCCCGCGTATCTGTATAACTTCAAAGCGATTAAGGAGATCGCCATCCTCGGCGAGATGCTGGCCGTCACGGCGGTGACCCTCTGCATCCTCTTCATCATGGTGGACATGGGGCAGCCGACCCGGGTGTGGCACATTCTCCCCTTCATCGGCGCCATGAATTTCCCCAGTTCTCTGCTCGCCTGGGACGTGGTCGTGCTGAACGGCTACCTGATCATCAACGTGGTCATTTTAGGGTACGTTCTCTATCAGACCGCGCTGGGCAAGGAATACAGCTGGCAGGTGATCGGCCCCCTGATCATTCTCTCCATTCCCTGGGCCGTCGGTATTCACACCGTCACTGCCTTTCTCTACAACGGGCTCGCCGCCCGGCCGTTCTGGAACGCCTCCATTCTCGCGCCGCGGTTTCTGGCCTCGGCCTTCTGCTCCGGTCCGGCGCTTATGCTGATTCTCTTTCAGATCATCCGCAAGGTCTCCCGCATCGAGATCAAGAACGATGCCATCTTCAAGATTGCCGAGCTGATCGCCTACGCCATGTGTATCAACATCTTCCTGCTGGGTGCGGAGGTATTCAAGGAATTCTACTCAGGCACGGTCCACAAGGCCCACGTGCAGTATCTCTACTTCGGCCTGCACGGAAACACCAGCCTGGTTCCGTGGATGTGGTGGGCCACCATTCTCAACATCACGGCCCTCATTCTGTTCCTCACTCCCAGGACCCGTGAGAACTTCCTCACCCTGAACGCCGGCTGCGTCTTCATACTGATCGGCGTTTACATTGAAAAAGGGATGGGGCTCATCGTTCCCGGGTTCGTGCCGAGCGCCCTGGGTGAGATTTACGACTACTCGCCCACCACTCAGGAAATCCTTATCACTGTCGGGATCTGGGCGTTCGGAGCCCTTTTCTATACGCTCCTTCTGAAATTCGTCATTCCCATCTACACCGGGGAGCTTCGGTTCGGGAACAAGGGAGAACCTTCTGGCCAGGAAGGCTACGAGGAGAGGGTCAAGGCACAAGAGGTGCCCGCGAAGGAAGTGTACGTAGATTAAAAGACCAAGGATTCAAGCCCCGTTAGAAGTGTCGTTTCATAGTTTACTCCGTGCGCTCCGTGATTTGCTCGTCTCACTGATGGAACTTCTAATGAGGCTCGCACCCCGATCAACTGCCGTTTTCTTGCTTCCGCGCCCATTTTCTTATTGACATTGATAATCATTTGCATTAAACTGAGTTTAACGCTGCCGAATCGGGGAGGCGGGTGTCTCAGAAAATGCTTGATACATTTGAGGATTATCTTAGGCGCAAGGGTCTTCGCATGACGCCGCAGCGGGAACTGATCGCCCGCACCTTTTTCAGGAACAAGGGTCACGTCAGTGCCGAAGATATTTACAAGCAGGTCCAGAAACGGGCTCCCCGAATCGGATTTGCCACGACCTACCGCACCATGAAACTGCTCTCCGAAGCGGGTGTCGCATCCCTTCGGAGTTTTGGAGACGGGTTTTCCAGGTATGAACCCGCCCTCCGGACCGATCACCACGATCATCTGATATGCACCCAATGCGGCCATATCATCGAATTCGAGGATGACCGGATCGAATCACTTCAAAAGACAGTGGCCCGCAAACACGGCTTTCGGGTCACCGATCATAAGCTGGAGTTATACGGCATCTGTAGCCACTGCCGTAACACAAAGAAATAGCTTCGGTTTTTTTTAAAAACACACTGAGAATGATTCTCATTATCTTCAGCCCGGGAGGTCGTTATGTGCCTGTCAGACGTCAGGAAAGGTCAACGCGTGCACGTCTCCACCATCCATGACGAGGCGATCAGAACCCACCTGATTCGCTTCGGCATCTGCGAGGGGAGTCCTCTGGAATGCATGGAAAAGATTCCCTTCGGCCCCTTCGTCATCAAACACAACCGCCAGGAAATCGCCATAGGCCGTGAAATTGCCAAGAAGATCGTGGTGCAGGGGGGGGGCGTCTCATGCCGCTAACCCAGATTCATCATCATTCAGCCCATACGGACCGGGTCGCCCCGGCGGACACCCTTCGGATCGTGCTGGCCGGAAACCCGAATGTCGGCAAGTCCGTTTTCTTCGGGTATCTCACGGGCCTCTACGTGGATGTCTCGAACTACCCGGGAACCACCGTTGAGATTTCCCGGGGCCACATGGGAGAAACCGAACTGCTGGATACCCCCGGCATTTACGGCGTCTCTTCCTTCAATGACGAGGAGCGGGTGGCCCGGGATATCGTGCTCGAGGCCGATGTCATCCTGAATGTGGTCGACGCCGTACACCTGGAGCGGGATCTTTTTCTGACGCAGCAGCTGATCGATATGGGAAAACCGCTGGTCGTTGCGCTCAATTTCATGGACGAAGTCTCCAAGGGCGGTTTGCAGATTGACCTGGACCTCCTGCAGGATCTGCTCGGCGTGGAGGTGATTCCCACCACGGCGGTCACTCATCAGGGACTGGACGTCGTGCGGGAAGCGCTGCTGCGGGCCCGCACGGGCCGCCAGGACCACGCCCTTCACAGCCGGCTTCACGAAATGCTGAGCGTCGTGGGCTCTCAGGCCGAGGCCCTGCTGGTCCTCGAAGGGGACCCCCATGTGGCCGAGCGCCACGGCGTGGCGCCGGGCACTGAGCGGGAAGCCCTCTATATTGCACGTCGCAATCGCGTGAACGACATTGTACAGCATGTGGTGCGGGACCTTTCCAGCAAGACCCACTTTCGGGAGACCCTCGGGCGGGCCGCCGTCAACCCGTTGACCGGAATCCCTATTATGGCACTCATGCTCTACGCCATGTACAAAGTCATCGGGGTCTGGGTGGCCGGCGACATCGTCGGGATCACGGAGGAGACGATCATGCAGGGCTACTACGAGCCCTGGGTCCGCAAGGTGGTCTCCGCCGGCATTCAGCCCGACTCCGCGGCGGGCCGGATCCTGATCGGCGAGTTCGGACTGTTGACCATGACAGTCACCTATCTGCTCGGCCTGCTGCTGCCGCTGGTGATCGGCTTCTATCTCATCCTCTCCCTCATGGAAGACTCGGGTTATCTGCCGAGACTGGCGACCCTGGTCGACCGGCTCATGACCTCCGTGGGGCTGAATGGCCGGGCCGTCATCCCCATTATTCTCGGCTTCGGGTGCGTACAGCTCGGCACCATCACCACCCGCCTGCTCGGAACGAAGCGGGAGAAATCGATCGCGACGGTGCTGCTGAACTTCGCCGTCCCCTGCTCTGCACAGATCGGTGTCATTGCGGGCATGCTGGCCGCGGTCGGCGGCGGTCTGGTCTTTCTCTACGTCGCCGTGATCTTCCTGGTCCTGGCCATCCTGGGAACCGTCCTCAATCGCGTGCTCCCCGGAGAATCGTCTGCGCTGCTGCTCGACCTTCCGCCCATGCGCCTTCCCCGCGTCGAGAACGTGGTACGCAAGACGGTCACCCGGGCCTTCTTCTTCATGAAGGAGGCCTACCCGTGGTTCTTTCTCGGCTCGTTCATCGTCGCCGTTCTGCAGATTTCCGGCGGGCTCGCCATCTGGGAGCGACTGCTGAGGCCCCTGACCGAAGGGTGGCTGCAAATTCCGAAAGAGGCCGCGACGGCTTTCGTCATGGGAATGGTCCGGCGCGACTTCGGCGCCGCCGGTCTGACCGACCTGGCCATGTCCCCCCTGCAGGTGGTCGTGTCTCTCATCGTGATCACCCTCTTTGTGCCGTGTATTGCCTCGCTCATGATCCTCTTCAAAGAGCGGGGCTCCCGTGAAGCTTTCCTGATCTGGGGTGGCTCCTGGGTAGCCGCGTTTCTCGTCGGTGGCATCGTAGCGCAGCTGCTGATGTGAGGAAAGGCTCTATGTTGTTACAGAAGTCTAAAAAGGGGTCGCGTAAACCGGCGGTCCGCCGGTGCCCCCGCTGCCAATACGTACTGGAACGGCCCCATGCCACCACCTGTCCGCGCTGTCTCGAGAAGCTTCCCCAAGCCACGGGATGCAGCCACTGCGGCCAGTGCGGCGCCCACTGAGTTTTTTTGGGTTTCAATTGAGAATGAGATTCAATTTCAAAATCCTTCTCCCCGAAAGGAGTGAGCATGAATAGACGCATCATGCGTCTTTTGCCGGGCTCTGTCATCATCGTGACCCTCTTTCTCTCTGCACCGGAACCCGGACTGGCACACGAGCCGGACGGGCAGACCTCGGAGGAGGTGCACCAGCTCAAACAGGAAATCGAGCAGTTACAGGAACAGATCCGGCACATAGACAAACACATCATGCACCGCCCCGAAGCCCAGGAAAGAATCAAGAGGCTCGACGGACTGGAGATCGCGGTGGGGGTGACGGGCGTGGTCCAGGGCTCCGCCGGCGCCGATGACATCGCAGGCGGGGATCACACCGACGCGTCCGCCTCCCTGGATCTGGAAGTACAGACCGGTGTCGGTCCGGAGGGCACAGCGTTCCTGCTCGTCGAGTCCCGTCAGGGTGCGGGACTCACCGATGAGATCGAAACCCTTCACGGCATCAACGCAGACGCCGTCGACGACGATGCCGCGTTTAAACTGACCGAAGCGTGGTATGAGCACGCTTTTCTGAACGATCGCCTCCTGTTGACCCTAGGCAAGGTGGACCTCACCAACTACTTCGATGCCAACGCGGTCGCCAATGACGAGACGATTCAGTTCTTGGCGGACGGCTTTGTCAACAATCTGGTCGTCGAGTTTCCCGAAGACAACGGCCCCGGCCTCCGCGGATCGTACAGTCCGAATGAGCGGGTTGAAATCGGATTGGGACTGGGCGATGCCGACGGCGATTTTGAGGATGTCTTCCGGGATCTCTTCGGCGTATTGGAGCTCAATTACAAACCCGGCCTTCTTAATCGGGACGGCAACTACCGATTCTATCTATGGACGAATCTGGCCGATCACGAGGAGTGGAGGAACCCCACCCGCGACTCCGAAAAGAATTGGGGCCTGGGGTTCAGCTTTGATCAGGTCTTCTCCGAGCGCGTCACGGGATTCCTGAGAGCCGGCTCTCAGGACGAGAGCGTCAGCCAAGTGGACTGGGCGTTCAGCCTCGGCGGGGAAATTCGGGGGGTGTTCCCGACCCGCGCCCAGGACCAGCTCGCGATCGCACTGGGGTATGCCCATCTGTCGAAAGATTACACGGACTCGGTGCGCCCGCGGAACTCCGAAGACGAGCAGATGCTGGAGGTCTACTACAATTTCCATGTCAACGATCACTTCATCCTCAGTCCCGACCTTCAGGTGATCCGAAACCCGGCTGGCCTGGATGGCGCCAACACGACTGCAATCCTCGGTATGCGAGGGCAGCTTCTTCTTTAACTCAGGGCGCCCCTGGCGCCCCACCACACCACGGAGGTTCGTAACATGACGATTAAGATTTGTCGGTGGACCCTGATGATGCTTCTGGTATTCTCCGCCCCCGCTTACGCGGATCGCCTCGATGACCTGGAGCAGCAGATCCGAACGCTCCAAGAAGAGCTGCGCCAGATAAAAGAGGAGCAGCAACGAGACCAGGAGGAACAGGAAGAGAAGCTCAGCACCCTGGAAGAGAAGGTCGACACGGCAGGATTTCTCGACCGAACGAACATCGGCGGCTACATGGAACTGCATTATAACGACACGGTGGGAGGCGACAACAGCCAGAAAGACGAACAGCTCGACTTTCACCGCTTCGTCCTCTTAATCAATCACGAACTCTCCGATTGGATCCATTTCTACTCAGAGGTCGAGATCGAGCATGCGTTCATAGAGGGGGGCGAGGAGAGCGGCGAGGTCGAACTGGAGCAGGCATACGTCGACTTCCTGACCCGGGAGTGGATGAATTTCCGGGCCGGCGTCATGCTGACTCCGGTGGGGATCATTAACCAGTACCACGAACCACCCACCTTCAACGGGGTCGAGCGCCCCTTTGTGGACACCGTGATCATTCCCACGACGTGGGCCGAGTCAGGCGCAGGGATCTTCGGCGATCTGTTGCCGGGTCTCTCCTACCAGCTCTACGCCATGGGCGGCCTGGAAGCCGAGGAGTTCTCGGCGGGCAGCGGCCTTCGGGGCGGACGCCAGAAGGCGTTCAAAACCAATCTTGAAGATCTGGCGCTCTCAGGACGTCTGGAGTACAAAGGGATCCCGGGGCTGGTCCTGGGCGGATCGTTCTTTACCGGAAACTCCGCACAGGACTTCGACGTCGACGGCGATGTGCGCGTCAACATCTGGGAGGGAGATTTCCGATATACGCGCGGCGACTTTGACTTCCGAGGTGAGTTGGCTCATGTAACCATTGGCGATGCCGGAAAGCTGAACACCGCCCTTGGAAAAACGTCCGGCCAGGATGCCATTGCCGAGGACCTTCTCGGATGGTACCTGGAAGGCGCTTACCATTTCCTGCCTCTGCTCGGGTGGAGCCAGACACAGGACGCAGCCCTCTTCGTCCGGTATGAAGACTACAACACCCAGAAAGGAATGCCTTCCGGCTTCGCAGAAAACCCCGCTTTCGATCGCGAGGCTTGGACCTATGGCTTGACCTACTGGCCGATCCAGAACCTTGCCATCAAGGCCGACTATCAGGACTTGAAGAACGAAGCCGGGACGGCAGAGGATCTCTTCAATCTCGGGATCGGCTGGCAGTTCTAAGGAGCGTGCCATGAACAGCAGTCGATGGAAAACGCTGATACTCTTTGCCGTGGTTGCCTTCGTCACACCGACCTCGCCGGCCGGAGGTACTGTCTACCTCACGAAAAAGCAGGCCCTGGAGATCGCCTTTCCGCAGGTGGAGACCATCGAAACCGAGAAGCTCTCTTTGACGCCCAAACAACGGAAGCGAATGGCGGATCGGACCCGGGCGTCCGTCCGATTCGCGACCATCCGGGCGCACATCGGCCTCCGTGGCGGCCGCCCCGTAGGATATGCGTTCATCCACAACGTCAAGGGAAAAAGCCGGCCGATTACCTTCATGGTCGTCATCAACCCTGCCGGAAAGATCGATCGGGTCGAGGTACTCGCCTTTCGCGAATCCCATGGGTACGAGATCCGCTATCCGGCCTTTCGAAAACAGTTTGTCGGAAAGGGCGTGGAGGATCCGATCCGACACCGGCGAGACATTTTGAACATCAGCGGCGCGACGATCTCTTGCCGGGCCATTGCGGACGGGGTCCGAATGCTGCTCGCTCTCTGGCACGAGATCTATGGTGTCGGCGCGGAGGTAGCCAAATGAAACCGCTGGGCAACAACGGGGTCAACCCCGCCCTGAAAGTCGCCACAGGGCTCGTTCTCATTCTTATTCTCGCAGGAACACTTTTTTCCGTCTGGCACGGCATCCAAAAGGTTGGGTTCAGGGCCCAAACCGTGGAGGTCTATTATCTGGGGTCGGAGGAGGAATTGAGCTATCCCAAGGAACTACCGGAGCTTTTAGAATCTACCCATGTCCATCTGTTCATGATTCCCCTCGTCTATTACGTCCTCTGTCACCTCTTCGCACAGACGAGCCTGTCTGCCTTCTGGAAAATCTCCCTCATTGCCCTCACCTTTACAAACATAGCCGTGTTTTTGCTGACCCCCTATCTCATCCGCTTCGTCTCCCCGGTCTTTGCCATGTTCATCCCGCTGCACTACGTGGTCTTTGCCGCCACCGCGGTGCTGCTGACGCTCTTTCCCATACGGGAGGCATCTGTGCAGTAGCCAGCAGCTGTCGCGTCCACCGCAGTCCGTTTCACCGACGTTTTACAATCCCTCCGTCGGTTCGTTGGGGACAGAAGGCAAACTTTCCACGGTGGAACAGTGCCTGGCACCGAATCCTCCGCATGCCTGCGTCCATGGCACCCGACAGCCGGTGTAAAGCAGGGCTATATTCCACAGATAAGCAGAGTTACAGCCAGTTATTCCCCCTTTTTGATCCCATTCCCCCCTTTGCGACCCAAGACCTCCTGACCGGTCTCATGAGAAAGATTAAAGGCAGGGAACCGATCCGTCTCTCCCAGTTGAAGAATTTCTGCGCTCGCTCGTTTTAAGAGTACACTACCCCCTATCGGTTCCAGATATTCGAGATCCCACGAGAATCGGGCCCTCGGTTGCGGAGGCCACAGCCATACGCTATAGTTGGACCCGTTAAATGGAACTCCGAAAAACGAGAAAAGGAGGTTGACCATGGAGTCATTGATGGAAACTTTGGGGCGTGCCTTGGGCGGAAGCAACCTCGGGCAGATCAGCCGTCAGATCGGGGCGGACGAAGCCTCGACCGGCAATGCCATGGCGGCGGCCTTGCCCGCCCTGATCAGTGCGCTCTCACGCAATGCATCCCGGGGAGACGGCGCCCGTGCTCTGTCGAACGCACTGGAGCGGGATCACGACGGGAGCATTCTGGACAATCTCGGAGGCTTTCTGAAGAACCCGGAAGCCGGTTCCGGCGACGGCATTCTCGGACACGTTCTCGGATCCAACCGGCCCCGGATGGAATCGGGACTGAGCCGGGCCACCGGGTTGAACACCGGATCGATCGGAATGCTTTTGACGACTCTGGCCCCGGTTGTCATGGGCGCCCTTGGCAGGACACAGCGCAGCGCCAAACTGGGACCGAATGAACTCTCCAGCATGCTCAACCAGGAGACTGAACAGGTCGCCCGGCAGGAACCACAGAGCGCAGGAATCGTCTCGCAGTTGCTGGACGCGGACAAAGACGGCGACGTCGATATCAGTGATCTGGCCAAACACGGATTCGGGATTCTGGGGAAAATGTTTCGCCGCTAGGCACCGTACGAAGGGTAGAAGCACCGTGAAAACAACAACATTATATATGGGATATAATGTTTTGCAGGAGGAGGTGGATCGATGGGATTATTCGACTTTGTAAAAGACGCGGGGGAAAAAATCTTAGGAATGGGTAGAGAAACCGGTGAGAAGATTCTGGGACGGGACAAGACGGCACAGGCGGCCCAAAAGGTGTCGACGGATCAGGCCACGGGACAGGCCCTGCGCACGATGGTCAGCGGCCTGGGTCTACAAGCAGAAGGCCTGAGTATCGATTTCAAAGATGGACTGGCTACCGTACACGGCATGACGCGTTCTCAGGAAGAAAAAGAAAAGATCATCCTGGCCGTGGGGAACACCAAAGGCGTCGCGCAGGTGGACGATCAGATCACCGTTGAAACACCGGAGCCCGAGGCGGTCCTGTATACGGTGAAGAGCGGCGACTCGCTTTCGAAGATCGCCAAAGCGCACTACGGAGATGCCCAGAAGTACAATGTCATCTTTGAGGCGAACCAGCCCATGTTGAAAGATCCGAACAAGATCTATCCCGGCCAGACGCTGCGGATCCCATCGATCTCGGCCTGACAGAAACGTGGGATAAAACGGCAGGGGATTGTTTTCGGGGGGTGGCAGAGGGCAACCTCTGTCCCCCTTCATCGAGCCTCAACCACGGCCTCCACCGTCATCTCCCGGTTGTCCCGCAGAAATGTAATGGAGACCTTCTCGCCCGGACTCAGAGACCTAAGAATCCTGGAAAAATCCGTCAGATTGTGAACGTCCCTGGCGCCGACCCGAATAATCACGTCGCCCGCCGCAAGACCACACGCCGCCGCGGGGGCCCCCGGTACCACACCTGAAATACGGCACCCCTCGCCGCGATAGGCATAATCGGGAATGGTTCCCAGTTGGACCTTCCGCTTGCTTGGAGACGCACCGTCCGAGGCCCGTTGGGTCTGCAGCATCGACTGCAATGGCTCCGGGCGTCCCGCCAGGTACTCCACAGCCTCCCGGGCGACGGCTGCCACCTTAACCAGCCCGTCCATGTCGATCTTCTCGGCCGTATCCCCGGGACAGTGGTAATCGAGATGGGGCCCGGAGAAGAGCTGGACCGCCGGCACCCCCGCCTCGTGGAAACTTGTCTGGTCGCTCGCATCGAGGGGCTGAGAAACCATCTC
>CALZGC010000028.1 GCA_945786985.1 uncultured Nitrospirota bacterium | reverse complement strand
CTGACCGCCGCGTCTCATGCAACGCTCATCGACCGTGGCGGGGGCCTGATCTACGATGATGACCTCGACATCACCTGGCTTCAGGATGCTAATTATGCCCAGACATCGGGATACGATACAGATGGAAGCATGGACTGGTGGGCTGCCATGGCGTGGGCCGACGGCTTGTCTTATTATGATTCTGTTCGGGATGTCACTTACGACGATTGGCGGCTCCCCACGACACCCGGGACTCAAGAAGGGTATGTCAATGAAGGCGAGATGGGTCATCTCTACTATGACGAAGGGGTAACACCCAGTATTCCATCTCCCTTTACCAACGTGCAGAGCTACTACTGGTCGGGTACGGAGTATTCCGATCACACGGCGTGGACCTTCGATTTCGTCACCGGCCAACAGTACACCACCTATAAGGCCACCGCCTACTACCTCAACGCCTGGGCTGTTCGTGATATGGCGGCGGTGCCCGAACCCGCCTCCCTTCTTCTGCTCGGCTCTGGCCTTGTTGGTCTGGTGGGTGTTAGACGGAAGGTCAGGAAGTAGACTCGTTTTCTTTGTGTGGAAGATTCATGACGCTACCGCACATTAAGGAGGCGGGGATGCTGGGGCTCCGGATGTATCCGTTGTCCTGACAACCATATGTTCACTGAAGCAAACCTTAGACTGGAAAAAGGAGAAGGCATATGAGACAACGACTTTTATCCTTTGCTGTATTTTCGATTGTTCTTTTGTTCTCAAACAGTGCGAATGCAGCATCTTTCACATATGACAATGATTTCAGTGACGGGGGAATAGGACCTGAATTCCAGCAGTATCAGGACGGAGATATGATTTTGGAATGGTCTACTGGCTTGGTCAACCTGGGCAGTACCGGTCCGGGCTGGGGAGAAGCCGGAGTCAATCTGGCGGCATATACGTTTGACCTCACCCAGCCTTTTGAGATGAGCGCGTCGCTCAACAATTCCACCGACGCAAACTCGACGAACACAGGCATTTATCTGGATGTGTCGGACTTGGACGATGTTAACTATATAGGCGCAGGGCTGTTCTTTGCCGGGGGTGCACTTACTTATGAGTTCATCCATGAAATGGGAGACACAGTTATCGGTTTAGTCTCCACATCCGCGCCAAGCTCGAGTTCAACAATGTATATTTATGGAGACGGCACGGGAAGCGTCTACCTCAGCGAGGTGGGATTTGATGTAGATCCCACGGCGGTGTTCAGCACCTCCGAGTGGGGAGATCAAAGAGGCCTGCTGAACATCGGTGGTGACAAAGAAGCGGGTGCTATCATCAATAGCATGTCATTCGACGACATACATCTGCAAGGGACTACCGCAGTCCCCGAACCCGCCTCCCTCCTCCTGCTTGGTTCCGGGTTGGTTGGGATGCTTGGTCTCAGGAAGGTGAGGAGGTAGACTCGTTTCCTTTGTGTGAGACATTATACAGCCCCGTCTCTTGAGAGATGGGGCTGTTCTTTTCGATAGCAGTTTTAGAGAGAGCATTCACGTCTCACCTGTCGTTCGCCAAAATGTCATCATCCAATAATATCAACAACTTATGGCGACTCGGGAGTTTCTGCTGAGTCGGAAGTATCTGGTTGAAAAACTCTCAACCACGCCCGATTTTCTCCGCAATACTTCTGAAATTTTCAAAGCTTAACCTTTTCAATCTCTTCGAGAAGAATCCAAGTTAACATATAGAGAGGTTATCGGACGGACCGTCGTGTAAGCACGAAATAGGGCACCAAGAGATATGTGAAAACGGATCGGCTCTTTTAATCTGAAAAGATGGCTGAAACAGCCTGATAGAGAATCCAAGATTGAAGGCTACCGGAAAAAGTGCGAAAGATTCTTGCCCCTATGTCACACTCTAATCATAAATGGCACAATTTTTGGGGGGCAGGTCCTATGGACTCGAAACCGTTGGAAAGTACCCCATAGCATCGAACCAACGGCTTCGACGGATGGGCGCGGTGTTATTTGATTTATCGGCTCGGAAACTCAAAACCGAGATGGTTCCGGGAGAAAAGCTGTGGGCAGTATTTTCAGTCCCTAAGGATGCAAAGACATGGAAAGTTTGGGTTCTAAAGTAATTGATTTTTCAGGGGCGACTAATTATGCGAGGCTTTCTATTGGACTGGATCTTCAGCGATCCACCAGCCTGGGGTCAAACTCATATTTCTCTACACTCTCTATTGTTACCGCCTTCATATCCGGATGGGCTGGATTGATGAGAATATTGTATTCATGCTCCACGACTGCAGAAGGAACTCTGAGTAAGAGCCCAGCTTCTTTTAATAACCAGTCAGTCCCCAAATCAGCCAATTGAAGGGGAGGGGGGGAATCCCTCCAATTCTTCGGCAATTTTGATTCTGGGATTTTCCCGGGTACAATCTTTTTGTCTATTTTTATACAAGCCAGACTCAGTCCGGGGGGAACCAGCGGCAACGGCACATGGACCAGAAACTCAACCGTGGCGAGGGACCTGTTTGGCGATGTGTAAATGACACTGACGCCTTTCAGATTCCACCTCCCACCATATATCTTAGCGCCCCCACCAGACAGATCGCGAATATGCTTTGTCTTTGCGATCCTAAAGACGATCAAGAGAACACACCGTACTCAATCCTTCCGAGCTCGTCCAGTACCATTTCCACACCGAATGTAGAAATCAGTAAACTCACAGGGGTTCTATTCCCGAAGGCCTTGTTCTCAGACTTCATCCACTTGAGAAATTGTTCTTTGTCTCCAAAAACATCTGTTCCTTTGGCCGCCACTTCTGCAATCCGAAGTATCTGTTCGGATACGGAACGATCGAAATGCTTTTTCGGAGTGTACCTTTGCAGCGTCCGTTCGGAAACAGGGAGAAGCTCCGCCAGACGACCCGGAGGGATAGCCAAATATTTAGCCAGGTTCAACAAGGCCTGTTTGGTAATACCCGAGCTCCCCAGTTCAACCATATCCAACCGGTTCCGAATACGTTTCCGAAGAACCTTCTCCCCACCAAGAATATCAACTACTGCCACCGCATTCATAAAGCTCTCCTTTATTGCATTAAGCGTCATCTGACGTAACAATACCGTCATTTGACTAATTTGTCAACAAGGATTCTGGATCAATAATCTTCCTGCAAAAACAGTTAAGCATGCCTGTGGTTCGCCAAAATACCATCATTCCACAATATCAATAACTTATGGCAACTCGGGAAGTTCTTTTGAGTCGGTATTTTCTGGTAGAAAAACTGTCACTCACATTACAAAAAGGCAGCTTCTTCCCATTCAAAATCGATCAAGGTGACCGTGGTTTGCCAAAATACAATCTACGGCCAAAGCACCGGGATCTTGACCCAGGGGTGGGTCTTGTCCTCAGATACCATAATCCCCCCCGCTGTTATCACCGGTGTACACCCTGCAATTTCAACTACCTACCAATTTTAAGATTAACTGCTAGAATCTGTACCACCTATGTACCAGGCGCCTCGCAAAGTCTTGCTGTTACTGGGGGGTGGCTCGTTGTCAATGGTGACTTTTTAGGATTTTGTTTTGGTTATGAGGAGCCGTGTGTGGCGATTAAACAGAGCTGTGTGCTGCACTTTGGTGCATGGAGGGGTGGTGGTGTGCCCTTGTTCATCTGATCTCCCACCTGTTATTCCATGAACTGCTCTATATTTCCTTTTCACCAGCAACAAGCCATAGGGAAATGTCAATCATTGCTAATTTGGATATTGATACCAAGTTCATACCTTGACAACTAACCATTTCGAAGATATTTTCCTGATGTACTGGTGAAAGAAAATTCCGATACTTTAGACACATTCCCAGACAACCATGACTTTTTCTGATGGTCGAAAGCAAAAAATTTCGGAATAAATTCCTCCCCCACCGTATCTAACCAATTAAACCCGCCCGGTGTGGCGCCGCACCGGCAAATCGGGGAAACCCCATTCACGAAAATTCAGAGCACACAAAGGAGGAATGAAATGTTCAGAACCATTACCGTTGCCCTTAGCGTTCTTCTTCTCAGCGTTTCCCTTGCCTTTGCCGGCGGCTGGGCCAAAGACAAAGGCCTTGATCAGGTCACCCTCAAGGGAGAACTGGTCTGCGTCGGCTGCAGCCTCAAGAAGATGGACGGGGCCAACGCCCAGTGCAACCTTTACGCTCATCACGCCATTGGCTTCAAAACCGCCGACGGGCTGATCTGGAGCATTGTCGACAACGAAAAGGGTCATGACGTCATCCGCGCCCACAAGATTTTGGAAAAAGGCAAGAAAGCCACCATCACTGGCTGGATCTACCCGGTGGCGAACTTCATCGAGATCGACAAAATCGAGGTTGAAGGCGTGACCATGGAGCAGATCCAGGTCGCCGCCTTGGAGGAGGACCAGTTGATCGCCAAGCGTCTTGCCACCCGCAAGCTGGGCCAGGTTCCCACCATGGACCATGACCACGGCCACAGCCGTTAATCTCTCGGCTCAAAAGGACCGTCATGCTCGAAATGCTTAACGGATCCGGGATGGAGGCCTATTTGGGGGCCTCCATCCCCCTCGCCCTGGCCGCCGCCTTTGCCGGGGGGGTGCTGGCCAGCCTCACCCCTTGCGTCTATCCGATGATCCCCATCGTTTCGACCTATGTGGGGTCCAAGACCATCGGCGAGAAGACGCGGTTCAGATCCTTTACCCTTTCGATCGCCTACGTGGTGGGCATGGCTCTGGTCTACGCCGCTCTGGGCTTAATCGCCGCCCTGACCGGGCGCCTTTTCGGCGAGATCAGCACCAGCCCCCTGGCCTATTTCGTTGTCGCCAACATCATCATCCTTTTCGGCCTGCAAATCCTCGAGGTCATTCCCCTGCCATCCCTTCCCTCTTTGCAAAAAGGCGGCGAGGGACAGAAGGGCATTCTCGGCGCCCTGCTGGTCGGGGCCGCTTCGGGGCTGGTCACCTCGCCCTGCACCTCGCCGGTGATGGCGGTCCTGCTCACTTACGTGGGCACCAAGCAGGACGTGGTGCTGGGCGCCAGCCTGCTCTTCGCCTTCTCGCTCGGCATGGGCATCCTGCTCATTGCCGCGGGAACCTTCTCCGGAGTATTGGCCTCGCTGCCCAAACCGGGCCAGTGGATGGTCACGGTAAAAAAACTGCTCGGCCTGGCGATGATTGGGCTCGGGGAATATTTCCTGCTCAAGGCCGGCCAGCTGATGTTCTGAGGCATCAACAGGAGCTCCTTATGGTAAAGTATTTAAAGACCTTTTGGGTCACCTTTTCTTTACTTGCCGCATCGGCCCTGTACTCCTGGGGCGCGGGGGTAGGAGACGCTGCTCCTGAATTCAGCCTCAAGACCCTCGACGAAAAGCCTCTGAGTCTGGCCGACTTCAAAGGAAAGCAACCGGTGATGCTGGTATTCTGGGCCACCTGGTGCCCCATCTGCCGGGAAGAGCTGCCGCAGGTGAAGAAGATCGCCGAGCAGTTCGGCCCCAAGGGCTTGAGCGTGGTCGGCGTCAATGTGGGGATCAACGACTCGCCGCGCAGGGCCAAGGCCTACCGCGACAAGTACGGCATCGACTACCCGCTGGCCTTCGATGAGGGCAGTGAAGTCACCCGCGCCTTCGGTGTCGCCGGCACCCCCACGGTGCTGATCCTCGACAAACAAGGCATCATCCGCTACCGCGATGCCGTGGTACCGAAAGACCTGGAGGACCACTTTGCCATGCTCATGGAGTAAATGGTGATTTTCAGCAAACGACACAGGCGGAACCGGTTCATGGAGGTCGCCTACCCCCACCTCGATTCGGTCTACAACGTGGCCCTTCGCCTTTCCGGCAACGCCTTTGACGCCGAGGATCTGACCCAGGAGACCTTTACCGTCGCCTTCCGCAAGCTCCACCAGCTCAAGGAGGCCGAAAAGGCCAGGGCTTGGCTGCTGTCGATTTTGCGCAATCTGTTTCTGCGCAGCCGGGAGAAAAACCGGCCGGACCTGCTGGACGTGGCCGACGACCAGAGCTACGCCGCCGCGCTGGACAACCTGGCCGGTTCCGACTGCCCGGAAAAAACCTTCTTCAAGCAGGCCGATGCCCAGTCGATCCAGCGCACACTGGACAGCCTGCCGGAAAAGTACAAAACTCCGCTGATCCTTTTTTACACCGAAGAGTGGTCCTACCGGGAGATCTCGGAAGCGCTCGAGCTGCCGATGGGAACGGTTATGTCGCGTATCTCCCGGGGACGTGACATTATGAAAAAGACTCTGTTGGCCGAAAGCAGGCCACAGGGCAAGGGCAAAGTCATCACTGCGGACTTTGCCCAGACGGAAAGAAAGAGAAAGAGGTAAGCCGTGGAATGTAAACACTTCAAAGAATGGCTGCCGGTTCGGGAACCGAGCGACACGGCCAGCGAGAAAGAGGCCAGGAAGCATGCCCGAACCTGCTCCACCTGCGCACGCCTGCTTGCGGTAGACGATGAGCTTGAGAAGACCCTCAGAAATGATTTCCGCCGCACCGAGGCCCCGGCCCGATTGCGTACCAGCGTTGCCATGATCGCCGAAGAACCGCCCCGACTGAAACGGCGGCCGCGCTGGCCCTGGCTCGCGTTCCCATCCGCGGCACTGCCAGCCCTGGCGTTACTGCTCCTGGTCTTTTGGCCCCTCGGCCAGGGACTTACCAGCATCGAAAGTGTCGCCCGACTGGCCGAAAAAAATCATCTGGCCGGCTATACCATGGAGTTTCAAGCCGGCGCGGTCATGGATGTTTCGGCCTGGTTCCGCGGCAGGCTCCCCTTCGAGGTCGTCAGGCCGGATCTCAGTGGCCGTGGTTTTGAGTTTCTCGGCGGTCGCAAGTGCAGCCTCGGCGAAGAGGATATTGCCTACCTGTTCTACGCCAAGGACGGAAAGCGCTATTCCCTTTTTGAACTCGATGCCGAAGATGTCCAGGTCGAATTGCTTGAGGACAAGATTTACCGCTATCCGGTTCGGGATTGCATCGTGGAGATATGGAAAGAAGCGAACAGGGTTTTCGTACTGGTCGCTTAGAGAGGATTCGGGACAACAGGGGACACCGCTCGGTTTACTGTCGAGCTACCTGAGGTTTGGGCAGGACAATGAATTCTGGAGGCCGGGTCTCGAGCGGCTCTCGCGGGTCGGACCACAGCAACTCGCTGACATTATAATGAAAGCATTGAATTTGGGGTTAGATTCTAGCCTTATACCGCCCATTTTCCCTATGAAACTGCTTGTCCAAGGGATAGGTGGGAAAGCTCACCCCTTCCCATTACCTTTCATCAACCCCACCCCTCCAGTCTTCTTCTCCCTCGTGTCCCTGTAAATATCCCGCAGATCCTCACTCTCAATCCGGAAGTACCGCTCAAAGGCCTTGTTGGTGGAGTGCATCGTGGCCCTTTTAATTTCTTCAGGGGTCCGAAGCTTCCTCAACGCGATCGCCGAGCTGCGACGGGTCCCGCCGTAGAGGTCCACACCCTTGCCAAACTGCGGTCCAAAACGGTGTATCACCGGTGTATCAGCCAGGAATGTCAAGTTTTTGGAAGGTGAAAAGAGCGGCCTGCCTGGGGTTCTATGCAATCCTATCTCCTCGAAATTACAATCCGTCCGACGGGAACCAGTGCCACCAAGATGAGCCCGAAACAGCTGACGACGGCCGCTCCCGTCGGTAGATCGAGCCTGGCCGAGGCTATGAGGCCGAGGGCACTTCCAAAAAAACCGATGACCCACCCCAGAATCAGGACAGACTTGAACGAGTCTGCAAAGAGCAGGGCACCGACCACGGGGATGATCAGGAAACTGAACACCAGAATAATGCCGGCCATCTTCACCGACTGGACCACCATGAGTCCAAAGGTTACATAGAAGAAAAAATCCCAAAAGTGAACAGAGACCCCTTCGTCTCTTGCTCTTTTCAGGTCGAAAGAAATCATCTCGAATTTCTTGTGGAACGTCAGATGGATGGCCGCCAGCGAAAGATAGAGCAGCGCCGTTTTCAAGACCTCGGACCAGGAGACGAAGAGGATACTTCCTACGAGCATGGCCTTGAGTTCTTCCAATCCGTGCACGGCACGGTCCAGAATCAGGATAGCCATGGCTGTGCTCACGGCGTAGACAATGCCGATCACCGCCTCCTGGGGCACCTTGTGGTCCCAGTTTCGGGTGAAGGTGAAGAGGGCGGCCCCAAGAATAGTGAACACAATCGACAGCAGAAGGGACTCCATGCTTTCAAGCTCGTAACCCAGAACAAGTCCGACCGTGGCCCCCAGGGCCGCCACCTGGGCCAATGCAAGGTCCACGAAAATCACACCGCGCCGGACCACGTGAATCCCCATGTAACAGTGAAGCCCGGCGATGACCAGACATGCGGCAAAAGGAGCCGCGAGCAATTGAACAAGGTCCGCCATATCCCTTCTCCTTATCTCTTTTCCATGGCAGCGGCAAGATGGCGTACGATGCTGTCTATCAGCATGAAATAGTCTTCGGCCTCTTGGGTCCCGCCCACGGAATTCGCCACCTTGACGATCTCGGCGCCGGTTTTTCCGGCAACCAGCCGCGCGGGCTTGTCATCGTAGAAGACTTCCATGAGAACCACAGTAATCTTTTCCTCTTTCATCTTCCCGATGACCTTCAGGATATGGCGCGGACTGGGCGGTATGCCCGGCTTGGGCTCCAGGGTCTCCGCTTCGATAAGTTCGAAGCGATGCAAGAAGTAGGGCCAGCTTCGATGATAGGTAATAATGCGGCGGCTCCGAAAGGGAGCGAGCCCCCCCCGCCAGCCTCGCAAGTCATCCCGCTTGGATTGCTCTTGCAGAAACTCCCAGAGCTTTCCCTCTTGATCGGCGCGTGCAAGATGCTCTCCCCCTAATGCCTGCACAAGCTTCTCACCGTAAAGCAAACCATAGATCTTATTCCGGAAGCGATCAAAGTTGTTCCGGTACTTCCGGTCATGGGCTGGGTCGATCTCCGAGAGTCTTTCCTGAATATTCTTTCCCATGGCCACGGCATTCAGAGGATCGAGCCAGTAATGGGGGTTCCCGAAAGGATGAATGTCTCCTTCAGCCCGATCCACTTTGCCAACGGGAACCTCGAGACGCATAACGCCCCGGGAGCAGTCCAGATGGCCGGGCTCTCCGATGCGGATTTTCCCGTTTCGGGACCCCTCTATGATCAGGCGTTCGTAGCCGACTTCAAGGTCTAGACCGATCCGGATAAAAAGATCCGCCCGCCGGGCCTTCATCATGAGGCTCGGTTTGGCTTCTACGAAATGAGGGTCCTGTCTTCCGTGGGCCAGGCTGAAAGCCTGGACGCGCGCACCGCCGATCTGATCGGCAATCGATTTCAAATCCGGTGTGGTGGTGACCACACTCAGGAGATCCGCGGCGTCAGGGAGCCGGTGCCCAAATAGTACGATCACTATGGCGGATATGGTCTGAAGCATATATTGGCTCAATTTCATCACGCTTGCTCCTCAGTCATGACGATCAATATTCGTGCGCCCGGTGCGGTCCGATGCCGAAATTGCACTGCAGCCAGAGCTCGTCGATATCCCGGTCAAAGTTTCGTTCAGTCCGCTTGTACTGGAGCCTCCAGAAGGCGAACTCGCTCTGCTGAAAGGTGAGAAGCCCCGAATAACCGTTCTCACGGGAATCATTGTCTTCGGGAAACTCCGAGTAGTCATAACGAAGTCCCGCCGTCCATCTTCGACCGAACTGATACCCCAAATAGGAATAGAGGCCCAATGAATGGATCACATTCCCCGGGTCCTGGTCTCTCTGGCTGAAGAGTGCTTCATTTTGAAAGACCAAAGACCTGTAGAGGCCTTGCTCTTTAGGACGCCACCGATAGGTCAGATCAACGCCTTGCATGTGGGTCCGGGTCCCGCCATGTCCTTCGTCATTGGGGCCTGTAGCGTAGCTCAACCCCAGTTGAAAGTTGGAAGATTGGGAGAAGTCAAAGAAGCTCTTGAGGTGGGCCAGGTAAACCAGATCATCGCCTTCACCACCGGCAAAGCTCTCCTCATTTTCATTGTTAAAAACCTCCAGGGTAAGCTCCATGAACTGGTCCCAGGGATTGGGAATGAGCCGGTTCACTGAGATCCCCTGTTCGCTCATCCCTTCTGCACCAAAGAAGTTGACTACCATGTTGGGGTAATCTACCCAGGGCATGCGGTGGAGGTGATAGAGGTTGGCCCTTCCAAAACGTGACCGGAACTTTCCCACCTTGGCCTGAAGCTCCAAAGGCAGTTTCAGAAAGGTGATATGCCCTTCCTCCAGATCCAGGTGCCGTTCGTCCCCTTCGTCTTCCAGGGCGAGAAAGAAATCGGCCCGGGCATAGGGGTCCACCGATGCGGAGAAGGCCAGCTCCACCTCCCGGACTGAGAACCGGTCTCCCAATTCATCTTTTTCGTCTTCGGTGATATTTCCAACAAAGTCACCGATCACACTGATTTTAGGATTGAAGGCAGTCAGGCCGGCATAAGCTCCCCTGGGCGCGGCCGGTGTTTCCTCCTCTACTCTTTCCGTATGGCGCTCCTTTGAAAGCTCGTCAATCTTCTTCTCCAGACGCTCGATTTCCCTTTCATATTGCCCCCGGATCTTTTCGAGATCATCCTTGAGCTGCCGCAGCTCCCGCGAAAGATCCTGCTCCGCTGCAGCAATCTCTTGGACAAACGAGATCTGAGTAAGCAATAAGAGCGGAAGAAGTATAAAGATGCAAAGAGTGCGGTCCATGATTCTCCTCTCTTTCAAGAAATGAGAATGGGAACAGCTGGTTTTTCTCAACGGGCCTATTGATTAATTGGTTCTCTGTGTGGGCGAAGCTAGCTATGCGAGAGGAGGCGCTCGGGCTGTAAAGGGGTAGGTGAAAAGCATCTTCTTATGCAGCGGGTCTGACGGGGGGCCGATCCTATTGCATGAAGAAAGATGCAGCCGTTCAAGAAGCTTGTTCTTGGAGTCGTGGGAGAAGACGCCCGCATGGTGACACAGGCAATCGCATTGGATGGAATCATGAAAATGGGAACGACCGCCATCGCCATGACAATGATGGACCACCGGAACTATAGAGATGCTCAGGAGAAGAATTATTGTGAATAGATATGACTGCTTCGAACGACGCATCATCATCCTTCCTCAGGCCCAGGAACCAAGCGATGAAACCATATCAAACACGGCTTTGATTCTCAAGATCTTTTCTTTCCGTGTTGCAGCGGGCCTTTTTGAATCTCAAGACAAAACCACTCACGGTATTTTCACCCCTTCCCATTACCCTCCCACAGTTCCTCCACCTCCCCCCGCCCCACCGTGTCCCTGTAAATATGCCGCAGATCCTCACTCTCAATCCGGAAGTACCGCTCAAAGGCCTTGTTGGTGGAGTGCATCGTGGCGCGCTTGATCTCTTCAGGGGTCCTGCTCAGTCACTGTGCTGAAATTGTGCTGGAAAGGGTCGAAATGTACAGAAAATAAAGGAAAGGACAGAAACATTGGAATGGCTTTAAGGTTTTGATTCTAATAGGGGAAAGGGGAAACCGGACGAAAATCAATGCCTTACAAAAAATACCTGTTTGGCGTTCGCAATGCTGAGGTCGTGGTTGACGTTTCTCGGTAAGCTGCCGAGAAACGTCCAATGAGCGGAAGGGTTCATCGGTCTCGGCTTATGGACCCGGGGAGGCGCCGGGTCCATCTCCCCGGTGCATTGTCAATCCCGATCACCTCCACCATTTTTCTTTCGAAACAAAGTGTTCGAAAGAAAAATCCCGTGGCACACCGCTTATCGTGCTACGCCGGGCGGGAAATTAAGAATGTCCCCCAAGTGCTTTCGCAATCCTTTCCTGTCCGGTTCTTCGATCTTCACTCTTCTGCTTTTGGTCTGTTGAAGTTTCCGTCATCCGTTACTCTGTCCTCTGATCTTTCGCTGCCCACTGGCCTTTATCCGCCATCCCTCGGCTGTTAACCTGTCCTCCGTCTTTGCTGTCACCTTTTATCTGACATTCGAGCATTTGAGGCGCCGTAGGGGAACGACCAGGGGGTCATGCACTTCAATCTTGTCAAGCAGCAGCCTTTAGTGAAATTCCTATCCTGAAGAGAGTTGATCCTCGGCAGAATAAAGACCAGCTCTGTTTTAGACATTGAAAACGGATCTACCCATATGGTAGTATTTTGTTCATGAAATCGATTAAGTATACCCGGCATGCCAAGAACCGGATGCGATGGCACAAAATCTCGGAACAGGAGGTAGAGTTAGCCATTGAAAAACCTGAACATATGGGATCCTCGGAAACTGGAGCTTCAAACGTTTGGATCAAAACATCTGGCAGATATCTGAGAGTGACATACAAGGAAGAAACTGATAGACTTCTGATAATTACGGCCGTAAAAAAGAAGAAGGGTTGGAGGTAACGAAGAATGAAAATAGAATATGATAGCGAAGCCGACGCCCTGTATATTCAACTGCGCGACGCATACGTGGACAACAACATTGACATTGAAGAAGGCGTCACCGTTGATGTTGACAAAGGGGGTCACATCATTGGTCTCGAAATCCTGGACGCCAGCAAGAAATTGTCTCTGAAAGATATCGCAAACATATCCATTGAAACCCTTCCGGTTGGGCAGAAAGCAACCAAGCCTGTGAAGTCATAAACGTCTCCCGGGCGCTTTCGCAATCCTTCCCTGGCCGGTTAGAAGATTCGAAGCGGCTTACCGCTCACTGAAATACCGCCCCCAGCCCACTTTCCTTTATCCGTCATCCGCCTGCCCCGTTTGAGGCGAAGGCTCTAATGGGGTCCTCTGTTAATCTGGCCTCTGTCCCGGTCTTTCACTATTTCCTATTTTCCATTTGCCACTTCCGAATACGCTGCAGAGCACGCAGAGGCCGCAGAGAAGGGCGCCTCTCTTTTCAAAAGGCAACGACGCAAAAGTATTTCACCGCTTGCTCGCTGCACTCGCTAGAGACGCAGAGTACGCGGAGGAAAAGCGGAGAGAGAGGCTGT
>CALZGC010000027.1 GCA_945786985.1 uncultured Nitrospirota bacterium | reverse complement strand
TTCAGGTAGATTTCGGCGAGCCCGAGCTTGACCCTGATGTTCTTCGGCTCCATGTCGACGATATGCTGGTAGGCCTCGAGAGCTTTGTCGTGCGATCCGTCCCGAAGATGATTTTGGGCGAGGCTGAGATAGCACTCCTTGGCATTGGTCAGCATCCCCCGTTCCCGGTGCAGTCCGGCCATGCACGTCAGGGCATCCATATTCTTCGGGTCGACCTTGAGAATCTTCTTGTTGACCGCGATGGCTTTCAGGGTGAAGCCGGATTTGGTGTAGATACCGGCGGCTTTCTGGTAGGACTCGACGGCGCGTTCTTTGGTTTTCCCTTTCAGGTAAAGGTCGCCGATCGTATTGTAGATGTTGGCATCGTCACTTCTGTTCTTCAGAAGGCTTTTCCATTCCTGGACCGCTTTGTCGACCTGCCCCTTGCGGGCGAGCTTCTGTGCCTTCTGGTGGACTTTGTTCTTCTGCTTGTCTTCCTTGTTCTTGCTGCCGCCGAAGAACTTCATAGGTCCCTTTTCTGCAATCCGAGAGATCCGGATTAAGACTTCTCTCGCAGACAAACGAGTGATGCCCAACCAGGGTTCGTCGAGATTTTGTAACTATAGGCAGAAGCCTATAAAATTGTTAAAAATGAGATAGTTATAAGAGAAATGTCAGCAATTTCTCTTATGAGTAAGAATAGCATGGGGTCATTTTTTCTGTCAAGAAGGTTTATTCGGGGTATTTCTCTTTTAAAACGGCAGGTTTTCGATGAAAATTCCAGCTCATCCTGCCGTAGCGCTTTGTCAAGAGCTGATCCGCCCTTCTCTTCTCCGCCTCAGACAATTTGCGGCCAAGGAGACGGATGGCGAGGGCTTCCTGAAACCCCTGTTTCAGGGCTTCTTTCAGCTGGCGGAGCGAGGGCCTCTGCGGGAGCACATCGGCCAGAGAAATCATCTTTTCTTTTAGATCCCGAAGGGCCGGCCGTCTTTCGGCGTTCGCCGGTGACCGGAGGACCTGCTGAAATGCCGGAAAGGCCCGCGTAGAAAAGAGGATGGAGCCGTGCTGGAGAATGCCATGGGGCATCCGCCGCTGCGCACTACCGACCAATTTGGCTCCACCGACTTTGATTTCATACCAGGACGGTGAAGCGAAACAGTCCGGAGACTTGCCCGCACCGGCTGATCGCGGCCGCAGGACGTCCTGTCGGGAGACCAGGGAGGCATCGACCCCCAGCGTGCGAAGTCCGAGCAGCAGCCCCTGGCTGAGACAACGGTAACTGTCGAGGACGCCGCCGCCGGCCTCAGGCGACGAGCGAGGCAACACGATGCTGTAGGTGAGTTCGTCGTCGTGGAAAACGGCCCGCCCGCCGGTGAGACGCCGCACCAGAGGCCAGTCGCGCTGCCGGCAGGCGTCCAGGTCAAAGTCCTCAAACACCTTCTGAAAATAGCCGACGCTGATGGTGGGTTGCGACCACGTGTAAAAGCGCAGCACCGGTGCGGCACCACGCTGCCCCATGGTCTCCAACAGGGATTCGTCTACGGCCATGTTGGTATAGCCGTCGGCCGGTCCCGTATCGATCAGGAACCATGTCGTCGCTTTGGATTGGGCCATCAGGGGTCCTCCCGGAGATTGCATAAGTGATCGTCATGAGAGGCCCCAGAGATCCTGGAGGCGCAACAGGCAAGGACTAATTGATCTGCTTGAAGAAGCCCTCCTCAACCTGAATGAGGAAGAGCTCCTTGACCATCTTGCCCGGCGGCAGCATGCGGGTGAGGCCGGAAACTCCGGGGAATTGCGCCATGCCAAGGAGTCCTCTCTGCATGTCCGCACGGGAGCGCCCCCCTCTGACCAGTACCTGGAGAAGCATTTCGACCGAATCATAGGCCTGGGCAGAAAAGAGCGTCGGGTTCTCCCCATAGAGACGCCGAAAGGCTGCTACAAACTCTGCGATATCCGTGTGTGGGCTGGCCGCAAAGAAACCGGTGGTGAAGATCCCCCCTTCCACATACTGCTCGCCACGGCGCGTCAGCTCCACCGACTCCCATTTATGACTGCCAAGCAGTTGCAACGGATAGGCATTGTAGTAGGCCAGTTGAGGCGCTATCAGCCCCACATCCTCGGCGTACCCCGGCAGGTAGAGGGCATCGAAGCCGGGATAATAATCTTTCAGTACCCGGCTGGTCTCACGGTTCCGGGTATTGGAAAAAACCCTGGCGTGACGCTCCGGGTCTCGCTGCAGGTCGGTCTCGATAATCTGACGGATCTGTTCCCCGTAATCGGCGGATCCCCGCTGATAGGGAATACTGCAGAGGATTTCCCCACCCCGGGCACTCACCTCATCGACAAAGATGCCGGCCAGTTCCGTCCCGTAGTGATCCTCCGGATAGAGGACAGCAAAGGAACGCAAGTTCATTTCCCGCAGCGCGAAATTCGCCATGGAACGGGCCTGGGATCCACTGGTCATGGCATTCCTGAACACGTACTCACCAAGCTCATCGATCCACTCAGCCGTGGCCGTCGGCGTTACCAGCGGCAGACCATAGGCCTCAGCGACAGCGGACGCCTCCACCACAGCCCGGCTGGTCACGGGTCCCACCACGGCAATGACACCGGGGTCCCGGGCCAGGGCCTCCATCTGGTCCCGTGCGTGCTGGGGGTCGCTCGTGGAGTCCCGGACGATAAGCAGGACCTTCTGCTCACCGAAACCGGCATTGAAGCGATCGACCGAAAGCTGAACGCCTTGGCGAACCTCATTCCCCACATCCTTCAGGGGACCGGAGAGCGGCAGAATGCAGCCGATATGCACCGCTGCCAGGGAGAGCAGGTCCGCTCCCTGCCGGCGATACTCCTGAATATCCCCGAGGAGCGGATGCCTGGAAAAGAGTTCGGCAAACTGCTCAAAGATCCGTGCCGCAGCCACTGTGTCACCCGACTTCCACGCGCGCTGCCCGAGCACAAAGAGGGCGACGTCAGCCGGAAAGGCGATGCGGTCCTCATTCGCCATACGTTGCAGGGTTTCATTCGCGGTCTGCTCGCTGAGCGCCTGCACGATGGCACGGTAGTAGTCCAGATTCTCCACACCGTCGCCCAGGGCCAGGAGGCCTTTCTGGAATTGAGAGACCGCGAGGCTCGTGTCGCCGCGATGCAGAAAGATTGTGCCTCGCAGCAGGTAGGCCTGAGCCGTCACTTCGCTGCTTCGGGATTCCCGGATAACTTTCCGCAGCATGGCCAGGGCTCCCGATTCGTCCCCGCTTCGGAATTCAGCACCGGCGATATGAATTGTGGCATGGGCTGCCTCTTCGGAGCCGGGGAAACGGGCAATCAGGGTCTGCAGGTTTTTCTGCGCACCCCGAAGATCGTTCAGCCGGAGGAGCGTCTCACCGAGCCGGAGGTACCCATAGGGCTCCCGGGGATCATTTCGGCCCTGGGCAAGAAAGCCCTCGTAGAGCGGCACGGCATCCGCGAACCGGCCTTCTTCGAAAGCCCGCTCCGCGGCGGCCAGACGCCGATCCTGCGTACTGGCCGGCCGCACCGCCAACTGGCACGCAGCCGTGCAGGCCAGCATGAACAGACAGGCGACAACCCCTCGCAGTGCTAGATTCTGACGGCTCAACTCAACCCGCCTCCTCTTCTGTGATCGGTCCCGACGGCTTCCCCTCACCCGTTGGAGCTGCGGCGCCGGTAGCGTTTCCACCCGGCCCGGAACAGATCGTTGCCATGCACATCGTTGGCCACGATGGCCGGGAAGTCATCCAGAACCAGCCGCAGCAACGCCTCCGGACCCAGATCGGGATACGCAATGACCCGACTCTCCCGGATCCGCTCGGACAGAAGCGCCGACGCACCCCCCACGGCCACCAGGTAAACGGCCCTGTGTTCCACCAGACTCTTGAGGACCTGTGCGGAGCGCTGCCCTTTCCCGATCATTCCCTTGAGCCCCAGCTTCAGAAGCATGGGCGTATAAAGATCCATCCGTCCGGCTGTCGTCGGTCCCGCCGAACCGATCACCTGCCCCGGAGGCTCCGGGGACGGCCCCACATAATAGAGAACCTGCCCCCGCACGTCAAAGGGGAGGTCTTCGCTCCGCTCAATGGCCTCCGCCATTCTCCGGTGGGCGGCATCGCGTGCCGTATAGACCACACCGCTGATCAGGACCCGATCGCCAATTGTGAGGCGTTCCACATCCTGATCCTTCAGGGGCGTCTGCAGGTGAATAGCATCGGTCATCGCAATACCCGCTGGCTAGCCCGAATATTGCATGAGTAAGTCCATTACGAAGTCGGACAAGCCGCCGTATGCGGCGGCTTCTCCGACCTCTCATCACGATCACTCATGCAATATTCGGGCTAGAGAACAACTTCTTTATGCCTGGAGGCATGGCAATTGAGGTTCACTGCCACCGGCAACGAAGCAATATGACAGGGAGCGGTTTCAATGTGAACCGCCAACGCCGTCACGCGCCCGCCCAACCCCATCGACCCGATGCCGAGTTTGTTGATCTCCTCCAGTAACGAGACCTCCAGATTGGCCATCTCCAGTTTCGGATGGGGGCTGCCAACGCGCCGGGTCAATGCCTTCTTGGCGAGTAACGCACACTTCTCGAAAGAGCCGCCGATACCCACCCCCACGATGACAGGCGGGCACGCATTGGATCCGGCCTTGCGGACCGTCGCCACGACAAACCGGCGAACCCCCTTGAGGCCGTCGCCGGGCTTCAGCATGGCAAGAGCACTCATGTTCTCGCCGCCCGCCCCCTTGGGACAGAAGATCATCTTGAGCTGGTTGCCGGGGACCAGGGAGAGATGGACAATGGCGGGGGTATTATCGCCCGTATTCTGCCGGTTCAGAGGGTTGGCCACCAGCGATTTCCGGAGATACCCTTCGGCATAGCCTTGCCGGACCCCTTCGTTGACGGCCTCCTCGAACAGCCCCCCCGTGATACGCACATCCTGCCCCATCTCCACGAAAAAGACTGCCAGACCCGTATCCTGACACAAGGGCACTCTGCGGCTGCGGGCAATATCATGATTCTTCAAAATCTGCTGAAGCACCTGCTGACTGATGGGGGATTCTTCCTTCTTCAGGGCTTGTCGGATCGCCGTGGCCACATCCTCTTCGATCACGCAATTGGCCTCGATACAGGCTGTCTTCACCTGCTCCACAATACTTTCGACGGGGATTTCTCTCATCGGGGGTTTACCGTTCCGTCCCTCAAAAGGCTTGCCGGGTCAGCCGTCAAGATCGAGCTTGTTCAGGGTTGACCGCACGGCGTCCGCTGAGGCGTGCAGGAGGCGTTTTTCGTCTTCAGTGATCTTGATCTCGAGAATTTCGAGCACCCCTCCCGCGCCGAGCTTCACCGGCACGCCTACAAAAACGCCCTCAACCCCGTACTCACCCATCAGATGGACGGAACAGGGAAGAATCTTCTTCTGATCTTTCAGGATGGCTTCGGTCATCTCCGCGGCCGCCGCCGAGGGGGCGTAAAAGGCGCTGCCCGCCTTGAGCAACCCCACGATCTCGGCACCGCCGTCCCGGGTCCGCTGCACCAGGGCGTCGATGGTTTTCTGAGGCAGGAGTTCGGTAATGGGTATGCCGGCCACCGTGGTGTATCGCGCCAGCGGTACCATGCTGTCGCCGTGGCCGCCGAGGACCAGGGCACTGATGTTCTGCACGGAGGTGTCCAGTTCCATGGCGAGGAACGCCCGGAAGCGGGCCGAGTCGAGAACACCCGCCATGCCAATGACGTTCTCGCGGGGAAAGCCGCTGGCCTTCTTGGCCACGGAACACATGACGTCCAGAGGATTGGTCACCACAATGATGATCGCATCGGGTGAACGGAGCACCGACTCCTTCACAACGGAGTGGACAATGCCGGCATTGGTGTTCAGCAGATCATCACGGCTCATCCCCGGCTTGCGGGCGATCCCGGCCGTCACGACGATGACATCGGAGTTGCGGGTCTCGTCGTAGTCCTGGGTGCCCACCACCCGAGTGTCAAAACCCTCGATCGGCGCGGACTCCAACATGTCGAGGCCCTTCCCCTGCGGAATCCCGTCCACCACATCCACGAGGACCACATCGGCCAGTTCCTTTTCGGCGATGCGCTGTGCCGTGGTTGCGCCGACGTGTCCGGCGCCGATGACCGTGACCTTCTTATCCACTGGCTCTCTCCTTTGCCCTGCAGCCCCGCTCCCAAAGGGCCGTCGGCTTCCGCCACCTTGCCGAAACGAGTGCACCACGGCGGGACCGATGGTTCGTCACATATTGGCAACCATGGCGTCCGCAAACTGCGAGGTGGAGACCTTGGTGGCGCCCTCCATCATCCTGGCAAGATCGTAGGTCACCCTTTTCTGCCGGATCGTCTCCTCCAGACTCTTCACGATGAGACCCGCCGCTTCGTCCCAGCCGATGTGCTCCAGCATCATGACACCGGAGAGAATGAGGGAACTCGGATTGACCTTGTCCTGCCCTGCGTATTTGGGTGCCGTACCGTGGGTGGCCTCAAAGAGGGCCATGGTCTCGCCGAGGTTGGCGCCCGGGGCAAGCCCCAGCCCACCGACCTGCGCTGCGCAGGCATCGGAGAGGTAATCACCGTTCAAGTTGGGCGTCACCACCACACTGTACTCGTCGGTGCGCGTCAGGATCTGCTGAAACATGGCGTCGGCGATCCGGTCGTTCACAAGGATCTTGCCCGGCGGCAGATCGCCACCGCGAACTTCCGACTCGGGGATGGTCCGCTCAGCGAACTCCTCCCGAGCCAGCTCGTAGCCCCAGTCCCGAAAAGCCCCCTCGGTGAACTTCATGATGTTTCCTTTGTGGACAAAAGTCACGCTCTTGCGATTTCTTGTCAAGGCATACCGGATGGCCTTTCGCGCCAGCCGTTTGGTGCCCGTCACGCTGATCGGCTTGATGCCGATGCCCGAATCGGAACGGATGGAGCATCCCATCTCCTCGTTGAGGAACTGGATAACCCGGCGCACCTCGTCGCTGTCCTTGGCCCATTCGATGCCCGCATAGACGTCCTCCGTGTTCTCGCGGAAAATGACCATGTCCATCTTCCACGGCTCCTTGACCGGAGAGGGCACCCCCTCGAAGTAGCGCACGGGGCGCACGCAGGCATACAAGTCCAGCACCTGCCGCAGGGTGACGTTGAGACTGCGGAATCCGCCGCCCACCGGGGTCGTCAGGGGCCCCTTGAGTGCCACCGAATAATGTCGGACGGCTTCGAAGGTATCCTTGGGAATCCACTCCCCGAACCGGCTCTGCGCCTTTTCTCCCGCGAAGATCTCGTACCAGCAGAGTTTGCGCTGGCCGTCATAGGCCTTCTGCACCGCCCCGTTCAGGACCCGGTGGGTGGCGCGCATGATATCCGGTCCGATGCCGTCGCCCTCGATGAAAGGGATCACCGGGTTGTCGGACACCTCGAGTTCCGTCTCGTGGGCCACAATGCGCACACCCTCCGTGGGCGGTTGATACTTTTCAAATGCTCCCATAGTCGTCCTTTCACTCCTTTCGATACGTGCGCTTCGTTATCTATTCACTCTTGATCAAATCTTCAAAGCGGATGTCCGCGCCCAGAATCCCGCGAATTTCCGCCTTCTTATTCACGATTGGTGTTGACACCGTCACCGCCAGGGCCCCCGTCGTCTTGGACTTGAAGAGCGCCGTCGAGTGGGTCACCCCATCCTTCATGGGCCCGATGAACCAGAGCCGGTCGGAGAAGTCCTCCTTCATCTGGAAGATCTTGAATTTCGCCTTGTCCTCGATCTGGGTGATGTTCTTGGTGATCTTCACCCCTTCATTATTGGTCACATAGCAGAACTGAATGAAGGGGTTGTCGTTGACCAGCTTCTTCAGCACTTTTTCGATCTTCACGTGATTCATGGAACGCACGTCGGGGTGGGCCGCCGCTTCCTCGATGATTACCTGGGCGATTTCCATAGCCCTGGCCTTCAGCTTGTCCAGATCGGAGACGAAATATTCGGGAAGATGCTTACGGGCCTGTCGCAGCATCTCATCGTTGGAGATGGCCGTCGTACGGCCCTTGGCATACTGGTCCGCCACCCACTTCTGAATGCGCACCAGTCCGGGGTGATGTTTATTGACCTTGCGCCCGCGCGTCTCGCGCAGATGGGTGTTGACCCAGTAGCTGATCCCGGCCACGCCGGATTTGTCGGTGATGGTCACGCCGAGCGGACGATTGAGCAGCGTTTTGGTGTCGAAAATGTTGTAGATCTCTTCGTTCTTGAGGACCCCGTCGGCATGAATGCCGGCCTTGGTCGTATTGAACTCGTCGCCCACGAAGGGATAGTTGGGCGGGATCCTGTAGTCGAGCTCATCCTGAAAATAGTCCGCAATCTCGCTGATGACCGTCGGATCGATGCCGTTCCGCTCCCCCTTGAGGCTCATGTATTCCATAATCATCCCCTCGATCGGCGGATTGCCCGTTCTCTCGCCGAAACCGAGCAGCGTGCCGTTCACCGCCGCGCAGCCGTAAAGCCAGGCCGTCGCACCGTTGGCCAGCACCTTGTGAAAATCGTTGTGCCCGTGCCACTCCAACTGAGATCCCGGCACACCGCCGTAGTGAATCAGGCCATAGATCATCTCGCCCACCCCGCGCGGCAGAGCCGCTCCCGGATAGGGCACGGCATAGCCCATGGTGTCGCAGGCCCGTATCTTGATGGGAATCTTGCTCTCTTCCGAAAGCCGCATCAGCTCGGTCACGAAGGGAATGACAAAGCCGTAGAAATCCGCCCGGGTAATATCCTCCAGATGGCAGCGGGGCACGATGCCAACGTCGAGAGCGGCCTGCACGACATCCAGATACCCCTTGAGCGCCTGCTTGCGGGTCTTCTTGAGTTTCATGAAAATATGGTAGTCCGACGAAGAGGTCAGAATCCCTGTCTCCTTCAGCCCGATCTCCTTGACCAGCTGGAAATCCTCTTTTTTCGCTCGGATCCAGCCGGTGATCTGGGGAAACTCATGTTTGCGGTCGAGGCACATCTCAACGGCCTCCCGGTCTTTGTCGCTGTAGAGAAAGAATTCGGACTGGCGGATGATGCCCTTGGGACCGCCCAGCCGGTGCATCATGTCGAAGAGCGTGACGATCTGCTCCGGCGAATAGGGTGGCCTGGCCTGCTGGCCGTCACGAAAGGTCGTATCGGTGATCCAGAAATCCTCCGGAAGGGCTGTCGGAATCAGCCGATTGCTGAAGGCAATCTTTGGGACCTCGCTGTACGGAAACTGATCCCGGAAAAGATTCGGATCTTTCACATCCTTGAGTTCATACCGGTAGTCCGGCTCGTAAACGCTTACATTCTTTGAATTCTTCATCGGCATACCTCCACTGGACAGAGACCCCCATTCGCTCCCATCTTCCGGTAGTGCCGCTATCGGCCCACCATCAGGAACGAAAAACGGTCCAAGATTCGTTCACGAAGACTCAGGCAAAAGCACGGGAAAAGTCGATTATGAACTGCGCAGTATAGTCAAAGCAGCTGAAATTGTCAACGAAAAACAGTGTCATAGGGGTTCCTGCAGACCCCGTGAAAATACCATAAAACATTTTATTTCTGAGCACTTAAAAAAAAGCCCCGATGGCTGCGCCATCGGGGCAAAGGGTCATTCGTCTAGTAATATCACTCAACCCATTCCCTGACCCTGTCCTGTGTATACCGAATACGGCCCGGTTCGTCTATCCCTTGAAAGGCGTAATTAAGAATCAGATCTTTCAAGCGACCCAATCGCGCCCATCTCGGCATTATCAGACACTACTTTCGAAGAACCGCCTGAGCCGCCGCAAGCCTGGCAATGGGCACCCGGTACGGGGAACAGCTCACATAATTCAGCCCAACGCGGTGACAAAATTCCACCGACGCCGGGTCGCCCCCGTGCTCTCCACAGATGCCGATCTTCAAGTTCTTGCGGGTGCTTCGCCCCTTGCGGACCCCCATGGCCACCAGCTCGCCCACACCCTCCTGATCCAGGGTCTGGAACGGATCGTCCGGGAGGATCTTCTTCTCCAGGTACTCCGGCAGAAAGCCGCCGATGTCGTCTCGCGAAAACCCGAACGCGGTCTGCGTCAGGTCGTTCGTACCGAAGGAGAAGAACTCGGCCACCTCGGCGATCTTGTCCGCAGCCATACAAGCTCTCGGCACTTCGATCATGGTGCCAACCTGGTAGGGGAACGTCCCTTTCTCCTTCTTGACTTCCCTGGCCACGCGCTCCACGATCTCCCGCTGATTTGCCAGCTCCGCCTGGGTTCCCACGAGGGGAATCATCACCTCGGGATAGACCTTGTGACCTTGACGGGTCAGTTCGGCGGCCGCCTCGAAGATCGCCCGGGCCTGCATTTCAGTGACCTCGGGATAGGTGATCCCCAGCCGGCAGCCGCGGTGGCCCAGCATGGGATTCAACTCATGAAGCTGGGCAATGCGCGCGGTCAGCCTGGTCGCCGAGATGCCCAGGTCTCTGGCCAGTTCCCGCGTCTGCTGGCGGTCGAGCGTCACAAACTCGTGGAGCGGCGGATCGAGGGTCCGGATCGTCACGGGAAAGCCGGCCATCGCCTTGAGGATCCCCATGAAGTCCTTCTTCTGATACGGCAGCAGCTTCATCACGGCCCTGCGCCGATCTTCGACAGTCTCCGCAATAATCATCTCACGGATGGCCCGGATCCTCTCGGGGCCGAAAAACATATGCTCCGTACGGCAGAGCCCGATCCCCTGGGCACCAAAGGTGCGGGCCAGCGCCGCGTCCTCGGGGGCTTCCGCATTGGTCCGAACGCCCAGTTTGCGCACCTCGTCGGCCCACTTCATGAGGGTCTTGTAGTAGGGATTCCGCTCGGGGTCGGAGGAGAGCAGGTCCATCTTTCCCCGATAGACCAGCCCCCGGGTGCCGTTCAAGGTGATCCAGTCCCCCTCCTTGAGGGTGATACCGTCAACCTTGAGCGTCCGCTTCTTGAGCTGGATTTCGAGGGCACCGCACCCCACAATGCAGCACTTGCCCCATCCCCGGGCCACCAGGGCCGCATGGCTCGTCATGCCCCCTTTGGCGGTCAGAATGGCCTCGGCCGCGTGCATCCCGTGGACATCTTCGGGGGAGGTTTCGTTGCGCACGAGAATCACCTGTTTGCCATCGTTGGCCCAGGCCTCGGCGTCATCCGCGGTGAAGACAATCCGCCCCATGGCGCCACCCGGTCCGGCCGGCAGCCCCTTGGCGAGAGGCCGGATCTTCTTTTCGGCAGCGGGATCGACCATGGGATGCAGCAGCTCGTCGAGCTGATGGGGGGCCACCCGCATCAGGGCCTCCTTTTTGGTGATGAGCTTCTCCTTGACCATCTCCACGGCGATGCGGATGGCAGCCGTTCCATTGCGTTTCCCGGAACGGGTCTGCAGCATCCAGAGCTTGCTGTCTTCAATGGTGAACTCCAGGTCCTGCATGTCCCGGTAGTGGGTATCGAGCTTCTTCTGGAACTTGACCAGCTGCCGGTAGACGGGCGTCATCTCCTCTTCCAGCGACATCAGGGTGCTGTTCCCCTTCTGTTTCTTGTTGATGGGCTGCGGGGTGCGAATGCCGGCGACCACATCTTCTCCCTGTGCATTCATCAGGTACTCCCCGAAGAAGCTGTGCTCCCCGGTCGCGGGATTTCGCGTGAAGGCCACCCCCGTGCCGCTTAACGTGCCCGTGTTGCCAAAGACCATGGACTGTACATTGACGGCGGTGCCCCATTCGTCGGGAAGCCCCTCGATGCGCCGGTAGGAAATGGCCCGTTTGCCGTTCCAGGAGAGGAAGACTGCGCTGATGCCGCCCCAGAGCTGATCCATGGGGTCATCGGGGAACGGTTTTCCCAGAACCTTCACCACCTTCTTCTTGAAGATCGCCACAAGTTTCTTCAGATCGGCCGCGGTCAGCTGCGTATCGAATTTGTAGCCCCGGGCCTTCTTCATCTTCTCCAGCTCACGCTCCAGCTGGTGCCGGATCCCGTGGTCTTCATCGGGCTCGATCCCTGCGGCCTTTTCCATGACCACGTCGGAGTACATCATGATCAGCCGGCGGTACGCGTCGTAGACAAAGCGTTCGTTGTTGCTCCGGGCGATCATCCCCGGAATGGTCTTCGTCGTCAGCCCGATGTTCAGGACCGTTTCCATCATGCCGGGCATGGAGGATCTCGCGCCCGAACGGACGGAGAGCAGCAGCGGCTTCTCGGGGTCCCCGAACTTCGCCTCCATGGCCTTTTCGACTTTGGCCAGAGCGGCCTCCACCTCTGCTTTCAGGGTTTTCGGGTACTTCCGTTTGTTCTTGTAGAACTCGGTGCAGACGTCGGTGGTGATCGTGAATCCTGCCGGTACCGGGATTCCGAGACTCGTCATCTCCGCCAGTCCCGCACCCTTGCCGCCCAAAAGCTCCTTCCAGGTCCCTTTGCCCTGGGCTTTCCCGTTGGCAAACAGATAGACATACTTCTTCTTCTTCGCCCTTTTCGCCATTACCTCCCTCCTTTTAAAGATAATGATTTCAGCAACATCATAATGTTTTATTTGACTGGTCTGAATCCAGATGACGGGCAGGGTTTTGATCTACTAGCCCGGATATTGCATGAGTGATCGTCATGAGAGGCCGTAGAGGCGCCACAGGCTAGGCGCAGAAGATTTACTGGCTGAAGACATATTGAAATATTTCAAAGTCAGGAAATTTTCTGTAACGCCGCATGTGGCAGACTATAAGGCCTCGTAATAGATTTACTCATGCAATATGCGGGCTAGAACATGGCATCATAGATCAAATCAAAAGCGGAGGCAAGAAAAATCAGTGCCGGGCCGGGTTACCGGGGGGCTCTGGTACAAATCGGGCACCATTCAAGGGGGAAGTGGATGTTTACTCGACCACGATTTTGGAAAAATCGGCGATGGGGGAGACCAGTGCGGCCACCCGGGTCAGCAGAGCGAGGCGATTGTTGCGAACCGCCTCGTCCTGGTCCATGACCATCACCCCGTCGAAGAAAGCGTCAATGGGGTCCCGCAGCGCCGCGATGGCGTGCAGCGCATCCTGGTACTGCGCGGACGCTGTGAGCGACGGGATCTGCGCTTCGAGGCGCTGCGTCGCCCCGTGGAGGCTCCCCTCGGCATCCGCTTTGAAGAGGCCCTCCTGCACCGCAGCGTCCCGGTGGTCCTTGATGATGTTCATGGCCCGTTTGCAGACCACCGTGAACGGTTCGAACAGCGCGTCCTCCCTGAATCGCGACAGCGCCTCGGCCCGGGCCTTCGCGTCGGGAACCCGGTCAAACCCGGCCGCCAGAACCGCCTCCACCGTATCGTAGCGATGCCCCTCCGTCGTCAGCAGCCAGGAGAGCCGCCCCCGGAAATACTCCAGAATCTCACTGCGGCAGGTATCGTCCTGCCGCTCGATCTTGCCCGCCAGGAGCCGCATGGCTTCGTCCACCATTTCACCGAGTCCCACGGGGTACCCCTTGATCTGCAGGGTCATCAAGATCGCCAGGGCCTGACGGCGAAGCGCATAGGGGTCCTCCGAACCCGACGGCACCAGGCCGATGCCGAAGCATCCCACCAGGGTGTCGAGCTTGTCGGCGATGCTCACCAGGGCCCCGGCATCGGTTCCAGGCACGTCATCGCCCGCGAACCGGGGGCGGTAGTGCTCCCGGATGGCCCGGGCCACGCCCTCGGGTTCCTGGGCCAGCAGCGCGTACTCCCGGCCCATCTGCCCCTGCAGCGACGGGAATTCCCCCACCATTTCCGTGCAGAGATCGGCCTTGCAGAGTCGGGCGGTGCGGGCCACCACCTCACGATCGCCGGCGCCGGCCCGGTCGGCCAGCCAGAGGGCGAGCGCCTCCACCCGTTCGATCTTCTCAAAGAGAGTGCCCAGTTTCTCCTGAAACATGACCCCCTTCAGATCGTCCACATACGACGCCAGGGGGCGTTTATTATCCGTTTCAAAGAAGTAGTGCGCGTCGGTCAATCGGGCCCGCAGCACCCGCTCGTTGCCCGAAATGATGGCCTCCGTGGCCTTGGGCCGCGTGTTGCTCACGGTGATGAAGTGCGGCAGGAGCCGCCCGCCGTCGTCCTCCATGGAAAAGTAGCGCTGATGCTCGCGCATGGCCGTAATCAGCACCGGTCGGGGCAGCGCCAGGAAGCTCTGTTCGAAGCTCCCGCAGAGGGCCGTCGGGAACTCCACCAGATGGGCCACCTCTTCCAGCAGCGCCTCGTCGGGGATGATCGTGCCCCCCACGGTCTTTTCGATTTTCGAGATCTGGTCCATGATCTCCTTTTTCCGCTCTTCCGGGTCGATCATGAGAAAGCGCTCCCGCGCGGAGGCCTTGTAGGACTTGAAGTTGTGCACGGTAAAGGAGCCCCGGCTCATGAAACGGTGTCCCTGCGACAGGTTGCCGCTGCGGACCCCGTCGAGCTCAAAGGAGACGACGTTGCCGTTGTACAGCGCCACGATCCAGTGAATCGGTCGGGCGAACCGCAGGCTGCCGCTTCCCCAGCGCATCGATTTGGGAAAATGAAGGGTTGTGATCATGGAGGGCAGCAGCCTCGACAGGATCGCGTCGGTGCCCTGCCCCGTCTCCTTGCGCAGCGCACAGACGTACTCACCCTTGGGCGTCTCCTGAACACTCAGATCCTCGACGGCCACCCCCTGGTTCTCGGCGAATCCGATGGCGGCCTTGGTCGGTTTGCCCTCGGCATCATATGCGACGCTCCGGGGCGGTCCCATCACCGACTGAACCAGATCTTCCTGTCTCTCCCCCAGAGCTTCCACGTGCAGCACCAGGCGCCGAGGCGTGGCATAGGTGTGGATGCCGTCAAAATGAACGCGCTCCCGCCGGAGGTTCTCCTCGCAGAGTGTTTTCAACTCCGCGCAGGCCCTCGGCAGAAAACCGGCCGGAATCTCCTCGGTCCCTATTTCCAGAAGTAGTTCCTGCTCCATAGCCTCAAATTCCCGGTGGTCGCGAGCACTCATCCCCGCTGCTTGCGGGCCCCCTCCTCGGATCGGCCCAGCAGGGGAAAACCCTGCTCTTCGCGCATCGCCAGATACCCCTGGGCGCAGAGTCGCGCCAGGTGGCGCACCCGCGCAATGTAGCTGGTCCGTTCGGTGATACTGATGGCGCCTCGCGCGTCGAGCATGTTAAAGGTATGCGAACACTTCAGGCAGTAATCATAGGCCGGCAGAATCAGCCCTTCCTCCACCAGCCGCCGGCCTTCCTTTTCGAACATGTCAAAGAGGGCAAACTGCATGGCCACGTCGGCGACCTCGAAATTATAACGGGAAAACTCCACCTCGTCCCGGTGGTGAATATCGCCGTAGGTGATCCCGCCGTCCCACTGAAGATCGTAGACATTGTCGACCTTCTGCAGATACATGGCGATGCGCTCCACGCCGTAAGTGATTTCCGCGGGGACGGGCGACAGATCGATCCCGCCCACCTGCTGGAAATAGGTAAACTGGGTGATCTCCATGCCGTCCAGCCAGACTTCCCAGCCGAGTCCCCACGCCCCCAGCGTGGGCGACTCCCAGTCGTCCTCCACAAAGCGGATGTCGTGCTGCAGCGGATCGACGCCGATTTCCACCAGGCTCTCCAGGTAGATGTCCTGAATCTCCTTGGGAGAGGGCTTCATGATGACCTGAAACTGGTAGTAGTGCTGCAGACGGTTCGGGTTGTCGCCGTAGCGCCCGTCCGTGGGACGCCGGGAGGGCTCGACGTAGGCCGCATTCCACGGCTCCGGTCCGAGCACCCGCAGGAACGTCGCCGGGTTGAAGGTACCTGCGCCTACCTCGATGTCATAACCCTGATGGATCAGACACCCCTTCTTGGCCCAGAAACTCTGAAGCGCCAGAATCAGATCCTGAAATGTCACGGTGAGAGGCTCCAACTGCTTGTGAAGGAAAACAATTCTGAAATTTAACAGAGAGGGATAATCTTTGTCAAGAAAGTTCTAGGCACCCACCATGTGGGCCATCAGGACGGTTGTATCCCACCGCATGAACCTCAACCGAGCCTCATGTAAATCGGAGCTCCTATTCGCACGCGGCTGGAAATGGTATTACGTTTGGCAATGAACCACTTCCTCTCCCCCGCAAGGAGAGGATTAACCCCGTTAGAAGTTCTATGCAGTCACATGTCAGCCCGTTGTGGGAAGCTTCTAACGGGGTGTAGGTGAGGGGGCTGTCGGCACCTTCCGGGCTAGGATTTCTTCTTCCGGGGCGCCTTGTGGAACGCGTCTTCCGACGGTTTCGGCGGTGCATCCTGGGGCGTGATCATCCCGGCGCGCTTGAGCTTGTTGTACTTCATCACGCCGATGCACTGCTCCGCGCTGGCACACCAGTCGAAACAGTGCGCCTCCTTGTGCCGGCTGACGGTACTGCCGCACTCGGTGCACTCGGTGGACATCTCATCGGACCAGATTTCCACCTTCGTCCCGCACTCCAGGCAGCGAAACTCCTCCGGAGACGGCTGGAGGATCTTCTTGGCACCGGGGCAGATGTTCTCAAATGACATGGTCTCTCCTCAGGGCTGCAACTCATGCAATGTCCGGGCTAGACCCGATCCTGCCAGGTATCGATGAAGTTACGGAAAGAGCGGTCCCACCCCTTCTCCACGTCGTCCGGAAAGAAGCAGGCCGGAATCTCATTGTTCCGGCGGTGATAGTGCAGGCACTGGCAGCACAGCGCCGTCTTGTCGCACGAGGTGTAGGAACAATTGCAGTGTTCAAGATTCTGCTTCAGGTTGGGACACTTCTTCTTCATTTCCGCCATGGACATTCGCATCGACACCCCCATTGGTTTCAGCAGGTCAGGTGAAAGGCGGCCGCCACGCCGCCCTGCCCGCTCTGCTCGTTATAAGCAGTACACGCTTCTTGCGTCTTGAGCACCCGTATTTCGATCCCCCGCTCCTTCAGGTACCGGGTGGTGGCCTCGGGCACTTTCATCATGCCGTACATCCCGCACCCGACAATCAGCAGACGCGGATGGTTCCGCACGACGTCCGCCAGGTCATCCACATCCAGCGTATGGCCTTCCAAACGCCACCAGTTGTCAATAATCCGATCGGGCAGCAGAATCACGTCGTTGATATAACGCGTTCCGTCGATGACCAACCGGCCGAATTCATAAGTGTCGACACGCATGGTCTTCCTCATTCAAGCGTGATCGCGGACACGGGGCAGTTCTCCTCCACCGCTTCACAGCAGCCAGCGATCCCGCACCCCTCTTCGTCGATCACTGCCGCCTTTTCAATTTCCTCATTCAACTGAAAGACGGCCTGCAAATCTCTGCGCAGCTGCCACAGCCGATACAGGTCTCTTCCCTCACCACAGGACGCATGTTTCATGCCTCTACCGTCCTAATCAGGCAGCGGATTTCGTGCCTCTTTTTCGCCTGTCTGAAACTAACAGATTCCCCCGAAGCGGTCAAGTTGGCCCGCCTCGCAAGGCATGGGCCACGTATATGTTTTAGGGTTCTCGTCAAGATCGTGTGAGCATGTAAGATGCAATGAAATCACCAGACCAACCTCACAGTTCGATTCCTCGGCCCCAACGGTTCACGCCTGTTCCCTCTCCCACATTTTGGGGGAGAGGGCTAGGGTGAGGGGGAACGAGAAAGCTTATGAAAGAAGAAACCATTCAACGCATTTAGAGCCCCCCTCGGTCCTTTCCCCTCGGGGAGAGGAAGTTCCTTGGAAGATCACACTTTGATGAACGACACGAAACGGTCAAGAACGGATTCCAATTTCCGTGTGCCCGCCGGCGTGCGGACCGCCAAAGCACTGCCAAAGAGGCAGCTTCGCCCCCGGGGTTTCCCTTGCAATCCGGGGGCCCCTTCTTTATGATATGAGCCATGAAACCACCGAAGGGGGCCGTCGCGCTCTCTCTCGTGCAGATCGATACCACCCCGGCCAACCGGTTGCGGGGTCTCGAGCGCACTCTGGAGACGGTGCAAGAGCTGGCGCGCACATACTCGGGCATCATCGTCCTGCCCGAGATCTGGAGCGGCGGCTTCACCTACCGTGAGATGCGCCAAGTAGCAGCCCAGTCCCCCGGCATTCTCAAAGAGCTGGCCGCCATCTCCAATGCGCACGACACCCTCATCGTCGGCTCCCTTCCCGAAGCCCGGGACGGCCGCCTGACCAACACCGCCGCCGTCATCGATCGCGGGCGCATCGTCGGCCGGTACCACAAGCAGCGCCTTTTCGGGCCCATGAAAGAAGACCGCCACTTCACGGCGAAACGCTCCCGAAGCACCTTTGCCACCAGCCGGGGGATCCTCGGCGTCGCCGTCTGTTTCGATATCCGCTTCCCCGAGCTCTTCGCGAAAATTCGAAAGGGGCGCGCCTGGCTCATCATCGTGCCGGCCCAGTGGCCTGCTTCCCGCGGGGACCACTGGGACGCGCTGCTGCGGGCGCGCGCCATCGAAGGGCAGGCTTTCGTCGCCGGATGCAACCGGATCGGGGCCACCGCAGGGACGCGCTTTTACGGTCACTCCGCGATCGTTGATCCCTGGGGAAAGGTTCTCGCGCAGAGCAGCAGAAGACGTGACATCATCACCGCGGTGCTCGATCCCGCGCAGGTCGGCGAAGTCCGTCGACGGATCCGTATGGACTGACCCCCGGGAGCCGCCATGCAGAAAAGCTTCGACGAATTCATTCAGTACCTTCAGGTCGAAAAGGGACTGGCCGACAACACCGTTGCCGCCTACCGGCGCGACCTGAGCCATTTTCTCGAGGCCATAGAAGCGCAGGGCATCACACGGTGGAGCGCTGTGGACCGCCGGGCACTGCTCGGCTACTTTATCGCGCTCAAGCGGTCGGGTCTCGCCATCTCCAGCGTCCGGAGGAAGATGGTCAGCGTCCGCAGCCTCTTTCGCTTCCTCATTCTCGAAGGGCGCGTCCGGCACGACCCGACGGAGACCATCGAATCGCCCAAGGGATTCCAGCATCTGCCCGAGACCCTGACGCCCGCGGAAGTGGAGGCGCTCATCGGCGCGCCCGACTTCGACACGCCCCTGGGGCAGCGGGACCGCGCCTTGATGGAGGTGCTCTACGCCACGGGGCTTCGCGTGAGCGAACTGGTCTCCCTGAAGGTCTCCGACATCAATCTGGAAGTGGGCTACCTGATCACCCTCGGCAAGGGGAGCAAGGAACGCCTCGTGCCCCTCGGGGAGACCGCGCAGAGTTGGCTCCGGGACTACCTGCCCCGCGGACGACCGGCCCTGCTGCGCTCGCACCGCTCCGACGTGCTCTTTCCGAACCGATTCGGCACTGCCATGAGCCGGCAGGGATTCTTCAAGATCGTCAAGAAGTACGCGCGCCGCGCCGGCATCCGTAAAGATATCTCGCCCCACACCCTGCGCCACTCCTTCGCCACACACCTGCTCGAAAACGGCGCGGATCTGCGCTCCGTCCAGATGATGCTGGGCCACGCCGACATCTCCACGACCCAGATCTACACCCATGTCACCCGCGAACGACTGAAGAAGGTCTTTGAAAAGCATCACCCGCGTGCTTGATGTAAAGGACAAAAACTTATCTTACCGCAGAGAACGCAGAGAGCGCAGAGAAAACCTTGGCTTTGTTAGAACCCAACTGCAAAACCATTTAGGGCGCAGAGGGAGCTGAGTTCGCGGAGGAAAGGCAGGAGACCTTCAGCCTTCAACCTTCAGCCTATTTCCCATTTTCGATTTTCCATTTGCTATTTCCCGATCTCGGGATGACGGAGGACGGCAACTTCACAAGACTGAAGACTGAAGGCTGAAGACTGACGACTTAAGACCCCGAGAGGCTGTGCCTCTCGGGGCAGGCTCCAGACAAAAGGCAAACAAAATTCCACCGCTTTTCCCCATTTGCCATTTGCCGTTTGCTATTTCCCGATCTTGGGAGGACACCGAGGAAAGACAAGCTCTGGGTGAAAGACAAAAGACCTTCAGCCTTCAACCTTCAGCCTGTTTTCCATTTTCTATTTTCCATTTGCTATTTCCCGATCTGGCGAGGGTACAGAGAAAGACAAAAGAGAGCGTTTACTATTTTCCATTTACCATTCACTATTTCCCGATCTGGGGAGGGGGCTGGGTTCGCGGAGGAAAGGCAGGAGACTTTCAGTCTTCAGCCTGCCCCGACAGAGGCACAGCCTCTATCGGGGTCTTCGGCCTTCCACCTTTTTACCCTTGAAAAGCCTAAGGGATGATGCGTATACTGGGCCCCTGGGAAACAGAACCTGAACCCGCACAAAGGCAGACATCCGATGGATGCTCGAGAAGAGATAGGACACTTATTCTCGGACAATCAGGTCCAGAGCAAGTTAAAGGGGGAGTTCAACGTCAGGTTTGCCGCCCTCTTCGGCAGCATCGCCTCCGGGCAGGCTAAGCGGGGCAGCGATGTTGATCTCGCGATTCTTTTCGAGACAAAACCCACCCGGAAAGGTGAAGCACAGTTGGTGGAGTATCTTCGCTCCCTGCTGAAGGTCGACCGCCTCGATGTTGTCTGTCTAAACGATGCGGGGTGTGCGCTGCGATACGAGGTCAGCCAGGAGGGTATCCTCCTCTTTGAAAACCGGGAAGATGCGTTCTTGAACTTCTGCATCCGCACCTTTAAAGAATTCGAGGAAATGAACTTCCTCAACCGGCATTACCACGAAGTTCAAATGGAAGAACTGACGAGATTCACCGATGCTCAATCGTGATCTACTCCTCCGAAAAGTGAACTCCATGAAGGAATACCTTCTCGAACTGGAAACGTTTCGCAACGTTTCCTTTGCGGAATATAGAGATACCATTCACAACAGGCGGTCGGTCGAGCGGCTCATTCAGCTTCTGGTGGAATGTGCATCCGATATTAACGCGCACATTTTAGCAAGAAAGGAAAACATGCGCACCGAAGACTACCGCTCCTCGTTTCTCCTGATGGGCGACAAGAAGTATCTCACGAAAGACCTTGCCAAAGGTCTTTCCAAAGCAGCGGGCATGGGAAACCTGCTCGTGCACGAATACGAAAAGATCGATGACAAGGCCGTCCACAAAACAATCCCCATTGCCCTCGATTCTTTCAAGTCTTATATCGCGCAGGTTCTAAAAGCCATAGAGGCTTCACAGTGACCAAGGGATTTACGGAAGACAAGAAAGCAAGCATTCCTGTCTTCTCTCATCTGTCGTCCATCGTCTGTCCTCGGGGTTTTTTCCGCCTACCGCCCACCGCCAACTGGATCTTTTCCGTCTTCAGTCCTCTGTCGTCCGTCATCTGGATCTTCACCCCCCTCGACCCCAAGATACCCTACTTTGGATGCCGTCGGAAACGGAGAAGATTAGAGAAAAGCGGGCCACGCGAAGCGTAACCCTTGACTCCTTCGCTTCTTTTCCTTTCTATCTACCGGCTTACTTATTGCTCCCACGTTCTCGCAAGAAGGTGGCGACCTCTCTTTTCTTCACCTTTCCCGCCGCCACACGGCGAACCATCTTTTCAAAACTGTCTTCGTCGACTTCAAGGTCGACACCATTCATCATGAGGAAAACCACAGCTGCCACCGCACCCGTTCTCTTGTTACCGTCGACAAAGGGGTGATCTTGGATAATGTGAAACATATAGGCCGCCGCCATCTCATACAGGTCGTCATGCAGGTAGCCTGTCGCGACGCCTGCTTGCGGAACAGCGATGGCTGACCGCAAGAGACCGATATCTCTGATTGCTCCATTTCCACCGTACCGCTCAACTTGGTCGCGGTGGATTTCCAAGACTTCATCGAGTCTCAAGAAGACGGGTTTCACTGATCAGTCCGCCAGCCGCTTCAGCGCACGCCCGTATTTCTGATTCGTCTTCCGGAGTGCTGCTTCAAAGGCCTTGCGGCGTTTCTTGTCCCGCACCGGAGCAATCATGAGCATTTTGCCATCGGTGGAAATATCGAGGGGCGTGTCGGCGTCAATCTTCAAGAGATCGAGCACGCTCTTCTCGATCACCAGTGCCAGGCTGTTTCCATGTCTGGTAAGTCGCTTGATCATGGCAGGGCCTCCAAGTTGTATACATTCGTTACTACAATGTATCACCAAAAAACCCGCCCGTCAAGTAACACGTCCGCCTTCTTTCGTCTGTCGTGTGAACTGTCCATCCTCCGTCCGGAGCCCGCCTGTTCGCCCCGTTGGAGGTAAGAGCTCCAATGGGGCCCCGTTAGAGGCGCAGCCTCTAACGGGGTCCTCTGGTCTTAATCTGCCCCGAAACCGTCGTTTTAAGCACAAAAAGCCGCCTGTTTGCCGCTTCTTCAACAAGGATATCAATCGGTTAGTGAGGTCCGACCCCGAAAGCCCCGAAAGACCCGTTCTTGAGTGATTCGTGAATAATATCAATATGTTAGCTTGGTCAGACACCGA
>CALZGC010000026.1 GCA_945786985.1 uncultured Nitrospirota bacterium | reverse complement strand
TCACGGTTTACCTCGACCGGTGACGGCTACGGGATTGGGATCGGGTTTTTCATGTAGCGCCGCGTCTTTTTATAATGGACCGATTCCCCAAAGTCAAGGAACAAACCCCGGACAGAGTCCCCCCGGAAACCCGCGGGGCCGGCTTGATCCGCAGCCCGCCGGCGCTCAATCTTCTCCAGCGCATCCCGGATCAACCGGCAGCGGGGATATTCGAGCAGATACTGCTCGCCCAGACGGGCGCCCTCGTCGAGTTTCCCTTCCTTCTCGGCCAGAACAACCAGGGCGATTTTGCACGCCGGTACGGAAAAATGCCCCCGGGCCAAGGCAAGACGCACCTCCCCCACGCCCGCCTCCCGCTGGTCCTCAATGAGCGGAAGAAACCAGAGGTATCGCGTCTTCACGCTTCGGAAATACTTGTATATACCGGTCGCAAAGTACACATCGTGGATCTCGGGGTCCAGGCGGCGCACGGTCTTGAAATGACCCAGGGCTTTGAGGCCATGGAGGAAGGCCGCCAGATAGCGGTGCCGTTCCAGCTCATAGAGCCCCCGAACCCCGTAGGAGCCCCCCAGGAGGAAATGATCCCAGGCGCTGAGGGTCTCCTGCTTTTCCAGCGCCTTGACCGCCTTCACGTTCTTCCGGAATTCCCCTTTAAAGCCTTTCTCGAGCTCCGCCTCTGGTGCGCCCTCCTCCAGGGAGTGGGTCATGAAAACCAGCAGGCGACCGAGACTGGGAAGGGCGCTATCGGGATGGCGGGATTCGATATCGTTGAAAACAGCCCGGGCCTCCCCGTAGCGGCGTTCCATGACCAGCGCCTCGGCCGAGAGAATCTGCCCGTCCAAATCCGCCGAAATATAAGGACGGGGAAACCGCTCGGAACCGTTGCACAAAGGAGGGGATGCCGCCAGAAGGAGGATGAGAATCAAGCCGGTCCGGATCAGGCTTCGCCGTCGTCCATCGGATCTTCCCATCGCGCTCTTCCGAAGGGGCAACCCGGATGTTGCACGCGTGATCCTCATGCAAGGACCCCGAGATCCCGGCGATACGGGGCGCGCCGCAGGCAAGGCACAGAAGACTGGCCGGCTGAAGACAGCGTGAAATACTTCGAAGTCAGAAGAACTCCTCGAACACCCCATAGGGTCGTGTATCCGGACGAGGTTATCCACATATTGTATAGAACATGTGTACAAACACCATATGTTGGACGATCGGGTGGGCAATTCTCTATTGTTTTTGAGGAGTTGCAGGCGCCTGAGACTTATCCACATATAGTGTCTTGTCTGTTGGAAAGACTATATATTGTGTCTTTCCCACGTGCGTCACCGCTCCAGGGGGGCGATGGTCCCGAAGACGCCCTCGCCGTCGACCGCCAGGAATCCGACGGTCAACGGATGCTCATGGCCCCGTTTTCCGGCGCTGCCAGGGTTGAAGAATAGAATCCCATCGATCCGTTCGTTGAACGGGCGATGGGTGTGACCGAAAACCACCACATTCGGCCGCACCTGAAGGAGCCTCTCCTTCAGCTTGTCGGGAGGCCGCAGGGGGTTTCCAACCCGATGGGTGATGAGAATCCGCTGATCACCCGCCGCAATGACCCGATAGGCCGGCACATCGGTAAAGTGAGCAGCAGAATCCATGTTGCCTCGCACCGCCATGACCGGCGCAATCTTCTTGAGTTGGGCCAACACGCCGTCCCGTCCGATATCGCCGGCGTGCAGGATCATTTCAACCCCCTCAAAGAGCACCAGAACGCCGGGATGAAGGATCCCGTGGGTATCGGAGAGAACGCCGAGCTTCATCACCTTCTCGCAGGAAATCTAATCATCCCCGAAGACGGCACCCACACCGATTCCCAGGTGGATGTCGGGCCACGCCGCAGGCTTCCAGAAACGATCGTAGCGCCGCAACACCACGGGATAAGCATAGGTGATCTCCCCCAGAGGCCGCTCCGACAGACCGCGAACTTCGCCAACAACAGTGATGGCCTTCCCGGACGCATAGCGCGCAGGCTCTGCAAAGCCCGGGACCAGCAGGAGGAAACGCCCCCGGGCCTCATCGACCGGGCGCGGGCGGTCTCTGTGATCGAGCGGAGACTCCACAATTTCCACATACGCACCTGCGGGCGTGTTGCGCACCCCGTGGATATAGCCTCCCCATACGACGGAAGCGCCTGCATAATGCTGTACGCTCGCCTTCACCGCCGGGAAGGTGGCCGCCCGATTGCTGCCGGCGAGATACTGATGCGGGATGGCCGGTGAACAGCCCGCAACCGTCATGAAGATCAACAGAATCTGAAAACACCAAGCTGCAGGAAGAACGTTCATGACTTTGCACAGGGAAGGGGGCTGGGTGAATGGCTTCAAATCTACCCGGGCGGGGGATAAAAGTCAAACCGAAAAGAAGACGGCCTTTTCCACCGGCATCCTTTGGGGTCTCAGACGGCGGGCTCCCTCCGGCGGAACAGCCTCGCCCGGGCTTCGGCCACGACCACCCCGCCCTTCTTTTCCGCCCGGGCTTCAGCCAGCACGATCCGCCGGTCTTCACGGGTGATGTTCCCGTAGACGATGATCCGCTCTCCTGTAAAGAGCGGCGCTGGGAATCGCACGGTTATCTCGCCGGTCACGGCGGGCAGCGACAACTCAAAGGCCAGCTTCGCCATGGCTTCATCGAGCAGCAGGGCCAGCATCCCCCCGTGTACCAGGCCGGCGTACCCCTGGTAGGTTTTTGAGAAAACATGGCGCGTGCGGATGGTGCGTGCCTTGCGATCCACCTGGAATTTCACGCCCAGCCCCTGAGGATTCTCCTCCCCGCAGACAAAGCAGTGTTTATCCGATCGAAGCGTCACGCTTTCTCCATCACCGCAACAGACCTTGACATTCACATGGCTCCGTACTATAAATCGGCTGGTTATTTTGCGCAACTCTGGAGGATCCGTATCACATGCAAAACTCGGGCCTGATCTTTTCTTCCCTGCATCTCCCTGAACCGGTGATGAATGGCATTGAGTCCGCAGGGTTCAATAACTGTACACCCATCCAGGAGAAAGTCTTTCCGCTGTCACTCAAGGGCAAAGATGTCGCCGCCCAGGCGCAGACCGGCACCGGAAAGACCGCCGCCTTCCTAATAACGATCCTGGCCCGCCTGCTGACCACGGAGCGCCCGAAACATAGGGGCTCCTGCCCCAGGGCCTTTATCATTGCACCCACCCGGGAACTGGTCGTGCAGATCTACGATGAGGCGCAACTGCTCGGTCAGCACACCGACTTTTCCATGCTGGCCGTCTACGGCGGCGTCGACTATCAAAAGCAGCGGGAAAGACTCCGGCTGGGGGTGGACATCCTCATCGGCACTCCGGGGCGTCTGATCGACTACTACAAACAGCGCACCTACAACCTGAAGAGCACCGAGATACTCGTCGTGGATGAAGCCGACCGGATGTTTGACATGGGTTTCATCAAAGACATCCGCTTTCTCCTACGAAGGCTTCCCTCTTACCACAAACGCCAATCGATGCTCTTCTCAGCCACCCTCTCCCAACGGGTCATGGAGCTCGGCTATGAACACATGAACCTGCCCGTCAAACTCTCGGTCTCCGACGAGAAGATCACCGTCGACAAGGTGGAGCAGGTGCTCTATCACGTGGGGAAGGACGAAAAATTCTCCCTGCTCCTGGGGCTTCTCAAGAAAGAAGGGACCGAACGGACCCTGCTGTTTGTGAACACCAAAGTTGTGGCCGAGCGAATCACCCGTCGCCTGAACGCCAACGGGCACAAGACCCGCGCCATCACCGGCGACATCCCCCAGCCCAAACGGCTCAAGATTCTGAAGGAATTCAAGGAGGGGAGTCTGCCGATCATGGTGGCCACGGATGTCGCCTCCCGGGGGCTGCATATCGAAGGGGTCACCCACGTCATCAACTATGATCTGCCCCAGGATTCCGAGGACTACGTGCACCGCATCGGGCGCACCGCCCGGGCCGGCGCTTCGGGCAAAGCCATCAGCCTGGCGTGCGAAGAGTACGTTTTTTCCATGGAGGAGATCCAGGAGCTGATCGGCACCAAGATCCCCGTGGTATGGCCCGAGGAGTCCCTCTTCGAACAGGACATCAAGTCTGCCCCGCCCCGCAAGAGACGCCCCCGCCGCGAGACCGGCAAGCATGCCAAACCCGGCCGACGCCCTCACCGGCGAAGAGGCGGCCCGCCGAAACACAAAGCAACCCGTTGAATACCCGAAAACCCCCATGGAACAAGGCGGCCCGTCTGCCCCGCCCGCTCAAAACCCTTGACAACCCCGAACCCCCTGTGTAACGTACCAGAGCATCCCCATCTGCCTGCCGGAGTGGTGAAATTGGTAGACGCACGGGACTCAAAATCCCGCGGGAGCAATCCCATGCCGGTTCGATTCCGGCCTCCGGCACCATGAAAATACAAAGGCCCCAAGCGGGGTCTTTTTATTTTCACGGTTCTGGATCCGGAGAGAAACCTACGTGAGCTTGCCCCGAGCCTGTCGAGGGGATTCCGGCCTCCGGCACCAGTCTTCGCTTGGAGCGCAGCAAGAAGCGAAGACTGCCGCGGCGTAGCTGACAAGCGAAGCCGGGCTATCCCCTAATTTCACCTCCGATGCTCCAAGCTTCGCCTTGGCAGGCCAGTTCAAGGCGCAGACCCATCATTCATCTTCGCTTGGAGCACAGCGAGAAGCGAAGGCTGCGGCGACGAAGCCCGCAGGGCGACGCCGGGCTACTAGTAAGACCGTTACGGGAACCTTATTGCGGTAGGCAAAACGAAATGCGAAATTTCTGATCGCAAGAACCGTGCGTTTTGCACTGCCCGGACCCCTGCGAAAATGACCCCAGCGAGGACCCCCTTTGATCTTTGAATCAGAATGCCTTCCTGGTTCACCTTGTGGCCGGGGCCCGGGGCCTGTCCCCATGTGTGCACATTCTGCGAGAGGGTTGCGCACGCAGAGCGGCCAAACAGGAGGCGCCTCGGAGGTCTCGTTTCATCTCGTGTTGAATAGTGACTTTCGCCCGTGCTATAATCTTTTTGAGGAGGGTATGCCCATGATCCGTGTTCTTGCAAAGCCCGTGAGTGTCATTGTGATTGTTTCTCTGATCACCGTAACGTTTGGCCTCTCCCGAGGTGAGGCAGCCATGGTTGGGACGGAAATGCTGCTTCGCAGCGCGAAGCACCAGCAGGCGGCCGCCCGGATTGAGGAATTCCTCAACCGGCACGAGGTGCAGGCCGCGCTCGTCTCTCAGGGCGTCGACCCGGAAGAAGCCAGGGCCCGTGTCGGCAGTCTGTCAGACGCTGAGGTTGAACGCATGGCCGGCATCGTCGATTCCCTTCCCGCGGGCGGCGACGCCATCGGGGCAATCATCGGCGGGGCGCTCTTGGTCTTCTTTGTGCTGCTCATTACCGACATTCTCGGTCTGACCCATGTGTTTCCCTTCGTGAATCACGGGCGGCGCTGAAAACGGGCCTGCTGGAAGCAAATGGGACTGCGTAGACTGGGATATCTTCCGCTCCTCCTGGGCCTCAGCCTGCTGGGATGTGCCGGGGTCGGTTCCCGAGGGACCCTCGGCCCATCGGCGGAAAGGGGTGCAGATCGGAGGATCGATTCCGTTCCGTTCTTTGCGCAGGCTGAGCACCAGTGCGGCCCCGCGGCACTCGCCATGGCGCTCAACTGGAGCGGTGTCGCGGTCAAACCGGAGGAACTCCTCGCCACCGTCTATACCCCCGCCCGGCAAGGGAGTCTACAGCACGCCCTCGTCGCAGCAACCCGGCGCCACGGCCGCCTCGCCTACCCGATCACAGGCATCGACCCTCTGTTGGCGGAAACATCGGCCGGCCATCCGGTCATCGTGCTTCAGAATCTGGGGCTCCCCTGGTTTCCCCGATGGCACTACGCCGTGGTGGTCGGCTATGACCTGCCGGCGCAAGTGATCATCCTGCATACCGGCAAAACCCCATACCACCCTCTGCCACTGCGCACGTTCATGAACACCTGGGCCCGAAGCGAATACTGGGGGCTGCTGGTCCTGCCCCCGGACGCGCTCCCCGCTCAAGCCGAGGAAGACGAACTCCTTGCGGCCCTCCTGGGACTTGAAAAAACGGGGCAGTGGGAGGGGGCAGCCAAGGGGTATCAGAGCCTACTGCGGCGCTGGCCGGGCAATCTCACCGCCGGCATCGGCCTGGGCAACAGTTACCACGCGCAGGGGCGGCTCGCCGACGCGGAGTCGGTATTTCGTCGGGCAGCTAAGCTGCATCCCGGCTCCGGCGCGCCCCTCAATAACCTGGCGCAGGTTTTATGGGAGCAGGGGCGAGCAGATGAGGCGCTGGCCGCGGCAAAGAGGGCGGTCTCTCTGGGAGGACCGCTTGTGAACGTCTACCGGCAAACCCTGGAGGAGATCCAGGCCGCACTTTCGGGGGGAATGGAGGCCCGATAACACGAGCCGGCTAGGACCGCGTGTTTCCTTCCGGGCCTGTCCCTTGCACCACATTCATTCTCCCTCCACACCGCAACAGCCGCTGCGGCAGCCATCACGGGTCGCTTTTTCCGCCACACTGTGCGGGCTCCGCTTCCAGCACCCGTCCTCGTTACGGGGCCTGTCCCCATGTGCAGTCCCCATGGGCCTGGGGCCTGTCCCCGTGTGCGTGTGGGGCCTGTCCCCGTGTGCGTGTCCTGTGGGGCCTGTCCCCGTGTGCGTGTCCCCGTGTGCGTGTGCGTGTGTGTGCGCATACACCCCGTCCCCAAGGCCCTGTTCGCCCAGAAGACCTAACACACTGATTTGAATAGACTTGTGGTAAAGGATTCCTAACCCTAGTAGTAGGGGGCACACCCTCATTTCGGTTCTCCCGAGGCCTTTGCAGGACAAAAACTGACAGAAGAATCAGCGTTTGTCCTACATGAAAATCAGACGATGTCTGACTGCAGAACTCAGTGTTTCATCTATACTTGTACTTCCAGATCGAAATACGTGGAATCGGGGCAGAGCGCGGCTTGGCATTTACACAGTACTCCCGACCGGCTATTTGGATTCAGACCCGACCTGCCCTTTGAAACAAGAATCCTCTCTTCATTCTCACCCGGAGTGGATGGGGTGGGCCCGAAAGAGCCCATTGTAATAGAAGGGTCTTCTGCAGGGGGAGTCATGGGCGGAGAAGCTCTGGTACGGCTCAGATCCGCTGGTCTGCCCGTGTGCAATGCCGCTGCTATCGTGTGAGGAAAGCGAAAAGACCTGGTATACGCAGCAATAACGCTGGGACATGATCAGCAATAACCTTGGAGGAGAGACAAGATGAAAATAAGACAGCTAGATGTTTCGACGGTGGGCCTTCTTGTGGCCTCTTTCACTCTGGCCTTTCTGGCCCTTTTTGCAGCGCCGGCGGCGGCCGCTCCACATCATCTCGATGGGTTCGTTTACTGCGACGCCAACAGCAGCGGCACCATCGATCCTCAGGACGTCCCCGTTGAGGGGATTTGTATCTATGCGGAAAGCATTGTGGGGAGTCCGTGGAGCGATACTCTGTGTACAGATAATAACGGATATTATTTCATAGCGCTACCGACCGATGAGAGAACATACCTCGGGCGTTTCGTAAATGCTCCTCCCGAAACCGAATTCGTGATTCCCAACGTGAATGAGTACATCTGGTCAATCATACCACCTGATCAAATAACATTGACCTTTGATTGGCTGATCGACGGTCCCTTTTGCCATTATTGCGGAAACGGGGTTTTAGAGCCCGGCGAAACCTGCGATCCTCCCGGCTCCCCCGCCGGTGCGAGCGGCAATCCATGCCGCGCCGACTGCACGGTCTGCGGCGACGGGGTCCAGGATCCCGGCGAAATTTGCGACGACGGCAATGCCGTGCCGGGCGACGGCTGTGAGCAAGACTGTACACCGACACCCGTCTGCGGGGACGGCATTGTGGGCAACACCCCCGGCGAAACCTGTGATCCTCCGGGCTCCCCGGCCGGAGCGAGCGGCAATCTCTGCCGTGCCGATTGCACGGTCTGCGGCGACGGTGTCCAGGACCCCGGCGAGTCGTGTGACGACGCCAACAATTTCTCGGGCGACGGCTGTGAACCCGACTGCACCCAGGTCTGCGACGATCGGAAGACTGACTTTACCGTCAGTCTGACACCCAAGGAGAAATTCGTCTGGATGACCTCCAAACCCTACAATCAGCGGGGCAACCAGATTCAGGCCTACAACGGTGAGACGGGCTATATGTTCTGCTGGGCCATCAACAACGAGTACGATCAGTTGGAAATCGCCTATGACCGCCTCAAGGGGGATGCGACGGTCCTCAGCGGAACCGGTTCCGCATTCAATTACAACGCCATCCCCTCGCAGACACTGGATCCGGCTAACTTCATTCCGGACAAGACCCTGCATCTGGATGGCGTGGAGTACACGGCGGGCCCCGGCCAGATCATGTTCGAGGGGCTGGCAGGCATTCCCGGCGCCATTCAAGGGACGCTGGCCGTGGCCAACCCGGGCATCGATTTTGTCCGCTCCATTCAGCCGGAGTTCAACATCAACCTGACCTGCTGGAACGAAGTGGAATCCAAGTTCAGCCGCCATGTCCATTTCAAGGACTTCGAGCAGTACGACCTGATCAAAGACCTGGAGCTCGAGATTTCCAAAATCTTCACCCTGGGCTGGCACTGCGCGGCGACCAGCACGCATGCCATGTGGGCCGCGCTGCACCAAAACCTCACACCCCTTTTCCAGTGGGGAGGCAACGTCTGGCAGCACCCAGACAGTTGTGTTCCGAGCACCGTCATTCTACCCGGCGTCATCCCGAATCCCGCACTGTGCGGCAACGGGGCACTCGATCCCGGCGAGCCCTGCGATCCAACGGCCGGTGGCGCCCCATGTAACGCAAATTGTACTTATGTCGGGACTCCGGGGCAGCCGTGCAACATCCTCAATGAGCCGGGAAGTCTTCTGGTCTACCCGCTCATCGACAACATCAACGCCAACACCATCGTGAACATCGCCAATACCGGCAACGACGACGTTGTTCTGGAGTGCTACATGGTCTCGGCCCCCTGTCGTCCCTAAGGGGCGTCGGCCATACCACCTTGAAACGCGAAAGGCGGGACCCGGAGGGGTCTCGCCTTTCTTCTTTAGATTTTCCTGCTCCTTTTCAGGGCAACTTGCCATCGCCCCCTCACAGCGCATATCGCATGAGAGGATGTAGAGAAATATTCGGCCTACAGCCACTCTTCTTCGACAATGTCGCCCTTAATGCCGACGACAACCTCTTTGATCGGGACCTTCCGCATGGCCTTCTCGCCGGCCCGCTTTGCGAGCACGGTCAGTCCGCCGCAGCAGGGAACCTGCATTCTCATGACCGTCAGGGTATTGATCTTAGCATCGTCGATGAGCGCCTGGAGCTTGGCCAGGTAGACATCCAGGTCATGGTCGAGCTTGGGGCAGGCGATAGCCAGGGATTTGTCCGCAAGGAATTCGCTGTGAAACCCCCCGATGGCAAAAGCCGTACAGTCCGCCGCGAGCAGCAGATCGGCGCCCTGAAAATAGGGGGCCGCCGGCGACACCAGATGAAGCTGAATCGGCCACTGCCGGAGCATGGAGGGCTGCTCTCCCGCAGGCCCCGCATGCGTTTCCGCCGGCTTCCCGAAATCCATCGTCCGGCTGCCCGGACATCCCCCGTGGGCGCTCTGCGCGTGCACGGCAGGGGCTTCCTCTTTCAACGTGATCTTCTTCTCCTTGAGCACCGCCAACGCCGTGGCCAGGAACTCCGTCTGACCGTGATCCTTCAGGTGCTGGACATGGGCCCGGATGGTGTTCTCCCCCTGGGTGACGATATTCTCCATGACCCGGCGCTCGTCGTACTCCCCGACGTCCTTCTTGACCACGGTCATCGCCCCCTCCGGGCACTCGCCCACACAGGCGCCCAGACCGTCGCAAAGGTAATCGGCCACCAATCTCGCTTTGTCGTCGATGATCTGAAGCGCGCCCTCCGGACACCCCGGGATACAGAGCCCGCAACCCGTACATTTTTCCTCGTCTATTTCGATGACATCTCGGATCATGGCCCCTGCCTCCCTGTGCGCCCCGGCCATAAACTACCGGATCGTCTTCTGCTTGCTTCAGGCCTCTCCGTTAAACCATTGTATATCCGTCGTGGCTGCCGCGAGGCACTCCAGAAGATACCAACAGATCGAAACAAATTCAACCGCAAAAGGAAATCGGAGGCACGCCTGCGCGATCCCCATTGACAAATGCTCCGCTTAATAATAAGTTCAGAGCGATTTCTGGAAAGGGGACATGGAAAGGGGACAGGCCCACCGTGGTTGCAGAGGATGGACGGAAAGGGGACATGGACGGAAAGAGGACAGGCCCACAGAGAGAGGAGGCACACCCATGATTCGCCGCATTTTTCTCGTATGCATACTCGTTCTCGTGGCCGTCGGGCAGGGGATCGGCGAAGAACCCGATACGAAATCAATCGAGGATGCCCCCCAGGCTGTTTCGGGGCGCACCACCGCTGTCGCAGTTGAGCATGAAGGGTCCGATGCCGCGGGTGCCAAGCTGGCCCTTGAACTCAAGGACCTATTTAATTCTTCTACCCTCTTTCAGCTGACCGACAAGGACACCCCGAAACTCAAGGTTTTTCTCTCCACGGTCCCGGAATTTCCCAACCGCCCCGAGGTGGGGTCGGTCTTCGCCGTGGTCTGGGTCTACTCAGAGAGTGAGCGAACGCTTAAACACTACCTCGGCCGGGAGGTGGGGGTTGTCAGTGATACGACGGCGCGCGCGGTGGCCCAACGGCTGGGCGAACGGACCGATCGGCTGGCATCCAACTATGCATACCTCTTCGACAAATAGCGGCCTGCCGGAGACTTCATCAGTGGCGGCGCGCGGCCATGCCATCCCAAACCATCCGCACACCGATCCGATTCACTATCGACAAACGCCGTGTCGTCGTGTATGATGCACGCACTTGGAATCTTCGTGATCCCGCTGAATAGTGCACGGCAAAGCCTCTCAACGTGCGGCAGACGGAGGAGATCATGCATCGCCAGATCGGCATTTTGACCAGCGGAGGTGATTGCCCCGGGCTCAACGCCGCCCTTCGAGGGGTCGGCAAAGCGGGCCAGGGATGCTTCGACATGCACCTCGTAGGCTTTCGGGACGGCTTTCGCGGGATGGTGCAGGACCGATCGATCGACGTGGACACCCGCCTTCTGTCGGGTATTCTCACCGACGGGGGAACGATTCTCGGCACCAGTCGCGACAAGCCCCACCGTATGCCCATCGGCGGCAAGGTCCGCAACATGATAGACGCCGTGGTCGAAACCTATGAACGCCACCACCTGGATGCACTCGTCTGTATCGGGGGCGGCGGCACCCAGAAAAACGCCTTGCGCCTCAAGGAGGCCGGGCTGCACGTCATCACATTGCCGAAAACCATCGACAACGATGTGGCCTGCACGGACGTTTCCTTCGGATTCGACACCGCTCTGGGAATTGCGACCGAAGCCGTCGACCGGCTCCATTCGACCGCCATGAGCCACAGCCGGGTGATCGTCGTCGAGGTCATGGGGCACCGGGCAGGGTGGATCGCGCTGGGTGCCGGTTTGGCTGGAGGCGCCGATGTCATTCTGGTCCCTGAGATTCCCTACAACATCGAAAAAGTCGCGGACGCCATTCTCGCGCGTTCTCGAGCCGGGAAGAACTTCAGCATTGTCGCCGTCGCCGAAGGCGCCCTCTCGGCCGAACAGGCAAAGACCATTGAACGTCTCCTGACAGGAAAGGAGTCGGCGGCAACCAAGGAGGAGCGAAGAGCCGCTTCGATGGAATTGCAGGGATTCCATAGAAAGCACGTGAACCATACCCTGGAATTGACGAGAGAGCTGGAAAAAATTACCGGCCTCGAATCGCGCTTGACCATTCTCGGTCACCTGCAGCGCGGGGGGACCCCCTCCGCCGCGGACCGTATTCTTGCGACCCGCATGGGCACGGGATGTGCCGAGCTACTAAACCAGGGGGTCCACGGCGTGATGGTTGCCGCGCAGGGGTCCGGAACCAGAGCCGTCCCACTGGAGGAGGTCGCCGGCAAGAAGAACCTCGTGCCGCCCGATCACCCCTGGGTCATCTCAGCCCGCCAAGTCGGCACCTGCTTCGGTGATGAATATACCCCCACGGCGGGGACAGGCAAATAATCTTCTGTTTTCGTAGGCGGGACAGGCAAAGTAAACGGATTTGCCTTGACCGGGCCGCCGTTTTTTGATAAACACGGATTCATCTGCTAGATGACTCGTCTCTCGCATCGCTTTTTTCTTTCCGCTCTCAATCCAATCTGCCCGCTTTGATCCGCTTGAATACGGATTTTGAGCCTCTCGGCAACGTGTTTTCAAAAGGAGAAGGCCATGCCACGAATCCCAAGACACCTGATCAAAGGTGACAACCGCTGCTACCACGTTCTCTCCCGCACCGCAGGCCAGCAGTTCCTCCTCGGGGAGGCGGAAAAGGAGTTCCTCCTGCAGCGCATCCGCTTCTTGAGCACCGTCTACTGCGTGCGCATCTTCACCTTCGCCATCCTGTCCAATCATTTTCATCTTCTCATTCAGATGGAGGATGCCAGAGAATGCTCCGAGGAGGAGCTGCAAACGCGCTTTCGACGCTACTACGGCTCCAAGCGGACCTTCCCTAAGGAGAGAGCCGAACATTATCGGGCCAAGTGGTCGGACCTGTCCGAGTTTGTCAAGGAGATCAAGCAGGGGTTTTCCCGCTGGTACAACCGCCAGAACAACCGGCAGGGAACCTTCTGGTCGGAGCGTTTCCGAAGCCCCGTGGTGGAGAACGGTGAGGCGCTGCTCGCCTGCATGGCCTACATTGATCTGAATGCCGTTCGGGCCCACCTGGTGGACCGGCCCGAGGACTACCGCTTCTGCGGCCTGGGCTACCACATGCGAGGAGCCAACGGGGACGGGTTCCTCTGCACCGACATCGCCGAGCTCACCGACCCCGAGCTGTCCTACCTGGTGGCCTACCGCCGCTATGTCTACGAGGTGGGAAGCGTTGCGTCGCCTGCGGGCAAACGGTCCATTCCCCAGGCGATTTCCGAAGCCGAGACTCAAAACGCCTATTGTCTCTCCCGGGCCCGCCTCTTTCGGTACCGCAGCCGTCACTTCACAGAAGGTGTGGCGCTGGGCTCCCGGGAGTTCGTCCGGGGCGTCTACGCCAATCTTCGCACCTTTTTGAAGACCCGGGCGGATCGCGATCCGGTCCGGATCCAGGGTCTAGAGGGGCTGTATTCGCTGAAAAGGTTGCGAGACGAGGCGCACTAGCCGCTCGCAAAACGTTTCTGCCCAGGAAATGAGCGATCCTTCTTCCGTCCACGGGACCGGTCTGTCCGCAGTCGCTCCAGACTGACACGGAACTAACATTCCATTGCGACTTCTTCGCACAAAAATCATAGCAAGTGCCTCAAAATACTTGTAAGAGGAGCAAGGATTGGAGATTGCCCCGAATGAAGAAGCGCATGTTCTCATCAAACCTTATAGTGCGCCTGTCCCTTTTGCTCGGTCCCTTTTGCTCTTCGCTTGCTTTGAGGGGCCTGGTCGTTTAGTATTTCAGAAAAGGGCAAGAGATGCTGGAAAAAGATACTGTGGGGTAATGTCGAGGACCGTTGATCGGAGGATGAAGGATGGGAGAGAAGAACCTCGCTAAAGAGAGTATCTGCAAATGGCATAAGAAGGACATTGAGAAAAACCTCCAAGCCTTGATCAAGCTGGTTAACAAGCCTCGCTTCGTCTGTGGCAACTGCGGTCGATCAGCCAACAGTAAAAAGAATTTGTGCAAACCAATTCAAATCAAGAAGACAAAGGCGGCGTAAGGGGGCTTTGCATCCCTGCGATCCATGCGGTTTCCGGAACGGACCAAAGGAAAGGAGTCGCACGACCCCTCCGAAGGCTGCGACACATCACCGAGGGGAGAGGGGCATGACGCTTGTCCGCTCGGAAGATCTCAGCGAGATAGCATGGCAGTTCACGTGCCAGGCCCACCGGGGCCCACCGGGGCCAGGAGATGTCGGGCCGCGCGCTTCCCTTTGTTTATCACGAAGGGCAGGTCGCCATGGAGGTCATGTGGTCCCTGGTACAGGGGTCTGTCGTTCACGATCCCGATCTGGCGGTGCAGGCGGCCTTTCTGCACGATGTACTCGAACGCACTCCGTACACATACGACGAACTGGCTGCCGAGTTTGGTACCGAGGTGGCCGACGGCGTTTCGGCCCTGAGCAAGAACCCGGCGCTGCCGGGCAAGGCCGCCCAGATGGAAGACAGCCTAAAGCGTATTGTGCAGCAGCCAAAGGAGATCTGGATGGTCAAGATGGCCGACCGGATTTCGAAACTGCTTCCGCCGCCGGCCGATTGGACCCGTCAACGCATCCGAGAGTACGGTGCGGAGGCGGAGATGATCCATGAGAGGCTTCAAGAGGCCGACCGGCTCCTGACAAGGATTCGCGTGTACCGGCAATACACAAAGGGGCAGCTCAGATGAAGTTATTGATTTTGGTGCGCCACGCGAAGTCGAGCTGGAAGGACATTTCTCTACCGGACCGCCAGAGACCGTTGAACAAGCGGGGCAAGCGGGACGCACCGGAGATGGGCGCGCGCCTGGCCCGGCGCGCCCTGGCGGTAGACTGTATCCTCTCGAGCCCCGCCACCCGTGCGCTGAAAACCGCCCGACTCATGGCCAAGGCGCTGGGCTATCGAAAGGAAGAGGTCATCATCGATGAGCGGATCTACCCGGGCGATTCTGAGGCCTTGCTGGCGGTGATTCATGACTGCGATAGCAAGCTCCGCAAGATCATGCTTTTTGGGCACAATCCCGGTCTGACGGTTCTCGTCAACCGTCTCGGTGCCGAGGAGATCGACAATGTGCCGACCTGCGGCGTGGTCGCGATGCGTTTTGATGTAGCGAGATGGAATCAGATCGGGCGCGCGAAAGCAACGGCTTTCGACTTCGACTACCCCAAGAAACCGCAGGACTGGCAAGAATAGATAGACGGATTAACACCGGCGTGCCCGGCTTCCGTCCAGCGATCACCACCGGGAGAAGGGCAGCCTCGCAAGGTTCGCATTATAGTAGCGCGGATCGTGGGAGACCTCATCGCCGACCCAGTCGGGAAGCACCACAGATTCATCGGGCGATGCCAACTCCACCTCTGCCAGAATCAACCCTTTATTCTCACCCGCAAATTCATCGATCTCCCAGGCCCGCCCGCCGACCTCCCTGCGATACCGGGTTTTCTGAATGAGGGGCTGCAGACAGAGGTAATCGAGAAGCTCGGCGGCATCCTCAGGTGGGATGGCGTATTCGAATTCACGCCGTACGAGTCCTTCACTCTTGCCTTTGACAGTGAGAAAGGCCTTATTCTCCACCACTCGGACGCGAACGCTTCGTTCGACATCGGCCGCCAGATAACCCTGGCGTACGGCCTCACCGGCTGGGCCCGTCCGCCACCCGTCCCCGCGCACGAGAAACTTCCGTTCGATTTCCCGCCCCATCTAGACAAACCTCCGAAGACCTATGTTGCCTGTCCCTTCTGTTG
>CALZGC010000025.1 GCA_945786985.1 uncultured Nitrospirota bacterium | reverse complement strand
GGTTGGTTTGCCTGTATCCTGGGTGCCGCGCGCGGCCAGACCCTGTGGGGCCCCGCCGTTGTGGCGCTCGTTCTGGCGCTTCATCTGGCGCGCACTTCGCAGCGTACAGGGGAGGCGCTGCTGGCCCTCGCGACGGCGGGAATCGGTTTCCTGGTGGACACCGGGCTTATCGCACTCGGCGCCTTCGTGCCGGTACGCTGGCTGCTGCCCCCTCCCTTGAGCACCCTCTGGCTCATGGCCCTCTGGGCGAACTTCGCGACCATCCTCAACGTTTCTCTCTCCTGGCTGCACGGCAAACCTCTGGCGGCCGCGATCCTCGGGGCCGCGGGGGGGCCGCTGGCCTACTGGGCGGGGGACCGGCTGGGTGCCATCGAGATGGACCGGCCGCTCCTGGTGCCGTTGCTCGCAGTCGGTCTCGCTTGGTGCATCGTGACCCCCTTGCTCTTTGGACTGGCCCGCGCCGTGAAAGAGAGCCGGCGCTTCGCCCACGCCGGCCGGCGGGATCAGGGACGGTGGAACCGGTAGTGGGAGACCCACCACTCCCGGCCTTTGCGGGTGCCCCACAATTCTGCGCAGGCCATGAAGAAGATCCGCCAGCGCTGCGTCCAGAGCGGTGCGGCGCCGGACCCGTAGAGCGATTCCAGAATCGGCAGAATCTCCCCCCGGCGGTTGTCGAAGTTATTCAGCCAGGCCTCAGCGGTTTTCTGGTAATGCTCTCCCGGAACGCACCATTGCTTCTCCAGAACCAGGTCGTTCTGGAAATGGGTGAGGAGATCGTCCGAAGGCATCAGGCCGCCCGTGAAAAAGTGCCGGCCCATCCAGTTGCTGTCGCCTTCGGTCTCGAAGAGATAGGCCCATTGCCGGTGACAGAAGATGTGCACGAACAGCTTTCCCTCGGGCCGCAGCCATCGGGCAATGCGGGCGAGGAGCTCCTGGTAGTTGCGCATGTGTTCGAACATCTCGATGGAGACCACCCGGTTGAAGGTCCGGTCGGTCTGGAAGGCATTCATGTCCGCCGTGAGTACCTGAACGTTTTTCAGCCCCCGGGAGCGGCAGGCGGCTTCGATGAATTCGCGCTGGGGCCGCGAATTGGAGACGGCCAGAATCTGCGCGCCCGGGAAACGCTGCGCGGCCCAGAGGGTGAACGAGCCCCAGCCGCAGCCGAGATCGAGGATTTCCATGCCGTCGTCGATTTCCGCCCGCTCTGCGCTGAGCTGAAGCATGGTGGCTTCGGCGGCATCGAGGTCGGTCGTCCCCGCCGGCCAGTAGCAGCAGCTGTACTTCAAGTGTCGGCCGAGCACCTTCTCGAAGAAAGCCGGGGGCAGCTCGTAGTGTTCTTCATTGACCCGGTCCATTTCGACGGCGATGGGCGAACCTTTCAGCGTCTCCACAAATGCGGCCCGCGTGCGATGGGGGTCGGGACCGTGCCGGCGGTTTTCGTCGGCCAGGCGGCGCCGGTTGAGGCGGCGGATCCCCAGACGGATCAGCCAGTCGGGCAGGGCTCCTGTTTCGGCCCAGGTGATCAAACGCGGATTCATGGCCTGCCTTTCTTCGGAAACCACGGGATGAGGGGGCTGGTGCTTTCCTGGTACCGCCGATAGTCCTCCCCCCGGCTTGCGAGGGCCTGCTTCTCCGTGTAGGGAATCCCCGTGATCTTGTAGAGAAAGAGAAGCATGGTTGCCGGCCCGAGGAGCGTGACCCACCCGTAAGGCGCGCCGGCGCCCATCAGCACATAGGTCCACCAGTGAAGGAACTCGAAGAAGTAATTGGGATGGCGAGAATAGCGCCACAATCCCGCTCGGCAGGTCTTGCCTCGGTTTTCAGGCACTGCCCGGAAACGGGCCAGCTGGGCGTCGGCCACGGTTTCGCCGCAGACTGCGATCAGCCAGAGAAGGACCCCTCCTGTGTCGAAGGCAGACCAGAACGGTTTCGGATGATAGGCCACCACCAGCAAGGGAACGGAAAAGAGGATGGCCCAGAGAGCCTGCATCTGGAAGAAGAAAAAGAAATAAAGCGGTGCCCGTTGGCCCCACTGCTCCCGGAGCATCCGGTAACGGCCGTCCTCGGGGCCCTTCAGAACCCGGTTGAAGAGCAAATAGAGTGCCAGGCGCAGGCCCCAGAACCCCGCCAACAGCGCGAGGGCCGCTCGGCGAAGGGGATACCCGTCGGCCGCAACGGCGTAGAAGAGCGCCAGCGCCGCCAGTCCGGCGGCCCACCCGACATCGGCGATGCCGGCATCGTTCCGTTTCTGCTGGACTCGGTAGAGGGAGGTCATGAGCACGGCCATCCCGAGCCAACCCAGCAGCATCAGTTTCAAGGGGCCCCCAGGCATCCCTGACTCCTCATCTCGCTCCGGATGTTCCTGCGCAAACGTGCACCCCTAAGAGGTAACCGCCTTTGCGGCGATCAGTCAAGCGAAAGGGCGCCCGGAGCCGCCGTTGGACAAGGTCCGGCGCCATTGGTATGGTGTGTGTATCAGGAGGCTCCCGGCACAAAGAGGGCGTTATGCAACAGGTTGTACGTATCGCAATTCTCGGCGCGGCAGCGCTGCTGACCGGCGTCGCCTGCGGAGCGGGGGCTGGTCAACGGGAGGTCGCCATGTCATACGAACAGGTTGTGAAGGAAGAGGCGGTGGGTGTGGAGAGTCCGCTGGTTCCGGGGAGTCCTGAAGAGGTTGCGGCCCTGGAGGGATTCTCCGATCTCTTCTCGGCATTTACACCGGAAGCCATGCGCGGAAAGGTCCGCCGCGTCTACGCCGGGGATGTCTATTTTAATGACACCTTAAAGGAGATCCGGGGCATCGATGCTCTGGAAGCCTATCTCGTAGAGAGCGCCGAGGCCGTGGAGGTGGGTCGCGTGGAGATCCGGGATGTGGCACGGTCGGGCGGCAACTATTACGTCCGCTGGGTCATGGAGCTTCAGTTCAAGAAGATGCGGCGAGGCCAGATGACCCGTTCCATCGGTATCAGTCATCTGCGGTTCAACGCAGCGGGGAAGGTGGTCTACCACCAGGACTACTGGGACGCGGCGGGCGGTCTTTTCGAACACATCCCCGTGGTGGGCTGGATGATCCGCACGATCAAAGGCCGCCTTTAACCTTCTTGCACAAAGCACAAAAAAAGCTCCACGATTTCTCGTGGAGCCTTTCTTAGCGATGGTCAGTGATTCCGAATCTACGTCTTCACGACGTTGGAAGCCTGCGGTCCTTTGGACCCTTCCGTGATGTCGAACTGGACGCTGTCGCCGTCGTTCAGGGTCTTGAATCCGTCACCTGTGATGGCCGTATAGTGCACGAACACATCCGGACCATTCTCCTGCTGGATGAAACCGAAACCCTTTGATTCGTTGAACCACTTCACTGTTCCTTCTACCATGCCGTTGCTCCTTTGTTTCCTGGTGGAACCTTTTTCTTTGTTGGCAGCTCTTCACGTCCCACCGAATGAACAACTGCACGTTCCTGGATGTGTCCGTGTACTTCTCTTTTCTCTAATGCACGATTAATGAAAAGGTGAAGGATATAGAACACTATCTTCTTGTAACACAAGCAGAGTCGCCTGGCAAGGAAAATATTTCAAAAAAAGCGATGGCCTCCTGCTATTGAGATGACACCCCCCTCTGCCGGGGAATCGGTCTGAGTGGCCGAGGACATGAGAAGGGGGGCCTCAACTTGCCGGCTCGGCACTCGCTCTGCCTCGCTAGCCGGTTTTCCATTTGATATTGCACCCCATGCTCGGCTTCTGATCGGGACTCACCGGGCGTCCTTCGAGGATCCGGTCCAGGGCCTCACGGAGGTCCCTGCCGGTGACAGGAACATCGGTTCCAGGCCGTGCATCGTCCAGCTGTCCTCGATAGACGAGTTTCAACGCCCCGTCGAAGACAAAGATATCGGGGGTACAGGCTGCCCCGTAAGCCCTGGCGACCTCCTGCGATTCGTCATAGAGGTAAGGAAAGGGGTAGCCCAGTTCCCCCGCGACCATCCTCATCTTCTCCGGTGCGTCGTCCGGATAATTCTCGGCGTCGTTGGCGCTGATGGCGACAAACGCAATACCCCGGGGACCGTAGTCGCCGGCCAGCTCGATCAGCTGTTGGCGCACATGCTGTACATAGGGGCAGTGGTTGCAGATGAACAGGATCACGCTGGCCCGGTCCGATTTCAGCTCAGCCAGACTCAGGAGCTTTCCCGAAACCGTATCGGGGAGTGTGAAATCGGGTGCGGTCGTGCCGAGGGGGATCATCTTGGACGGTGTCAGTGCCATGGAGATGCTCCTTTCTTGATTGCCTTGGCCCGCCACCCAATGAAAAGCGGACGCCCACTTTTGAACACCTCGCAAGGGTGCCTGAACCCCCTGTTTTTGTCAAGCACTACAAAGAAAGAGTGATCTAAATCAATAGGTTAAATAGATTATTCAATGTTAGACATGAGAGTTTGGGAGAGGCGGGATCCTGAGTTTTTTCGCCGGGTCGGGCGCTGTCTATGGGAGACTGGGTGCGTCCTGAGAGGCTGCATGCACCCGCTGGAAGCGGGTCACAATCATCTGCTCGACCACTTCACCCGCTTCGATACGTGCATCGGGCCAGAGGACGCTGCGCGCGACGCGGGCGCCCGCGCTGACATGACTTCCTGCTCCCAGAACCACACCGGGTCCGACAACGGCATCCCCTGCGACAACGCTTCCCGCCCCGAATTTGCAGGGGGCCGTGAGTGATGCCTGCGGGCTTTGTTCGAAGGTTCCCTCGGGGTCCTCGGGGGGGGCGAAGGCAAGATCCGTCTCGAGCAGGTCTAGATTGGCCTGCAGATAATCGGTGGGCGTGCCGAGGTCGCGCCAGTAGCCCCGGTGGAGGTAGCCGTAACAGGGATGGCCTGCACGAACCCATTGGGCGTACACATCGCGGTTGATGCAGAAAGACTCCTGGTCGGGCATCCGCTCGAAAACGCCGGGTTCCATGACGTGAACGCCGGTGAACATCCAGGGGTGCAGGGTGTCGGTCTTTGCGCGGAGCTTTCCGAGAAACTCCCGGATCCGGCCTCCGTCGTCGGTGTGTATGGTCCCGTATCGCACGACATCTTCGTTAGGCCGCAGGGCCATCGTGGCCAGCGCACCCTGGGCGCGGTGAAAAACGACCAGATCCATCAAATCGATGTCGATGAGGATGTCCGCGTTGATGACGATAAAGGCTTCATGGCCGAAAAAGGCCTGCAGGCGCCGGATGCCGCCCCCCGTACCGAGCAGACGAGGTTCCCGGGAATAAGTGATCTGCAGACCGAACCGCCTGCCGTCACCGAGATGGTCCTGAATCTTGTCTCCCAGGTGATGCAGGTTCACCGCCACCTCCTTAATTCCGTATTTCTTCAGGAGACGAAGGTTGTACTCGATGATGGGGCGGTTGGCCACCGGAACCAGCGGTTTGGGAAGTTCGTTGGTCAGCGGACGCAGGCGCTCGCCCAGTCCGGCAGCCAGGATCATGGCTTTCATCCGTCGGGATCTCCTTCTGGAAGGCCAAGGGGGCCTTTGCGCTCGCCCAGCACTGCTCGGGCAGGCCCGTGAAACACTTCTGTAAACCATATCACAAACCTCTTGAATTTAGAATCATTTGTCCATAACCGGCCAAGGTCCAGTCCTTCGGAATCCTGGGCTTTTCCCTTGAATAAGCAGGGTCGCTGTGCTAATTACAGAGGGCATTCGGGGATCAGCCACCCGTTCTCGGCAGTTTTTAATACGCTTGGTCAATCCATGATTCCCGAGGGGCCTTCCGGCACGGGGGCGGGGTGTGGGGATGCGCATCTCAGGCATCACCGATAGAGAATCCCAGACCGACGGAGTGAAGAAGTGGACGCAGAGTACAACCCGGCAGCAGTTGAGCGCAAATGGCAGCAGCGCTGGGAGACGGAGAAGACCTTTCGCTCCCGGCCCGATCCGAATCGGCGGAAATGCTATGTGCTGGAGATGTTTCCATACCCCTCCGGCAAAATCCACATGGGGCATGTCCGAAACTACTCCATCGGGGACGTGATCGCCCGATTTCGCGCCATGCAGGGATACAACGTGCTCCACCCCATGGGTTGGGATGCCTTCGGCATGCCCGCGGAGAACGCTGCCATCCATCATGGCGTGCACCCGGCCCGTTGGACCCAGGAGAATATCGCGACCATGCGGAGCCAGCTCAAGCAGATGGGTCTCTCCTACGACTGGGATCGGGAAGTGGCCACCTGTGACCCGGACTATTACCGATGGGAGCAATGGATCTTTCTGAAGATGTACGAGAAGGGGCTGGTCTACCGCAAGGACTCCTCCGTGAACTGGTGCGACTCCTGTCAGACGGTCCTGGCCAATGAACAAGTCGATGCGGGCCGCTGTTGGCGCTGTGACTCGGAGGTCGACCAGAAACAGCTGGCCCAGTGGTTCTTCCGGACCACCCGCTATGCCGATGAACTGCTGGAATACTGTGACGCGCTTCCCGGGTGGCCCGATCGGGTCCTGACCATGCAGCGAAATTGGATCGGCAAGAGCCACGGCGTGGAGGTCGATTTTGCCGTCCCGGGGAGGAACGAAAAGATCCGGATCTTCACGACCCGGCCGGACACGCTCTTCGGGGCCACCTTCATGAGCATGGCCCCCGAAAACCCCCTCGTGGCATCGCTGACCAGCTCGGAGCAACGCGACGCGGTAGCGGCCTTCGTCGCACGGATGCAGAAGGCGGACTTGGTCGTTCGGACGGCGGAAGACGTGGAGAAGGAAGGGGTCTTCACCGGAAGCTACGCTCTCAATCCGATGACCGGGCGCCCCATTCCCGTCTATGTGGCCAACTTCGTCCTCATGGAGTACGGCACCGGGGCCATCATGGCTGTGCCCGCGCACGATCAGCGGGATTTTGAGTTTGCCCGAAAGTACGGGATCGACGTCAAGGTGGTGATTCAGCCGCCCGGCGGGGAACTCGTCGAGAAGAAGATGACCGAAGCCTACGTAGATCCGGGGGTGCTCGTCGATTCGGGTGAGTTCTCCGGTCTGGACAACGAGACGGCCAAGGAGCGGATTGCCGACGACCTGAAACGCCGGGGACTCGGTGAGAAGACCGTCACCTATCGGTTGCGGGACTGGGGGATCTCCCGCCAGCGCTACTGGGGCGCGCCCATTCCGATGCTCTACTGCGATCACTGCGGGATCGTCCCCGTCGACGAGAAGGATTTGCCCGTGAGGCTCCCGGAGGATGTCGCTCTGACCGGTACCGGCGGGTCGCCCCTCGCGTCGCACGAAGCGTTCGTCCATACCCGCTGTTACCAATGCGGGGGACCTGCCCGGCGCGAGACCGACACCATGGACACTTTCGTGGAGAGCTCCTGGTATTTTCTCCGTTACGCGTCGCTTGCGCGCGACGCCGGACCCTTCGATCCGGAAGAGGTCCGCTACTGGATGCCCGTGGATCAATACATCGGCGGGATCGAGCACGCCGTGATGCACCTGCTCTACTCACGCTTTTACACCAAGGTGTTGCGCGACCTGGGGCTGACCTCCCTGGACGAGCCCTTTGCCAACCTGCTGACCCAGGGGATGGTGATCAAGGACGGGGCCAAGATGAGCAAGTCCAAAGGGAATGTGGTCGATCCCGATTTCCTGATCGGCAGGTACGGGGCAGACACCGCGCGCCTCTTCTCACTCTTCGCGGCGCCGCCCGAGAGGGATCTCGACTGGAGCGACAAGGGAGTAGACGGGGCCTACCGCTTCTTGCACCGGGTCTGGCGTCTCGTCGCCCGGTTCGCGGATCAACTGGCCGCACTGCCGGCCGACGCCGCCATCCCCGGGTCGCTGCCGGAGCCACTGGCGGCCCTGCGGCGGAAAACGCACCAGACCGTCCGGAAGGTAACCCACGACCTGGACGGGCGGTTTCATTTCAACACGGCCATCGCCGCCATCATGGAGCTGGTCAATCAGCTCAATCAGCTCCCGGAGGGCGAGCCCGGGGATGGGTCGGCATCGCTGCTGCCCGTGCTGAGAGAATCCCTCGACAACCTCTGTCTGCTCCTCGCACCCTTCGCGCCCCACATCGCAGAGGAGATGTGGGAGGTCCTGGGCCACTCGGGCGGAGTGAGCGCTGTGCCGTGGCCGAGCTTCGATGAGGCCATTGCCCGGGAAGATGAGACGACCGTGGTGGTTCAGATAAACGGAAAGCTCCGCAGTCGGGTGCAGGTTTCGGCAGAGGCCCCGAGGGAGGTTCTCGAAGCGACGGCGCTCGGCGATCCCCGCATTCAGGAGCTGACGGCTGGAAAAGAGATCCGCAAGGTGATCGTCGTGCCGGGCAAGCTTGTCAATATCGTTGTGTAAAGGTAACCCGGATATTGCATAAGTAAATCTATTGCGAGGCCGGATAGTCTGCCACATGCTGCGTTACAGAAGATTTTCTGACTTCGAGATATTTCAATATGTCTTCACCCAGAAAATCTTCTGCGCCTTGCCTGTGGCGCCGCTACGGTCTCTCATGACGATCACTCAGGCAATATCCGGGCTAAGGGGAACGCATGGGTCCGCGCAAGCATCTCTGGGGCGTCCTCGTTTTCGTCGCGATGGCCGCCTGCGGCTACCATCTGGGTGCGGGGCCGGAGGCTCCCGAGACGTTCGGTACCGTGGCGGTGCCGATCTTCATAAATCAGTCGGGGGAGCCGCACATCCAGTCGGTGATCACCACCGCCGTCATCCGGGAACTCCAGCAGGCCGGGGTGTCCGTGGTGAGCCCGAAGCTGGCCGACAAGATCCTCGAAGGACGGATTCGCAGCTATGGCAATCGCTCTGTGGCGCGCACCGCGGCCAGTACGGTCAGGGAATACCGTCTCTCGGCGGTCGTCTCATTGATACTGAAGGACCGCAAGGGCCGGATACTGTTTCAGAACCCCGCGGCGCAGCTGCGGGAGGAGTACTTCGCATCGAGTATTCTGGAGCAGAATGAGCAGGCCGAGGCGGAAGCCCTGGTGTCCGGCGCCGTCGACTTCGCCGAAGATCAGGTGCGCCACATGATCGACGGAACCACTGCGGGACTGGGCAATGACAGCCTATGAACCAAACCCCGAGCAGATCAAGAAGCTCCTCTCCCTGACGTCCGGGCAGTTCCGTGAGGCTCGCCTGGCTGTCAGGATCTTCAGTGAAGCGCTGGACTGCGAGATCTTTCTGGTCTCGGAGCCCGAGTTGGCTCGGGAGGTGGACGGGCCGGCCTACACCCCGGATGAGATCGGCGCGCTTGCGGTGATCAAGGATTCACTGAAACCGCACTACAACGAGCGCCTGAAGAAGATCCACGACGCCAAGGGGATTTTTGGGGGGATCGTTGTTGGACCCATCGAAGGAGACGAACGCGGCGCGGATGCTTGACATAGCCCGAAGCCCGCTGCTGATCGGCAGCCCGGATATTATTGCGTGCATGATCGTCATGAGAGGTCCCGGAGATCCTGGCGGCGCCACAGGCAAGGCGCAGAGCATGTGGCAGACTATCCGTCTTCGCAGAATGCTACGCCGTGACAAGTCCGCCCTCGTAATAAATTGACTCATGCAATATTCGGGCTAGCCACATGCACAGGGAGGTGATGATGTCGGAACCGAAAAAACCCTATCTGTCCGGAAAACCGATCAGCCCCAATTCACTCCGGGGAGATGAGACGGTGGCGGACCTGGTGGATCGGACCTTTCTTGCGTACAACGCCGGCCGCATCCGGGAAGCCTGCCGGCTGCTGCACGAAAAGATGCTGGAAAACAACGTGACGGTGGGCCTCAGTCTTTCCGGGGCGCTGACGCCGGCGGGGCTTGGCCGCTCCTGTCTCATTCCGTTGATCGAGAACGGTTATGTGGACTGGATCGTCTCCACGGGAGCCAATCTCTACCACGACACCCATTTCGGCATCGGGCTGACCCTGCACCGGGGAACGCCCTTCGTCGATGACGCGGTACTCAAAAAGCAGGAGGTCGTTCGCATCTACGATATCCTTTTCGATTATAATGTGCTGCTGCAGACCGACAAGTTCTTCTACGAGATCCTCTCGGCCCCGGAGTTTCAGAAGACCATGGGCACCGCCGAACTGCACTACCTCATCGGAAAATTCGTGGCGCAGCGGGAAAAGGTCCTCGACCTGGGAACGGTCAGTCTGCTCTCCGCCGCCTATCAGCACGGGGTGCCCGTTTACACATCCTCTCCTGGAGATTCCTCCATCGGCATGAACATTGCGGCCCTTCAGATGAAGGGGATCGGGCCGACGATTGACGTGTCCCTCGATGTGAACGAAACGTCCGCCATCGTCTATCACACGAAGAAGCGGAACATGCGAAGCGGGGTCGTCATGCTCGGCGGCGGCTCCCCCAAGAATTTCGTGTTGCAGACGGAGCCGCAGATCCAGGAAGTCTTCGGCCTGGAAGAGGCGGGGCACGACTACTTTCTTCAGGTCACCGATGCCCGGCCGGACACGGGCGGGCTCTCCGGCGCCACACCGGCGGAAGCGGTCTCCTGGGGCAAGGTGGATCCCGACCGACTCCCCGATTCGGTCGTCGCTTACGTGGACACGACGATTGCTCTGCCCATCCTGACGTCCTATGTGCTCGCACGGGCACCCCGGAGAGAGGGGAAGCGCCTCTACGAGCGTCGGGGGGAATTGCTGGCCTTCATGAAGAAAGACCTGCCGGACAAATTCCAATCGGAGCTGTTCTGATCTCGTGGGACAGTGGCAAACGGGCCACCCGTTGCTCTGCCGGGAGCACAAAAGGTTGACAAGGGTGGCAAAAAACCTATAATGGTGATGCATGACCCGGATCGGGGGATTGATTGAACTCTGCGGTCGGCTCTCTCCCTTGGTCGTTGCGGCGCTGACGGCGGCGCAGCCCTTCAGGACATGAATTCCGCGAGAGTGGCGAAACTGGTATACGCACTAGATTTAGGATCTAGCCCGCTTCGCGGTTGGGGGTTCGAGTCCCCCCTCTCGCACCACCGAGCCTAAGTGGTCCTGTTCCTAAATACGGTGACGTATCGAGAGGGTCGTGGCGCGCTCTCATCAAGGCGCGCGACTGAGGCGTACCCCTTGGGGTACGTCGCAGGGAGCGGAACGCAGAGGAGCGCGCGCTACGGCACTCGAATACCACCGTATTTAGGAATAGGGCCGCCTACCCTAAACAGCTCAACGCCCCTGGTGAAGCGGTCGGGTCGCCCGTGCGCACCGGGCAGCCGCGCTTTTTGGAAGGACCGGTGGGGCTCACATTCCACGAAAGGATGAAGTGTGTCATGGAACAGCACCAGAAGATCAGTGTCAATGTCGAGGAACCCAGCAAGACCAAACGGGTCCTGAAGGTGGAAGTCCCGGCGGAAACCATCCAGCCCGAATTGCAGAAGACCTACCAAGCCTTTCAGAAGAAGGCCCAGTTTCCGGGGTTTCGTAAAGGCAAGGTCCCGCTGACGATGATCCGCAAACGGCTCGGCCGCGAAGTACAGTCGGATCTGCTGCAGCGGGTGGTCCCCCTCTATTATGAACAGGCCGTCCGGGAAAGCGCTCTTGAGCCAGTGGACATGCCCATTCTTCGAAACGTCTCTCTCGAGGAGGGGGAGCCGTTGCGCTTTGACGCCACCGTCTACATCAAACCGGACTTCGAGTTGCAGGAGTACAGGAATATCCTCCTCGGTTCAGGCGCCGCAGAGGTCTCGGAGGAAATGGTCGACAAGGTCATCGAGGATATGCGAGAACGACTCTCCCAGCTCTCGTCCTACGAAGACGCGGACCATCCGGTGGAGACCGGCGACGTGGTGGAAACCGACTTTGAGGGATTCCTCGATGGTGAGGCGTTTGAGGGGGGCCAGGCGAGCCGTCATCTCATGGAGATCGGCGGGGGCCGAATGATTCCGGGTTTTGAGGACGGGTTCATCGGAATGAAAAAGGGGGAGAGCAGGGAGATCGAAGCGACCTTTCCCGAGCAGTACCACGCGCCGGACCTCGCGGGTCGGACGGTGATTTTCAAAGTGGTCCTGCACGACGTCAAGCAGAAGAGCCTTCCGGACGTGGACGATGAGTTTGCCAGGGACGTGGGGGAGGAGTTTGAGACGTTGGCGGGCCTGCGGGCCGGGATCCGCGAGCGTATCGAAAAGAATGAGACCCAGCGGGTTCGCGATAAGCTTCGGGGAGACGTCATGGATGAGATCTTGAAACGTCACTCCTTCGAGCTACCCGAAATCATGGTGCAGCGCCACAAGAGTTACCTCAGCGATCGGATGCAGCAGAACCCTGCCCGCCAGGAGAGCGCACTGAGTCCCGCGGACCAGAAGTGGCTCGACGAGCAGGCCGACCGGGATGTGGCCTGGAGTCTCATCAGTGAGAAGATTGTCGAGGCCGAGGGCATCACCCTGAGCGCAGAGGAGTTTGAAGCGGGGCTCGAAAAGCAGGCCCATGAGGGCTCCATGACCAAAGAGGTGTTGAAAGACATTTATATGAACGAAGCGGGCTCCCTGGAGCCGCTCCGTTTGAGCCTCCTGAACGAAAAGATTCTTGACTTTTTGATTGAAAATGCTACAGTTACAACAGAGGGGAGTGGAGATGAAGCGTAGAAAAAATGCCCATTTCCCCTCTCTTTTTTTGAGAACAGCGGGTCTTGCGAAAGGCTGAAAGGAGTCATTGCATGACATTAATCCCAATGGTGGTGGAACAGACCGCGCGGGGCGAGCGGGCCTACGACATCTATTCACGACTGCTGAAGGACCGGATTATTTTTGTGGGCACCCCCATCGATGACCACATTGCCAATCTGATTATCGCGCAGCTGCTCTTCCTGGAGGCCGAGGACCCCGACAAGGATATCAATCTATACATCAACTCGCCGGGAGGCATTGTGACCTCCGGGCTCGCCATTTACGATACCATCCAGTACATTCGGCCGCAGGTTTCGACCATCTGTATCGGTCAGGCCGCCAGTATGGGCGCCATTCTCCTGGCCGCCGGCCAGAAGGGCAAGCGCTTTGCGCTGCCCCACGCGCGGGTGATGATCCACCAGCCCCTCGGTGGCTTTCAAGGCCAGGCATCGGATATCGAAATCCATGCCAAGGAGACCCTGAAGATGCGCGAGGTGCTCAACGATATTCTGGCCCAACACTCAGGGCAGTCCATGAAGAAGATCCAGAAGGACACGGATCGGGATTTCTTCATGACCGGCCTTGAGGCGAAGGAATACGGACTCATCGACGAAGTCATTGTGGAGAGGGACGGCAGTCAGCCGAAAGAGGGCGAATGAAAGCACGGGGGATATAATGAAGAAGAGTGACAACTCGGGCACGCTGCGATGTTCCTTCTGCGGCAAGAGCCAGGAAGATGTCAAAAAACTGATCGCGGGTCATACCGTCTACATCTGCGATGAATGCATCAACCTGTGTAACGAGATCATTGCCGAGGACACCGCGGACAAGGGGGTTGAGAAGTTTGAGAAGATTCCCGAGCCCCGCACGATCAACAAGATCCTGAGCGACTATGTGATCGGACAGGAACGGGCCAAGAAAATCCTCTCCGTGGCAGTACACAACCACTACAAGCGCCTGGCCTCCCGGGTAAATCTCAGCGATGTGGAAATCCAGAAAAGCAACATTCTTCTGATCGGGCCGACGGGGTCGGGCAAGACCCTTCTCGCACAGACCCTGGCCCGTATTCTCGATGTTCCTTTTGCCATTGTGGACGCCACGACCCTGACCGAGGCGGGCTACGTTGGTGAAGATGTGGAGAACATTATCCTCAAGCTGCTGCAGAATGCCGACTATGATGTGGAACGCGCTCAGCAGGGGATCATCTACATCGACGAAGTCGACAAGATTACCCGCAAGTCGGAGAACCCCTCCATTACGCGGGACGTCTCCGGGGAGGGGGTACAGCAGGCGCTGCTGAAAATCATTGAAGGGACCACCGCCAACGTGCCCCCCCAGGGGGGGCGTAAACATCCCCACCAGGAATTCCTCCAGGTGGATACCACGAACATCCTCTTCCTCTGCGGCGGCGCCTTCGTGGGCCTCGACAAGACTATCGAGAACCGCATCGGCGAAAAATCGATGGGCTTCGGAGCCATCATCCAGAGTCGTGAGTCTAAGCCCATTGGCGAGATTCTCGCGCAGGTGGAGCCCGGTGATCTGCTCAAAAGCGGCATGATCCCCGAATTTGTGGGACGCCTGCCGGTGATTGCAGCGCTCAGCGAGCTCGACGAAAAGGCGCTGGTCCGCATCCTGACCGAGCCGAACAATGCTCTGGTGAAGCAGTACCAGAAGTTCTTCGAATTCGAGGGGGTCGCGTTGCGGTTCAGCAAGGAAGCCCTGGTAGCGGTGGCGCGCATCGCCCAGAAGCGCAAGACCGGGGCGCGCGGGCTGAAGGCCGTCCTCGAGAACGTGATGCTCGATGTCATGTACGATCTGCCCTCCCAGGTGAATGTGAAGGAGTGCATCATTTCCGAAGAGGTGGTCACCGGAGACGAGCAGCCCATCCTGATCTACGAGAAGAAAGAAAGCGCCTGATACCGCCGGCCCGGATCGCGATCGACTGATCCAGTGGGCCGGGCGTCAGTGCCGTTCCGACTTGTACCCTCTATCCCCCGACGATCGAAGCTATCCGGATCTGCCCGTGCGCAATGCAAGCGTCCAGCGCATTGGTATGGACATCCCATGAAGATATCGTCTGCCGAATTCACTGTTTCCGTGGTGCACAAGAAGGACACCCCCTCTTTACGGTTGCCGGAAGTGGCCTTTGTGGGGCGATCCAACGTCGGGAAGTCTTCCCTCATCAATGCGCTGGTCAACCGCAAACGCCTGGTCAAGGTCAGCAACACGCCGGGGCGGACCCAGACGATCAATTACTTCCGCATCAACCAGCGGTTCTATTTCGTGGATCTTCCCGGATACGGGTATGCCCGGGTGCCCCGGGCGGTGCGCAGCCGTTTCGGTCCCATGGTGGAGGGCTACCTGGAACAGAACGCCCATCTGGCTTGTGTGGTGCACATTGTGGATCTGCGCCACCGTCCCACGGACGGCGATCGGCTGATGCGGGAATACCTGCTGTACCACAGAATCCCCATCTTGACCGTGGCGACCAAATCGGATAAGCTCACCAAGCAGCAGGGGCCGAAACAGGCCGTTGTCGTGCGGGAGACCCTGGAGATAGAGGCCGCGGAGCCGGTGATCCTTTTTTCCTCGCGCACCTCGGAAGGGAAAAAAAACCTCTGGAGTCACTTGAAAGCCGCCATGGAGGCGCTTTCAGAAAGGAAAGGACGAAACGCATGAAACAAGGAGTCTGGATGATTTCGGTTGGTCTCTGCCTCACCCTGTTTGCGACAGCCTGCCCGGCAGATCAACCGGGCAACAAGGGGAAGCCCGTCCGGGAGGCGGCGGGCGAACAAGTCGTGCTGGAGACAGATGCCGGCAAGATCGTCATTGCCCTGAATGCGCAGCTCGCCCCGGGGACGGTCGAGAATTTCAGGAAACTCGTCACCGCGGGCTTCTACGACGGCACCTATTTCCACCGGGTGATTCCCGGTTTCATGATTCAGGGCGGGGACCCGAACACAAGGGATAACAACCGGGCGAACGACGGTAGCGGCGGGCCGGGTTATACGATCAAGGCTGAGTTCAACGCGCAAAAACATGTGCGGGGCGCGGTTTCCATGGCCCGCACGAGCGACCCCGACAGCGCCGGCTCTCAGTTCTTCATCTGTGTGGCGTCCGCACCCTATCTGGACGGCCAGTACACCCTGTTCGGTCGGGTGACCGAGGGGATGGCGGTGGTGGACAAGATCGTGAATGCGGCACGGGATCCCCGGGACAACCCGCATCAGTCCATCCATATTCAAAAAGCCACTCTGACGGAGTGACGGGTGTGCGAGGTTCACCGCGATTGACAGCCTTTTCTTTTCGTGGCTTAGTCTGAAAAAAGGGCAGACAACCACGCCGCCCTCCGGCGGCGTCGACAAGAGGAAGCGCAGTCATGAAACGAATCATAGATGCCCGGGGAGCCGACGATCCCTTCGAGGAGTTCAAGCAGCTTATTGTCAACGATAACTGCAGTGCATGGGGCGGCATTGAAGTGCGCATCGATGAGGAAAGGACGGCTCGTAAACTGAGCCTCTTCACCTCGATACTGGGATACGGAAATTTCGTGGAAGAGCGGGAAGGGCACTGGGCACTGCAGGTGGAAATCGGTCCCTGCACCTGCCCCGTTTTGGCGTAGGACAGGGCAATGGCGGAGCGGGTCTGGATTGAGGAGATCTCCGACCACGAGGGCGAAGAAGTCACGCTCTACGGGTGGCTCTACAACAGGCGCTCCAGCGGCAAGCTTCACTTCCTGCAGGTCCGGGACGGCACGGGGGTGATCCAGTGCGTTGTGTTTCAGGGGGATGTCCCTCAAGAAGTCTTCGCCCTGGCCGGCGGGCTCTCCCAGGAATCGGCCGTCCAGGTTAGGGGCGCGGTGAAGAAAGACAAGCGCTCCCCCATTGGCTATGAACTTTCCGTGTCCCACGTAAGCCTCGTGAATGAGAGCCCGGACTACCCCATCGGTCCCAAGGAACACGGGGTGGCCTTCCTCATGGACAACCGCCACCTATGGCTCCGTTCATCCCGGCAGCACGCCATTCTCCGAATTCGCCACGAAGTGATCCGGGCGGTCCGGGACTTCTTCGACGATCGGGGCTTCACCCTCCTCGATGCGCCCGTCTTTACCCCCAACGCCTGTGAAGGCACGACCACGCTCTTCAGCACGGAGTACTTCAATACCCGGGCCTACCTCACCCAGAGCGGCCAGCTCTACAATGAAGCGGGGGCCATGGGCTTCGGCAAGGTTTACTGTTTCGGCCCCACCTTTCGCGCAGAGAAATCAAAAACCCGCCGCCACCTCACGGAGTTCTGGATGGTGGAGCCCGAAATGGCGTACTGCGATCTGGAGCAGACGATGGATCTGGCGGAGGCCTTTGTGACGTACGTCGTGCAGCGGGTGGTGGATCGGCGGCGGCGGGAGTTGGAGACGCTGGAGCGGGATCCGGCCTTACTCGAGAGGGTGCAGCGGCCTTTCCCGAGAATCAGCTACTCCGAGGCCATTGACATCCTGCGGGGCAAAGGCAACGAGACGACCTGGGGGGAGGACTTCGGCGGTGACGAGGAGACCGTGATATCTGCCGAGTTCGACCGACCGGTCATGATTCATCGGTACCCGGCTCAGTGCAAAGCCTTCTACATGAAAAACGACCCCGCCCATCCCGAGCTCGCCCTCTGCGTCGATATGCTCGCGCCCGAAGGTTACGGAGAAATCATCGGGGGCGGCCAGCGGGAGGATGACTACCAAACGCTCCACGGGAAGATCGAGGCCCACCAACTCTCCCCGGAGACCTTTCAGTGGTATCTGGATTTGCGGCAGTACGGATCGGTGCCACACGCCGGATTCGGCATGGGGATCGAACGGGCCGTGGCCTGGATCTGCGGCCTCAAGCATGTTCGGGAAACCATTCCGTTCCCGAGAATGATGGAGCGGCTGACGCCGTAGGGTCTATTCCGGCTGCTGAAGATGCTTGGGGGATGTGGGCCATGGCATCGGCCGAGGTTTCGGCCCTGAGGAGGCGCCCGGCCATGTCTTACGCGGCGGTTTTGGATGCACCGGTGGGGTGTCAGTGGGACTTGGATTCAGGTGCTTTCTTGGGCGTGGCCGCAGCGGCGCTTCCGCCCTCCCGGGTTAGGGAAAAGGAACCCCAGTTGCGTGCCAGGATATCCTTCCAGGTGCCTTCCATCTTGGATTCCGTTACTTCCGCTTCGAAGGAGAACGTATGTCCCTGACGGGGGTCGGGGCCATTGGCCGTTGCGGAGAAGGTCAGGGTGCTGTCCCGTATGATACCGCCAGCGATGTTCGCTTCCTCGAATGCTGCGTCCATGGAAGTGATGGTCCCCCAGACCGAGCCGTCTTCCTTCTGATTCAGCTTCAAGGTTAAGGTGGGGTTGGCACTTCCCGTCTGCTGCGCCGATCCCGACCACGTCCCCTCCGTGTTCACTAGAGGCTTCGCTGCCGCCGTCGTCGTTTGCTTCTTATCAGCGGAACAGCCGGTTATTGCAGCGCCGGTAAGAAGGGCAAAAAGAATGATTCCGGGGAGAATCGCTTCCTTCACAGCCATTGATATCCTCCATAGATCGTTGGGGATCGCCGGGGATCGGTTGGCACCGATTTTTACGTTGAAAAATGCCGGCCCCGGATATCAGCGATACAAGCTCGTGATTATACTGATCGGCGCCCGGAAAAGCAAGAAGAAAATATCGACGGATCGGTCGGCTTCGGAACCTGCGATAACACGTCTTCCGTCTGACCGGTATCTGTGCCCCTCGGCAGCAACCTTCTGCGGTCCGGGCAATTCCTGTTGAAGATTTGAGGCGACTTTGTTATAGTCCGTCCAAATTCCGCAACGCTGTGTTACTTTCCAGACAGGAGCGAGCAGGCGCATGACTCTCGAAAGTGAAAAAATCGAGCAGATGAATAAGCATGTGGTAAAGATCGCCTATTTCAGCATGGAGGTCGGTCTGGCACAAGGGATTCCGACGTACAGCGGCGGCTTGGGGATTTTGGCCGGGGATACCCTCAAGTCATGTGCGGATCTGCATCTGCCGGTGGTTGGGATGACCCTGCTGCACGAGAAGGGCTATTTCGTTCAGAAGCTGGACAGTGACGGGAATCAGAGTGAGGAGACGGTCCAATGGGATCCCGGTGCCTGTATGGAACTGCTGCCCTACGTGGTCAAGGTCCGCATCGTCGGCCGGGACGTGGCCATACGGGCGTGGCGGTATATGATAGACGGGGTGTCGGGCGCCTCGGTCCCGGTTTATTTCCTGGACACCAATCTAGAGGACAATGAGCCCCAGGACCGGGAACTCACGGCGCAGCTCTACGGTGGTGACGAGGACTACCGCTTCCGGCAGGAGGTGGTGCTCGGCATCGGGGGTGTGCGGATGCTGAAGGCCATGGGCTACAACCGTCTGACCACTTACCACATGAATGAGGGGCATGCCAGCCTGCTGACCCTGGAACTGCTGCGGGAACATGAGCGGGCTCCCGAGTCGGTCTGGTTCGAGCAGGCGCGCTGGGATCCCGAACTCGTGAAGGACCTCTGCGTGTTCACCACGCACACACCCGTTTCCGCCGGGCACGACCGGTTTTCAAACGAACTGGTCCGCAAAATACTGGGCGAGCAGAGACAGGACTCCAAAGCGGGAGAGCCACCCTATCTCATCCATGGCATCCCCTTCGAGGTGGTCGACCGCCTGAGCGGGGCGAACGACTTTCACATGACCCTGCTGGCGCTGAATCTGAGCCGCTACGCGAACGGGGTGGCCCAGCGGCACGGCCAGGTCTCCAGTGAGATGTTCCCCGAATACGAGATCGATGCGATTACCAACGGTGTCCATGTACTGACCTGGATGTCCGAGGAATTCCAGGCGCTCATGGACCGCTATGTCACCGGTTGGCGGAAGGACTCCTTTCTGCTGCGGCAGGCGGTGGGGATTCCGCCGGATGAAATCTGGGTGGCCCATCAGAAGTGCAAGGCACGGCTCTTCGACTATGTGCGGGGGAAGACCGGTGTTTCGCTCGACCCGGAAGTCCTGACCATCGGGTTTGCCCGGCGAGCGACCGCATACAAACGGGCCGATCTGCTCTTTCGAGACGTGGAGCGGCTGAAGCGGATGGCCCGGGACGCCGGCGCCTTTCAGCTGGTCTATGCCGGCAAGGCCCACCCGCGGGACGACTCGGGCAAAGATCTGATCCGAAGAATCGTCCAGCTCTCCCGCGAGCTGGCCGGTACCGTTCCCATCGTCTATCTGGAGAACTACGATTTTTCATTGGGCGGCCTGCTGACCTCCGGGGTGGACGTCTGGCTCAACAATCCCCAGCGGCCGCAGGAAGCTTCGGGTACCAGTGGCATGAAGGCGACCCTGAACGGGGTGATCAACTTCAGCGTTCTTGACGGCTGGTGGATCGAAGGGCACCGGGAGGGGATCACGGGGTGGTCCATCGGGCCGCGCCCCTCCAAGGCCTCCCGTGGCGCCGGCTCGGACGAGGCCGATGTTTTCGACCTCTACGAGAAGCTGGAGCACGTCATTCTGCCCACCTATTACAAGAACCGGAGCGAGTGGATCGGTATCATGCAGAACGGGCTTGCCCTCAACGGCTCCTTTTTCAATACCAACCGAATGATGCTGCAGTATGTCACCAGCGCCTATCTGCGGAAGTTGGATTGACGGACGGCTGCGACAGGAAAGATCGATGTGAACTTTCAAGGACGTTGTCTCGGCACCGGCATCGGCAGTTTTCCGCTGGATGATCCGGAAGAGGCTTTTTCGCTTATTCTGGAGAACCTACCCGAGATACCTTTCTGGCCCCAGCTGCCGAAGCGAGGGTTTCACGAGCAGATGGTGCCGCAGTACGCCCAGGGCTTCCCCGGTATCGTGGAGGACCCCGTCAAGGAGAGACTCCACGTCGAGGCAGATCGGGCCCTGAGCAAGTTGGAGCGGTTCTACGAGAAGGAGATGGCCGGGGATGTGGGTGCCTTTGCTCTCTCGCCGGATTATGCGATCGGATTCGACACCATGATCCGGGGGCTGCGCCGGCACCGCCCCGATGCGCTGGTCTGCACCAAGGGGCACGTAACCGGACCGGTGACCTTCGGATTCAGCGTCAAGGATGAAAAGGGTGCGGCCATCTTTTACGACCCCAATTTACAGGACGTGGTCTGCAAGTGGATCGCGCTGAAGGCATGGTACCAGATCGAGCGATTGAAGGAATTCGGGGTGCCGACGATTATCTTTCTGGACGAGCCTTACATGGCGGCCTTCGGAACCACCGGGATGAATGTGGGGCGGGACGATGTGGTGCAGGCCATCAATGGGGTGGCGGCGCGGATTCACGGGGCCGGTGGCTTGGCCGGGGTGCACTGCTGCGGGAACACTGACTGGTCCATCCTCTTCGAGACGGACGTCGATATCGTCAACTTTGATGCCTTTGAGTTCATGGACCGGATGCTGCTCTACCCCGAACAAGTCCGCACGTTTCTCAATCGGGGCGGCAACCTCGCCTGGGGCCTCGTTCCCACCTCCTCCGCGGTTCTCGAACAGTCGGTGGAGACGCTGGACAAACGCTTCGATGACGGTGTGGAGGCCCTGGTGCGCAGCGGCATCGAGCGCGAACGCCTTCTCTCCCAATCCCTTGTGACACCTGCCTGTGGGCTCGGGAGCCTCACCGGGAAGGAGGCCCTCAGCGCTCTCTCTCTGGTTCGGCAACTCTCCCGGCACCTTCGCAAGAAGCATCTGCAACATGTCTGAAAGGCGAGAACGATTTCTGATCACCGGCGCCAGCGGCTTTCTCGGGTGGCATCTCATGCACGGACTCCGGGAAAGCTTCGATCTGACAGGCACCTACGGCGCCCACCCCCAGGTGCTGGCCGCCCCCGAGGGCGTTGCACTCGATCTGGCCGCACCGGGCAGTGTCGAAACCGCGCTGGCGGGTCGCGTCTATGACGTCATCGTGCATGCCGCTGCCATGACCCATCCGGATGCCTGCGAAAAGGACCCCGATGGGGCGACCCGGATCAACGTTCGCGGCACGGACGCCCTGGCCCGATGGGCGGCCGCGCAAGACAGCCTCTTCATCTTTATCTCCACCGACCTCGTCTTTGATGGACGCCGGGACGGCCGACGGGGCGGGTACACGGAGAGGGATCCCGTTTCTCCCGTCAGCCACTACGGGAAAACCAAGGTGCTGGCCGAAGAGGCGGTTCAGCGCCGCTGCCCGCGCTGGGTGATTCTCCGCCCCTCACTCCTGTATGCCCGGGGCACGGGTCTGTCCCACTCCTTTGTGGACTGGCTCCACGGGAATCTGAACGCGGGAAAACCGGTGGGGCTCTTTCAGGATCAGTTTCGAACCTTTCTCTATGCACCCGATGTAGCAGCGGCCATCGCCCGAATTCTGAGCGCCGGTGTGGTGAACGAGGTGCTCCATCTGGCCGGTCCGGAGCGGCTCAGCCGGTATGCCTTTGGCGAGCGTTTTGTGGACGTCTTCGGGTATCCCCGAAAGCTGATCCGGGCGATCTCGATTAAGGACTTGGATGATTACGCGCCCCGGGGGCACGACTGCTCCCTGCAGGCGGAGCGGCTTGCCGATCTCGGGTTTGTGCCGACGTCCGTCCAGCAGGGGCTGGCCGCCATGAAAACGGCAGGGGAGGGCGGCGTCTAATGCGAAAGCTTCGGCGAGTCCGTTGTCCCGAGTGCCGCCGGCTCACCGACTGGCACGACAATCGCTGGCGGCCCTTCTGCTCCGAGCGATGCCGGCTGATCGATCTGGGTGCGTGGGCTGAAGGGCGCTACGGCATCCCCGGTGAATCGGTCGCCGACAAACGGGAGAACAAAACCGAACAGGGCGAGGACGCAGCGGAAGCGGGCCCGGGAGAAGGGGACGCTCAAGGTACTGCTAAGTCCTTCGATTCATGAGTTCGATTACGAACCTATGACCTCAGGACTTAGTGCTGAGTGAGCGTTCAACCCGGATATTGCATGAGTCAATCTATTACGAGGCCGGATAGTCTGCCACATGCGGCGTTACAGAAAATTTTCTGATCTGGTGGCCCTATTCGTAAATACGCTGGTATTCGAGTGCCGTAGCACGTCCTCCTCTGCGTTGCGCTCCCTGCGACGTACCGCAGGGGTTACGCCTCAGTCGCGCGCCTTGAGGAGATCGCGCTACACCCCTCTCGATACTTCACCATATTTGCGAACAGAGCCACTTGAAATATTGCAATATGTCTTCACCCAGAAAATCTTCTGCGCCTTGCCTGTGGCGCCTATACAGCCTCTCATGACGATCACTCATGCAATATCCGGGTTAACCTGATTCTACGATAGAAAGATACGTCACTTTATTTGCGAATCGAAGCACTGAGCTTCGGGGGCGCCCCGGGAAAGACCGATTGACAGGGGGACACTGAATCTGTTACTCTCCTCAGCCGTTGTGCCGGGGGTAGGCTTCTGCCGCCCCGGTTCCGGTTCCATGGAACAAGAAAGGAGTTTGCCGATGGCGAAAAAGAAGAAGACCGTGGTGTCGCTGAAGGAGAAGCTTCAGGAGCAGGTCCAGTCGCTGAAAGCGAAAGTCCTGGAGATGAAGGAAGCCACCGAAAACCCCAAGGCTGATGCGCCCCTGCGGGAGACCCATAAGAAACTGAAACGTTTGCAGCGCAAGCTGGCTCGGATGGTGGCCATGGAGAAACGGGCCGAGGCGAAAGCGCCCAAGCCCGAAGAGCCGCCTGCGGAGGACCCCAAGGGCAAGGGCGAGTCAAAGCCGGGGGAATCTCAGGAAGCCTCGTAGCCGCCGGTTCGTGACGCTCTGTCGGGCGGTGACCCCGGTGACAGTCGTATAGCCGGCGGGGCACAGTGCCCTCGCCGAGAAAGCGTCGGGCCTTTCAGGGTCTTCACGAGTCTGTTGGGGGGGCTTCCTGGAATTTCCGGTGGTAGGCCCTCACCTGCATGGCAAACTCCCTGCCGAATTCGTAGAGCCGCTCTTCATCTTCCAGGGAAGGGCGGTACATCACCTCCATTCCCGGTTCATAGATTTCGAGTTTCATCCTTTTGAACTCCTCGTAAGCCTCCCGGATAGCACCCCCGCCCCATCCGAAACTGCCGAAGGCCCCGACAATTCTGTGTTTGGGTCGCAGCCCCCGCAAATGGGTGAGGAACTCGGCCGCCGAGGGAAACATGATATTATTCAGGGTCGGCGTGCCGAGCAGACACCCCCGGGATTTCCAGAACTCCTTGATGGCGACGCTCATGGGCGTCGCGCGCAGTTTGATGACTTTGGCATCCATGTCGGCGTCCCGAATCCCCATTAGAATGGGCTGCGTCATCCGGGCCGTGCTTTTCCACATGGTGTCGTAAATAATGACCACCCGTTCATCGGTCTTTCCGTCGGCCATGTCCAGGTAAAGCTTGAGCACCTTGCCCGGGTCTTGCCGCCAGATGATACCGTGATCCGGCGCGATCATGTCGATCTCGAGGCCCAGTTTCTCGATTACGGCAATCGTTCTCTTGATCAGCGCTCCGAAGGGCATCAGGATGTTGGCGTAATAGTCCTTGACCGCATCTTCCAGCTCATAGATCGAAAACTGGGTCGTGAATTCGTCATCGAAGCGGCTGGTGGTGGCATAGTGCTGCCCGAAGGCGTCCTGGCTCATGAGGAGCTTGTCTTCCCGGATATAGGTCATCATGGAATCGGGCCAATGGAGCATGGGCGTCTCCAGGAACATCAACGTCTTCCGTCCGATGTTCAGGGTCGAGCCGGTCTTGACGATCTCTATCTTCCACTGGGAGGTGTCAAAATGTCGGTCCAGGCCCCGCTTGCCCTTTTGGCTCATGTGGAGGGTTGCCTCTGGGACCAACTCCATCAGAGTAGCCAGGCTCCCCGAGTGGTCCGGTTCGATGTGGTTGATGACGACATGCTCGATGCGCCTGGGGTCGACGATGTTGCGGATATTGTCGAGCATGGTCTTGGAGAAATCGTCTTTGACGGTGTCGACCAGTGTCACCTGTTCATCCACGATGAGGTAGTTGTTGTAGGTCGTTCCATTGGGCGTCACGTAACCGTGAAAGTCCCGCACGCCCCAGTCCAGCGCCCCCACCCAGAATATATTCGGTTTGATTTCAACAGCTTTCACACCTGCCCCCCTTTCTGTCCGCGTGCCCAGTGAAGTTCTCGGGTTTTCACCCGCTCGATTCCGGAAGACCATTCTATCCATCCTGAGTTGAAAAACAAGCAATTCTTTCATCCCTGGCAGGAAGTGCGCTTGCGCGACGGTCCGACGGAATCGGTGCCCGACACCTCTCTTGTGTGCGGGGCGCATAGAATGGCCAGGCGCCCTCGCCGGTCGGAAAGAGCTACCATTCAGTGATTCAGAATCTGTCCATGGGCTGAGTCATCAGGATTCATGTCCATTCATTCCAGGGTGGGCCCGGGCCCGTTCTTAGGTGCAAGCGGACGGTTCTTTTCATAGTTGTTTCAATGGGTTACATGCCGAATACATTGCTTCTGCAGCCTGCCCGCGGGTTGACATCGCGGCTTACATTATTACTATTCAAAGCGGGGACTTAGGATTAACTGGTTTAATTATGACTATTTTTTTTCAAATTTCATCAGAATTTTGGTATACTTGGTACCGCCCCGGCAGAGGGCAGGGAATAGGGTTTCGCTTGCAGGATTCAACAGCTCGACAATTTCGGTTCCAGTGCTACCAACTCTTTGATAGTATTTAGATTTCTCCGAGATTGGTCGTCAGGCTTGCGCTATGTCCGATACGCAAAACAAGAAAACAGCAGCCCTTGAGAAGATTCTGGATCCGTCCAAACGGATGTTGATCCTGACCCATGACAATCCCGATCCGGATGCCATCGCGGCGAGCCTTGGATTTCAGTACTTCGTGAAAAGCCGTTATCAGCAGGAGGCGCGGATCGCCTTCGGGGGAATCGTCGGGCGGGCGGAAAACCAGGCGATGATTCAGCATCTCAAGATTCCCCTGATGCCCATCGAGCAGGTCAACTTCCAGGATTTCTTCCTGGTGGCGCTCATTGATACCCAGCCGAGGACCGGAAACAATTCGCTTCCCTCCTCGGTGATGCCCGACATCGTCCTGGATCACCATCCCCTGCGGGACGAGACGAAAAAGGTTCCCTTCTACGACGTGCGGGAGCGGGTCGGATCGTGTTCGGCCATCGTCACGTCGTACCTGAGAGAGGCCGAGATTCCCATCCAGCCGCGGCTGGCCACGGCGCTCTACTACGGGATCAAATCGGACACCCAGGATCTGGGGCGGGGGTCGAGCAACCTGGACGTGCAGAATTACATGTACCTCTTTCCCATGGTGCAGCGGGAACTCCTCAACCGGATTCTGCACCCCAAGGTTTCTCCCGAGTATTTCAAACTGCTCAATCGCGCCTTTAAGCGGGCCAGGATCCATGGCTCCGCACTGATCACCGGCGTGGGGCGGACCCCCAACCCCGACATCGTCGCGGAAATCGCGGACATGCTGCTGCGCCACAAAGGGGTGGAGTGGGTGATGGTCACCGGCACGTATCAGAAGTCAATTATTCTCTCCCTGCGCACGAGCGATCTGTCGGGCGAAGCAGGGGCGCTCGCCCAGAGCGTGGTCCGCAATATCGGTAAAGCCGGCGGGCACGGGATGAGCGCCGGAGGGAAGGTGGACCTTAACGGGCAGACCATTCGCAGCGTGGAGGATCTGCTGCAGGATCGCTTCCTGAAGAAGGTGGGAGGCATCAATCAGCCGGCGGAGGCGCTGGTTTAGGTTCGCCCGGAAGTTTTGTGAGGAAGGGTCATGGATTCTTTCTTGCTATATCCGGGGACCTCGGAAGAGAGGCCAGGAAGCCCATGAAACAAGAAGAGCTGATACGCCTGGTGCAGCGGGCGATCCAAACGGAATACGACGGGCAGCGCTTCTACACGCGCGCCGCCGAAGAGGTAAAGGACCCCAAGGGCCGTGCCATGTTTGCGCAGTTGGCCAAGGACGAGGTCTATCATGTCGAGGTAATCAAGAATCTTTACCGCGACCTGCTGGCGGATGCCGAAGCCGACCCGGTCAAGGGGTATCCCATTTTTCAGAATCGTAAAAAGGAGGGGAAGGGAAAACCTACGGATTTCAAGAATGAATTCGAGGTTCTCCAGCGAGCCCTGGAGAACGAGGCCGTGGCCCGGGATTTTTACCGAGAACACGCCCGGGATTTTCAGGCCAAGGAGGCGGAGGACGTCTTTCAGGACCTGATGGAGATGGAGGAGGGGCACATCAGGCTTCTGCAGGCCGAACTCGACTTTCTCGAGCAGAGGGGGTTCTGGTTTGACCACATGGAGTTCAGCGTAGAGGAGGAACAAGATGGCTAAGGGACGTGCAGCCGAGAAGGGTGGGGGAAGATTCTGTCCGAAATGCAGCGCGCCGATGTTCATCGACAAACCGATTTATTTCAACCGGGATAACTGCGAAGGAGATTTTCTGTTCCGGGAGGAAATCTACAAATGCAGGATCTGCGGAAAAGTGGAATTCGCACACAAGAACATGAAGCGTGCCCCGAAGCGCTTTATCAAGGGGCAAATCATCACGGGCGGCTATGAGGAACTGGCCAAAAAAAGGAGGATCCGATGAAGAAGTACGTATGCGAGGTGTGCGGTTATGTGTATGATCCAGAGTTGGGGGATCCGGACAACGGAGTAGAAGCCGGCACCGCCTTTGATGATGTCCCGGAGGATTGGCTCTGCCCGGTCTGTGGGGCCGGGAAGGATCAGTTTGTGGAGGAGGAAGAGTAGAGGTCCGTGATACCGAGCCGATAAGAACCCTCGCGACTGCATCGGGGTCGATCTTTTCGGCAGGGCAAACGAAGCGATCGTGTGACGTCACCGCCTGCCACGGCGGTGTCGTCGTATAGAGTCCGGGCCGGGGGAGTGGGTCTCAACCGCCGGTCGGCCCAATGCACGGACTGCAGCGACGGTGGCGCGGTCTGCCCGAAGAGAGCTGAAGGGAGAATATCATGATACGCGGTGATGAAGACATTACGGAAGGACTGCTGAACGCTTTCAGGCTGGAGAACGGGGCCCACCGGTTTTACTCGGCGGCCGCACAACAGATGTCCGATGCCGGGGGCGCTGCCATGTTCAAGAAACTGGCCAGCGTGGAAGAAAAGCACATGCTGGCGATTTACGATTTGTACAACGGACTGCTGGGGGAGCGCGCACCCGTGCCCTTCGATGAGTTTGTAAAGGGACAGCCCTCCTCCTTTACTGAGAGCGGCAAGAGCATCGAAGCCGCCCTGACCGGGGTGGAGAGCCACTTCTTCATGGATGCCAGGGCCGTGCTGAACACGGCGCTGGTGGAGGAAACGAGCGCCCGGGAACTCTATCTGAGCATGGCCAAGCGCACCTCCGATCCGAGCGTCGCGTCCCTTTACAAGAAGTTCTCCGAAGACGAGGAGATGCACATCCGGATGGTTGAAGAGGCACTGAAGGCGCTGGGCTGAAGGGAATCGTTTGTATATACTCGGACTGGCAGGAAGTCCGCGTCGGCGCGCCAATACGGAGACGTTGCTCGATGAGGCCCTGCGGGGGGCGGCCGACGGGGGCGCGGAAACGGAGAAGCTTATCGCTTCCGGGTTCCGGAATCTGAGAGCCTGCATCAACTGCGGCCACTGTTTGAAGACAGGAACGTGCGCCGTGAAGGATGAGATGCAGGACGTCTATCCCAAACTGGACCGGGCCGACGGGTTCATCGTGGCCTCACCGGTCTACTTCATGGGGGTCACCTCTTTTCTCAAGTCGATCATCGACCGGTGCCAGTGCTACTGGTCCCGCAAGTATGTCCTCCATCGGCCGATCTTCCCGGACAATCCGGACCGCGTACGCAAGGGGATATTCATCTCCACCGGGGGGTTTGACAAGCCCATTGTATTCAAGGGCCCGAAGATGACGATCCGCTCGACCTTCGATGTGCTGGGCGTCACCTACCTGGACGAATACTTTGCGATGAGCATCGAGGACCGGGGCGATATTTTGAAGAGGGACGGGGCCATGGATACCGTTTATGCTCTGGGAAAGGGCCTCGTGGAGGCGCTGAGGGCCGACGGTATATGAACGCTGCCGATCGCGACCGATGGGATCGCAAATACCGGCAAAAGGAACCGCCGAAGACGATCACGCCCGACCCCTTCCTGACTTTGGCGCTGCAGGGGTTGGCGCCCGTCAGAGCCCTGGACGTTGCGTGCGGGTTCGGGGACAATGCCATTGCCATGGCTTGGGCGGGTTTTGAGGTCACGGCCACGGACATTTCGCCCGTTGGTCTGGCCCGTGCGAAAACCCGCGCCGAGGCGGCCGGTGTTGCGATCCGCTTTATCGAGACCGATGCAGAGGATTTTGATTACGGTCAGGAGGACTACGAGCTCATCACAGTGTTCTACTTTCTGAACCGTACCATCGTGCCCCGCCTCACACAGGGGCTTCGACGGGGCGGACACGTCCTCTATAAGACCTACACCGTCGGTGAGCTGCGCTACCGGCCGTCGCTCAACCGGGAATACCTCCTGGCGCCTGGCGAGCTGCAGAAGATGTTTAAGGGTTGTCACGTTCTGCTGCACGACGAAGTGGACACCGGGCGGGAGGCCTTTGCCAAGCTTCTGGCGCAGCGACGCCGCCAGAAGCACGGCTGAAGAGGTAGAGACACCGGATGAAGATGAGAGTGGAGCAGGATTCCCTCGGCAAGAAGGAGGTCCCCCGGAAGGCCTACTACGGCATCCAGACCGCCCGGGCCCTGGAGAACTTTCCAGTGACCGGCCTCCGGGCCCATCCCTTTTTTGTGCGCGCCTATGTTCTCATCAAGAAGGCCGCGGCGCTGACGCACGAAAAGCTGGGGGTGCTCGAGCCCGAGCTGGCCCAACCGATCGTGGCGGCGGCCGACGAAGTGCTCGCGGGAAAGCTTTCCGATCAGTTCGTGGTGGATGTCATCCAGGCGGGCGCGGGTACCTCCTTCAACATGAATGTCAACGAAGTGCTGGCCAATCGTGCTCTGGAGATCCTCGGGGAGGAAAGGGGACGCTATGATCGCATCAGTCCGAACGATCATGTCAACCGCTCCCAGTCCACCAACGATACCTTCCCGACGGCCATGCATCTGGCGGCGCTCATCCAGCTCGAAGAGCTGATGCCCGTGCTCGAGTCGCTGGTTGCAGCCTTCGAACAGAAGGCACAGGAATTCTCCGAGATGATCAAGTCAGGACGGACCCACCTGCAGGACGCGGTTCCGGTCACCCTGGGGCAGGAGTTTGCCGCCTACGCTGCGGCCCTGCGCAAGGCTGTCGCGCGGGTGCAGGCCTGCCGGGCGTCGCTTCTGGAGCTGGCCATCGGCGGGAGTGCCACCGGCACCGGGCTCAACGCACCGGCGGGCTACCGGGACGAGATCGTCTTGCAGCTTGGTAGGCTGACCGGCCTTCCCGTGACAAGTGCTTCCGATCTGCGGGAAGCCATGCAGAGCCGGGCGGCGGTGACGGCCCTTTCGGCGATGCTGAGGGGCCTGTGTGTGGAGTTGACCCGCGTGGCCAACGATTTTCGCCTCCTGAGTTCCGGGCCCCGGACGGGGCTCGCGGAGATCAGGCTTCCTGCGGTGCAACCGGGCTCCTCCATCATGCCGGGGAAGGTCAACCCGGTGATGGCGGAGTGCCTGAACATGGTCTGCTTTCAGGTGATGGGAAACGACACCGTTGTGACCTTCGCTTCCCAGGCGGGGCAGCTGGAACTCAATGTCATGATGCCCGTCATGATTCACAATCTCCTCCAGTCGATGGAGATGCTCAAGAACTTCCTGCCGGTTTTCACCGACCGCTGCGTGACGGGGATTACGGCCGATCCGGAACGGTGTCGCAGCTATTTTGAGGGGAGTGTGGGACTTGCCACCATTCTCAATACCCACATTGGCTATCTGGCAGCGGCGGAATTGGCCAAGGAGTCCGAGGCGTCCGGCGTGTCCGTCCGGGAGTTGATTTTGAAGCGGGGCCTGCTTACGGCGGAAGAATTGGACCGCATCCTGGATCCTGACCGGATAACGGGGCGCCGCACCGCGGATTGACAGATGACAGTCCGTTGGCTAAACTTTTGCAGGCAATTCAAAGTACGTATGACTACGCTGCACACCTTCGCAGAGGAGCGGTAGATGGCGTACAGTGAACAGGTCATGGATCACTTCATGAACCCCCGTAATGTCGGTGAGATTTCCGAGGCATCGGGTATCGGGGAGGCGGGGAGTCCGAAGTGCGGCGATGTGATGCGCTTTTCTTTGCAGATGAAGGAGGGCGTTGTCCGGGATGCCAGATTCAAGACCTTCGGCTGCGGCGCGGCCCTTGCGACGAGCCGCATGGCCACCGGGATTGTCAAGGGCGCGACCGTTGAGGGGGCCGTCAAGGTTGCCAACCAGGCGGTGGCCGAGGTCCTCGGCGGACAGCCCGCCGTGAAGATGCACTGTTCGGTGCTGGCCGAGGAAGCTTTGGAAGCGGCCCTCACGGATTACTTCAAGAAGCAGGGAGAACCGGAAGACAAGGTCATTCAACTCAAAAAGGCTGCAGGGATCCAAGTCCGCCGTCATAACCACGGCGACGAAGGTCATTCGTGCTGAGACCGTTCACGGCGGCGCCTGACCGTGCGACGCATAGGGAGTGAGGATGCGGGAAGCGTACGTGCCCATATTGTGGCTCTTTCTGATCGTCGGAGGGATGTCGGCCGGTATTCTCTATCTCGCCCGGCGTCTTGGCCCGAAGAAGATGACGGACGCCAAAGCCCAACCCTTTGAAAGCGGGATACCCGACATCACACCCCATCGCGGTCCCGTCTCTGTCCGCTTTTATCTCATCGCCATGATTTTCATACTCTTTGACATCGAGGTCGTCTTTCTCTACCCCTGGGCCATTCTGTTTCGCAAGCTCGGTGTCCTGGGCTTTGTGGAGGCCCTCATCTTTATCGGCATTCTCGGACTGGGTCTGATCTATGCCTGGAAAAAAGGAGCCCTCGAATGGGAATAGCGAACAGTCTCGGGCGGGATGCGATCACCACCCGGCTCGATGCCGCCATCGGCTGGGCACGCAAATACTCGCTCTTTCAATATCCCTTTGCCACGGCCTGCTGCTCCATGGAGTACATGGCGGTGGCCTGCTCCCACTATGATATCGACCGGTTCGGCGCCGGGCTGCCGCGATGGTCGCCGCGTCAGGCCGACCTCCTGATGGTCGTCGGCACCATCAGCCACAAGCTCGCGCCCGTTCTGTGCCAGGTCTACGAACAGATGTGCGATCCCAAGTGGGTCCTCTCCTTCGGGGTCTGTGCGACCTCCGGCGGGTTCTACGACAACTACGGAACCGTCCAGGGGATCGACTCGATTATCCCGGTCGATATCTATGTGGCCGGTTGTCCGCCCCGCCCCGAAGCGGTTCTGGACGGTCTGATCAAACTTCAGAAAAAGATCCAGGGTGAGCGGCAGGAATACTGATTCCGGATGCCGGTTCAGGACCCAGCGGCCCTGTTTAGGAAACCATGAGCCTTTTGCAAGAGCTTTCACAAGAATTCGGTCAGGCCGTATTGAGCACCCACGCTCGTCTCGGGGAAGAGACGGTGGTGCTGCAGCGTAAGCGTCTGCTCGACCTGATCCGGTATCTTAAGAACAAGCGGGGTTTTGATTTCCTGATGGATCTCACCGTGGTGGACCGGCTGGAGGAGGTGCCCCGTTTTCAAGTGGTCTACCACCTCTACGCCCGGGAGACGAACAGACGTCTTCGGATCAAGGTCCAGGTGGCGGCCAAGGACGCGCATCTCCCCACCCTGACGGGTGAGTACCGCATCGCCGATTGGTTGGAGCGGGAGGCCTGGGACATGTACGGCGTCGTTTTTGACGGACATCCCGATCTGCGCCGGATCCTCATGTATGAGGGCTTCGAAGGGTATCCCCTGCGCAAGGACTATCCGAAGGAACGGCGCCAGCCCCGGGTCGGACCCGGCAGCACCGAGAAGACCGCCTTCGACAAGACCCCGTCGATCGCCGACGTGCTGGTGCTGGACGACCCGGACACGTCGCAAGCTGCGGTATCATCGGGCACCGGCATCAAGGAAGAGATCATGTATCTCAACCTGGGGCCCTCCCATCCGGCCATGCACGGCGTCGTTCGGATCTCGGTGGCCCTGAAAGGCGAGACCGTCATCGCGTCCGACGTGGAGATCGGCTACATGCACCGCTGCTTCGAAAAGGAAGCCGAGACCCACAGTTACACCGGGGTCATCCCTTACACCGATCGCCTCAACTACGTCTCGCCCCTGATCAACAATGTGGGCTACGCCATGGCGGTGGAGAAGCTCTTTGAGGTCGAAACCCCGGAGCGCTGCCAGTATGTCCGGGTCATCATGTCCGAGATATCCCGCATCACCGATCACCTGACGTGTGTGGGGGCCTTCGCCATGGAACTGGGGGCTTTCACGATCTTCCTCTATCTGATGAAGTCCCGGGAATATCTCTATGACCTGATCGAAGATGTGACCGGCGCGCGCCTGACCACCTCGTATACCCGCATCGGCGGACTCAAGGGAGATCTCAGTCCCGATTTCAAGGAGAAATGCCGGGAGGCGTTCCGCAAGGTGCGTGAGGACATTCAGGAATGCGACAATCTGCTGAGCCGCAACCGGATCTTCTTCGACCGGATGCGCGGGGTCGGCGTCATCACACCGGAGGATGCCATTTCCTGCGGATTTACCGGCCCCTGCCTGCGAGCCGCGGGGGTCGCCTACGATGTGCGAAAGGCGGAGCCCTATCTGGTCTACGACCGGTTCGATTTCGAGGTTCCCCTCGGAACAGACGGCGACTGCTACGATCGGTATCAGGTCCGGATGATGGAGATGGAGCAGAGCATGCGGATCGTGGAACAGGCGCTGCGGAATCTGCCCGGGGGGCCGATCTGTCTCGACGACAAACGGATGACCCTGCCGCCGAAGGAGCTGGTCTACACCACGATCGAAGCGCTCATGAATCACTTCAAACTGATCATGGACGGCCACGGCATCCGACCGCCCGCAGGAGAGGCCTACATGCCGGTCGAAGGGGGCAACGGAGAGCTCGGATTCTATGTTGTGAGTGACGGAACGGGGATTCCAGCGCGGGTGCGTGTGCGGGCACCCTGCTTTGCCCTGGTGGCCGGCCTGTCCCATCTGATCCGGGGGCGCATGCTGGCCGACGTGGTTCCCATCTTTGGCAGCATCAACATGATCGCCGGGGAGTTGGATAGATAGAATCCGGAGGACCCCGTTAGAATTCCAATAGATTTCTAACGGGGCAGGCTCCGGACGGTGAAGAACCTGTGAGCGGTGGGCAGAGAAAGGCCAGAGGGCGGAAGACAGAAGGCAGAGGACGGGAACTTCACAAGGTAGAAGGCTGAAGGCTATAGATCAACGAGTAAAGGTTTCGCCCATGCAACAGATTCTGTCGAAGAACGAAGTACAAGAGCTGCTCGGTCGCTACCCAAACAAGGAGGCGGCGCTCATGCCTGTGCTGCGCGCCATCCAGATGAAAGAGGGGCATATTTCCAAAGAGGCGGAGCACTATGCTGCGGCGATTCTTGAGCTGCACCCAAGCCGGGTGCGGGAAGTGGTGGCTTTTTATTCGATGTTCCGTGAGAAGCCGGAGGGGAAACATCTGATCCTGGTCTGTGAGAGTATTTCCTGTGCCCTTCTCGGTTCGGAGACGATTCTCGAGCATTTGAAGAAACGGTTGGCCATCGGGGTGGGTGAAACGACTGCCGACAAATGTTTTACTCTGGAGACCGCGGAGTGTCTGGCGTGCTGTGACCAGGCGCCGTCCGTGATGATCAACGACGAGCTCTTCGGGCCGGTGACACCGGAAGAACTCGACGGGATCTTGGAGGAAAAAATGAAGGGCTGAACCGCTAGAAAAAGCTTTTAAAACAGTAACTTAGGGTTTATAACATCAAAATAAGATTTAATGTGACACTCTAGGTTTTCTATGATTGTAAAAGTACTGACCCGTAATTTTGACAAGCCCGACTCGCACACCCTCGCTGTCTACGAGGCGGGGGGCGGCTACCGCACGCTTCGCAAAGTGCTTGAGTCCTGGACTCCCGAGCAGGTGGTGGAGGAGGTCAAGGCATCCAACCTGCGGGGCCGCGGCGGTGCCGGATTCCCCACGGCGATCAAGTGGGGGTTCGTCCCGAAGGACTCGCCCAAGCCCAAGTATATCTGTGTGAACGCCGACGAAGGGGAGCCGGGAACGTTCAAGGACCGCCACATCATGGAACAGGACCCCCACCTGATGGTGGAAGGGACCATCCTGTCGGCCTACGCCATCGGCGTGCAGACGGCCTATATCTACATCCGGGGCGAATTCGTATTGGCTGGGGAGCGGACGGAAGCCGCCATCGCCGAGGCCTATGCGAAAGGGTATCTGGGCGAGAATATTCTCGGAAGCAGCTACAGCCTGGACATCCATGTGCACTATGGGGCGGGCTCCTACATCTGCGGGGAGGAGACGGCCCTGATCGAATCGATCGAGGGGAAGAAGGGCTGGCCCCGTGTCAAGCCGCCCTTTCCGGCGGTGGAAGGCCTCTTCGGCTGCCCCACAGTGGTCAACAATGTCGAAACCCTGGCCAACGTGCCGCTCATACTGGATAAGGGCGCGGCCTGGTTTGCCGGCCTGGGGACCGAAAAGAGCGGGGGGACAAAACTCTTCACCATCAGTGGACATGTGAACCGCCCCGGCCTCTATGAACTCCCCATGGGGACACCCCTGCTCGAGATGATCGAAGAGCAGGCGGGGGGCGTCACCGGCGGGAAGAAGATCAAGGCCGTGATCCCCGGCGGGGCCTCCTGTCCGGTGCTGGCCGCCCATGAACTCGACATCAAAATGGATTTCAACACGCTCATGGCGGCGGGTTCCATGCTCGGCTCGGGGGGCGTGATCGTGCTGGCCGAGGGGACCTCCATGTTGGCGGCCCTGCTCAACCTGGAGCGCTTCTTCGCCCATGAGTCGTGCGGCCAATGCACGCCCTGCAGGGAAGGGACCCGCTGGATTGTCCAGATCCTCGAGCGCATCGAACGGGGGGAGGGGACGGCCGGCGATCCGGACACCCTGATCGACATTGCCGAGCACATGGCGGGCCGCACGGTCTGCCCCCTGGGGGAGGCGGCCGCGGGACCGGTCAAGAGTTTCGTGAAAAAATTTCGCGACGAGTTTCTCCCCGGGCCCGGCCCTGACGCCGGGCCGTCCGGGACGGAGCATCACCCCCAGGTCGCGGGGCAGGACGGATAAACGGAAGGACGAAACGGGATGCCCACGATCGAAATTGACGGCAAGATCATCACCGTGGAGCCTGGACTGACTGTCATTCAGGCCGCAGACCGGCTGGGGATCCATATCCCGCGGTTCTGCTACCACCCGGGTCTCTCCCCCGCGGGGAGCTGCCGGATGTGTATGGTGGAGATCGAAAAGATCCCCAAGCTTCAGACCGCCTGCACCACGCCGGTGGTGAACGGAATGGTGGTGCGCACCGATACGGAAGCCGTGCAGGATGCGCGCCGGAGCATCCTGGAATACCTGCTGATCAATCACCCCATCGACTGTCCGATCTGCGACAAGTCCGGTGAATGCCTGCTGCAGGACTATTACACCGAGTACGCCCGGTACACCAGCCGTTTCCTGGAGACGCGCTGGCGCAAACGCAAGGTCTTTATCCTGGGACCCACCATCGTGATGGACGAAGAGCGTTGCGTGCTCTGCTCCCGCTGTGTGCGCTTTTTTGAAGAGGTCTCAGGCGTCCGCCGCCTTGGCATCTTTCAGCGCGGCTCCGAGGCCTATCTCTCGACTTATCCCGGTGAAGTGCTGGAAGACCTCTACTGCGGCAATATCGTCGACATCTGTCCGGTGGGGGCCCTGACCGACCGGGACTTCCGGTTCAACCAGCGGGTCTGGATGCTCAAACGGGGCCACTCCATCTGCCCCTTCTGCGCGCGGGGGTGCAACATCATCGTCGACTTCAACGAGGACAGCGATATCCAGGTCAACGACAGTCGGGTCTACCGGTTCCGGCCGCGATTCAATACCAAGGTGAACGATTACTGGATGTGCGATACGGGTCGATACGGCTATAAGAGCCTTGACGCCGCCGAGCGGATCCGGGAGCCCCTGCTGCGGGAGGGAAAACGGCTGATCCCCGTCGGTTGGGATCGAATCATCAAGCGGGCGGCTCTGAGGATCCGGGAGACGCTGGCGAGCCATGGGCCCGAAGGCGTTGGTGTTCTCGTGCATCCGACCGTGGCCTGCGAGACGGCCCTGGCAACACGGGAACTTTTCGTCGAACAGCTCGGGATCCGGAACATGAGCACCGGCTTTCCCGTGGATCCCTCGGCCTTTGAAGACGCCATTCTCATTCGGCGGGACCGCGCACCCAACCGGCGGGGACTGGAAATGATCGGCATGGTTCCCAAGGGGGAGGACGTGCCGGCCGGGCAGCTCGCGGCGGGATGGGCCACGGGCCGCATTAAACTCCTCTATGTGCTTGGGGACGATCCGGCGCGGTTTCACAATCCGCAAGGGCCGTCCCCCATCCCCGCAGGGGAGGGGATCCTCATTCTTCAGAAGAGCACGGCCGGTCCGGAGGACGCGCGCGCGCGGATGGTGCTGCCCGCCGCCATGCCGGCGGAAGAGGATGGCACCTTTGTGAATTTCGAAGGGCGGGTGCAGCATTTCGACGCAGCCCTGGCACCGCTCGGCGAAGCCCTGCCAGCCTGCGAAATTCTGCGACGCCTGGGTGAAGCCCTGAAGGTGGAACTCCATCCGGAGTGCTGGCGATTGGGACAGGAGACATGGGCACCGTCATCATCTTCGTAAAAATCTTCTTCATGATCGGTTTCCTCATGACCCTGGGCGTGCTGTTGACCTGGGTCGAGCGCAAGCAGAGCGCCGTCATGCAGGACCGGATCGGAGCCAACCGCGCCGACATCTTTGGTCTGCGCATCCTTGGTCTGTTTCACCCCCTGGCGGATGCGCTCAAGCTTTTGACCAAGGAGGACTTCATTCCACCCTCGGGGGACCGGTTCGTCCACACCCTCGCGCCCTTCATCGCCTTTACCACCGCCCTGGTCGGTTTTGCCGTGATCCCCTTCGGCCCGAACGTGCAATTCTTCGGGCGGGAGATCTCGTTGCAGGTTGCCGACATTCACGTCGGCCTGCTCTTCATCTTCGTCGTGACCGGCCTCTCCGTGTACGGTGTCATTCTCGCCGGGTGGTCGTCGGCGAACCGTTTCGGCCTCCTCGGTGCCCTGCGGGGCGCGGCGCAGAGCATCTCCTATGAGGTCTCCATGGCCCTCTCGGTGATAGGACTGCTCATGATCTTCGGCTCCCTCAGTCTTGGGGAAATCGCCAGGGCCCAGGGAGAGCTGGTCTGGGGACTGCCCCGCTGGGGGGTGCTGGTGCAGCCCCTGGGGTGCATCATATTCTTTATCGCCGCCATTGCGGAGACCAAGCGGATCCCCTTTGACCTGCCGGAGGGGGAATCGGAGATTGTCGGGTTTTTCGTCGAGTACAGCGGCATGAAGTTCGGGCTTCTCTGGATCGGGGAGTTCGTGGAAATCGTAGTGATGTCGGGTCTGGTTGCCACGCTCTTTTTCGGCGGTTGGCAGGTCCCCTATCTTGGCAGCGGGGGATTCGTCTTTCCCTTCGGGCTCCAGATTGGACTGCCTCCCTTTCTCGTTGTGCTGATGCAGGTCTTGGCCTTTATGTTCAAAGTCGTCTTCTTCTGCTGGCTTCAGATGTTGATCCGATGGACCCTGCCGAGGCTCCGCTACGATCAACTCATGCGCCTTGGCTGGAAAGTGCTCCTGCCGCTGTCGCTTTTGAACATCGTGCTAACAGGCCTGGTCCTGTTGTTCACGGGGAGTTGATGACCGTGAATGAGAAGAACGTCAAACGGACTGAGCTGGGACGTCTGGACCGGCTCTACCTGGTCGAGGTGGTCAAGGGGCTGGGGATTACGGGGGGGCACTTCTTCAGAAACCTCTTCCTCCACACGGCCCATCTCTTTGGTCTCATGAAGGACCGCCCTGCGGCGGTGACCATCCAGTACCCCGAAGAGCGCCGCCCCATTCCGGTGGGCTATCGCGGGCGCCACCGGCTGCTGCTCCGGGAGGACGGCAGCCCCAAATGTGTGGCTTGCATGATGTGTCCCACCATCTGCCCCGCGCAGTGCATCCACATTCGCGCCGGGGAAAGTCCCGATCCCGCCATCGAGAAATACCCCGTCTCCTTCGACATCGTGGTGGACCGGTGTGTCATGTGCGGCTTCTGCGTGGAGGCCTGCCCCGTGGATGCCATCCGGATGGACACGGGCATCGTGGAGATGGCGGAGTATGATCGGAAAGATTTCGTGGACGGTCGCGATTATATGCTGAGTCAGAAGCCATCGGATGAGGAGAAGAAGAAGGGACCGCCCGAGCGCAAACCGCCGAACGAGCTGGACAAGAAGAACGACGAGCATTGACTCATGTCATATCGGGGCTAATCTCTTTCGTCTTGAGCGAAGACAGCGCCCACCTCGTTGGCTTTTCCGATGAGGCTGTTGTAGCGGTCAAAGAAGACCACGTACGGTTTCTCCCGCCTGTGGGTCCTGAGCACGTCGTTCTGCTCACAGATCTGTGTGAATTCCCGGGCCAGTGCAATCATGGCCCGCTTCTGCTCGTTCTGTTCCAGATGGAGCCAGTCCGAATCGACCATGACATCGAGGCGCGCCGTCTCGTACTCCTCCAGGTAGACTTCATTGAGATTGGCCCATTTCAGATGCTTGCCGAGAACCCGCTTTGCCGTCTCCTCGATCTGGGGGCCTGAACGATCCCGCTCGACCTCTACCTCGACCGCCTTGGCAAAGATCCAGCCCTCCCGTCCGTCGCTGAGACTGACCCTGTGCCATTTCTCATGGGACTCGATCAGGTTGAGGACGTCCCCCTTGACGAAGGTACTGACGATCTTTGAGCTGGTGTTCTGCCCCGTGCGAACATTGGCCTTGCGGACAACCACACGCACCAGGTCGGCCGTCGCTGCAGGCAGAAGAAGACACCAGGTGAGCGTCAGGAAAATGCTGAGTGTAAGAGCGATTCGTTTCATGGCGTTATCAATGAATCCTGAGAATGAACTTCAACCTTATGATAGATGAATCGGCCCGGGCAGGTCAAGGATTTTACGATCGGTTTTGGACTGCCGGCGCAGGACTGCCGGCGCAGGACTGCCGGCGCAAATATTGACAGGGACGGGGCAGTGTTGTAGAGTAACCCGGTTCCAGTGGCGGAACTTCGGAAGCAGTCCGATGGATAAAAAACGTGTCGGTATCACCACCACTATTCCCGTCGAAGTCCTCTTCGCAGCCGGATACGCCCCGGTTGACCTCAACAATATTTTCATAGAAGATCCCCAGGCGGCCCGCCTCGTGGAGGACGCCGAAGCCGCGGGCTTTCCCCGCAACACCTGTGGGTGGATCAAGGGGATCTATGCCGCGGCGAAAACGGGGCAGCTCAGTGAAATGGTGGCCGTGACCCAGGGGGATTGCAGCAACACCCACGCCCTGATGGAGGTTCTGGAGGAGGATGGGTTGCGGATCTTCCCCTTTGCCTTTCCCTATGACCGGGACCCGGATCTGCTCCGCCTTCAGATTGACAAGATGATCGCCCATTTCGGCACCAGCTATGCCGAAGCCCTTGCAGTCAAAGAGAAGCTCGACGGAATCCGAGCCAAGATCGCGGCCGTTGACCGGGAGAGCTGGGAGGGCAACCGGGTCACCGGCTTGGAGAATCATCTGCACCAGGTTTGTGCCAGCGATTTCCGGGAGGATCCCGAATCCTTTGAGGTGGAAATCGACCGGTTCCTTCGGGAAATCGGGCAAAGAACGCCCTTTCACGATGGGGTACGGCTCGGGTTCGTCGGTGTCCCCCCCATCACCAGCGGGATCTACGGCTTCGTCGAGGAACTGGGTGCCCGGGTCGTTTTCAATGAAGTCCAGCGCCAGTTTGCCATGCCCCATGAAACAGGCGATTTGATCAGCCAATATCTGTGTTATACTTATCCCTATGGTGTTTATGGGCGAATCGAGGACATTCAGGCGGAGATCCGACGCCGCGAGATAGACGGCATCATTCATTACGTTCAGGCCTTCTGTTTCCGGCAGATCGAAGACATCCTCTTTCGCAAGAAGCTGAACGTCCCCATTCTCACGCTGGAAGGGGACAAGCCGAGCCCGCTGGACCAGCGGACCCGGATCCGGATCGAAGCCTTTCTCGAAATGCTGCAGGCGAGACTATGAAAGTACAACAGACCAGACGATTTGCAGAGGGCATTGGCAGCGTGCTGTTCGCTGCTTTACTGCTCGGCCTCCTTCCCGCCGTCACCTTTGCCGAAAAGGCCACGCACACCTACGGTATCAGCGTAATCCTCAAAGGAGACGTCCAATCCGCAAGGCAGCGGGCCCTGGACAAAGCCTTCGGCGATGCCTTGGAGGAGTCGGTGACCCGCGTGGCCCAGGCGCAGAACATGGCCAGTTTCCAGGAGATCTTGGAGGAGATCCGGACCGAAGATCCCCTGACGTATGTCGACAAATACCGGATCATGTCAGACGTCCGGGACCGCAATGTCTACAAAGTCGAGATTGAAGCCTGGATTTCAGAAGAGAAGGTCAAACAGCGGCTCGCAGATATCGGCCTGATTCGGTATCAGGACAAGGTAGTGGAAGTGGGGATCCTGATGCGAACCCGCGCGGACGAGCGGATCGAGTCGGAGCTGGGCTCGGCACGGGGTTTTGACTTCAACGGATTTGCCGTCCAGCAATACCGCACCCGCGGATTCGAGGTGGTCAAGGGGACCGTCTCTGTCGACAGCAGCCTGGAAGGATTGAAGAAGCTGCGGCTGAACAACCGGCTGACGGCCCTTCAGGGACGGCGGCTCGGCGCCGACGCTGTGATCCTGGGGCTCGTGGACATCCAGATTCCCGCCGACCCGACCGAGACGAGGCCCCCCGAGCCGGTCGAGGCGGTGGCCCCCGGGTCGACCGGGACGATGCTTCCCGAGCCGAGCGAAACGATGCCCCCCTCCGGGCAATACCAGGTCTCCCTCTGGTTACGGGCCGTCCGCTCCAGTGACGGCTCCCTCATCGGCATCCGGGAAACCAGCTTTGTCCCGGAGCCCGGCGTCTCTATCTATATGCTCCGTCAGGAGATCCGCCAGCATCTGGACGCCCTCTTTGCCGGTCTGGGCGAAACCATCCGTGAATACGTCCAGTAATTCCATTAATTCTTGACAATCCCCCATCGATCCATTAATTTATCCTCTCCCTTCTATCCGGACAACACCCGGACAAGGCGGTGTAGCTCAGTCGGTCAGAGCATACGGCTCATATCCGTAGAGTCGCTGGTTCGAGTCCAGCCACCGCCACCAATATTCCAGTCATGTTCCGTGTGAAATCAGAAGCTTAGGAAGATAGATGCGACGGGGGAGTCACAATTTGGGGTGCCCAAATCTCGGGAAAGAGGTCCTTGGTTAAACCTAGGCAAATGAACCCACGTAACCGGGCTTGGTGCATTCTAATGTGCAATCTCTGGCCGCTCTCTCACAAGCCCAACGTGAATCGATCTTTTGGCCGCGCGGCCGTGATCATCAACCACGCGAACCGTGAACTTTCCGATTTCAGGTTTCCAGAAGAAGACGGCATCATCCGATACCCTTCCAACATAACGACGATCAACGAACCAGAATAGCTCTTTCACATCGGCATCAGTGGCCGCAGAAAAAGGTATCTTCTCATCCGCCAGCCGTTCACTGCGCAGACTATAGCTAATCCCCTCATTCGGCGAACGAATTACCGGTGCCATCCCTGATGCGCTCTTGTCATCCAAACTACAGTCTGTTGCGTATTCCGGAGGGGTCTTGATGGATATCCCTGCCTGGCGAAAAATGGCCTGCAGGTCCGATGGCCAAAACTCAAAGACCTGCATCACGGTTTGCCCTGACCGATCCCAACAGGCACGAAGGCCTGTCTGTGGATAGATCGGTATAGCCCGATGGATGGTGGAAACCTTGATGGGCGAAACCCCAGGGATGAACCACGATTCGGTTTCACGGGGACAGTATCGGCCCGGCAGATCACCCGTGTCGGCGCAGACCGAGACCCGCCTGAGATTGAGTAATCCGGGACCGAGATTTCCGGTGCCCGTCCAATGTCTTCCGCGCCCCAAATCACGGAAGATCTCGAACAGTAATGGCCCCGATGCATACCTCCCGACAAAGACCGGATTTCCCTCCCCGGGAAAGTTGCCGGTCCAAACGGCGATCACATAGGGACCGGAAATCCCGATGGCCCAGGCGTCCCGAAACCCGAAAGAGGTCCCGGTTTTCCAGGCCACTTCGATTTCATCGGCCACCTGCCCCGTCAAACTCGGCTGGGTTGGGGGAGGATTATCCCTCAGAATATCCAGGGTGAGATAGCTCGCCTCGGGGCTGAGAAGAGAGACCGGTTCCCCTTGCTCTGGTCCACGCAAGAGCTTCCGGATCGGTCTGAGCAGGCCACCATTGGGTAAGATGGCATAGAGCTGCAACAGCTCCTCCATGGTTAGCTCTGCCCCGCCCAGGGTCAATGCCAGACCGTAATAGTCTTCGTGTTCAAGGCCCTTCACTCCGGCAGCTTCCAGAAATTGGTAGAGTCCAGGATGGCTGATCCGGGACTGCAGAAACACCGCCGGTACGTTACGGCTGGCAATGAGGGCATCCCTCGCAAACACTGGCCCCAGAAAGCGCTGATCGGAATTCTCGGGGGTATACCCCCCATATCGCTTTGGGGCGTCTTTGAGCATGGTCATGGGATGGATGATTGCCTGATCCATGGCCAAGGCATAGACAAATGGCTTGAGTGTCGATCCGGGTGAGCGCTTAGCTTTGGTGCCGTTGACTTGCCCATCAATTTCATCATTCCAGAAACTTACCGAGCCGACCAGGGCTTCCAACTCCATGGTTTCGTGGTTGAGAATGGCGACCGCCCCATTGGTGATCCCGTCATCCTTTCTCCGCTCGACGTAACGGGCCAGCCGCTGCTCGACACGCCTTTGCAAGTCAATATCCAGGGTCGTCCGTATAGGACCCGTCTGGAACATGGGTAGCTCGCGGTCGAGTTCGTTCACAAAGTGAGGTGAGGCAAAGGGTAATTGTTCCGGCGCTCTGACCGCCAGCGGCATCTCAAAAAAGACCTGCTGTCCGGCATCTTCGGGATGATGCGCCACCCATCGGGCGAAGAGCCGGTCTCGTGCTGTTTTAAGTTTTTCAAAGCCGCGGACCGTCGTGGGGTTGCGTTTGCTCGGATTCTGAGGAATCACACTCAACGTCAGCGCTTCGGGCAGACTCAGCTGGCCGGCATGCTTGTTGAAGTAGACCAGGCTGGCGGCCTCGACCCCCTCGATATTGCGGCCATAGGGGGCCAGATTCAGGTAGGCCTCAAAGATTTCATCCTTGCCGTAGTGGCGCGCCAATTGAATCGCCCGAAGGATCTGTTTGATTTTTCCTGGAATGGTTCGCGTCTTAAGATTCCAGTGTAGACGGGCCACCTGCATGGAGATTGTCGAGCCTCCGATGGTTCTCTCTCGGGTCACATAGCTGCTCCAGAACGCCCTGATTAGGGCCAGGGGATCCACACCCGGGTGTTGGTAGAAATATCGGTCCTCATACAATAGGGTCGCCTCCTTCAGCTCGGGGGAGACCTGATCCAGAGTCGCATAAATACGATACCGTTCATCGCCGGCCAAGGTGAGGCGCAAGAGCTGGTCGTTGCGATCATAAAAGGCGCGCGAATAGCCATGATAATGTTGCAGGTTCAGCTTGGGAATAAGCAGGTAGCTTGCAGCAATCACCACAAGGAAGATGGCTGAAAGTCTAATGAATCGTTTCATGGGGAGGATGTCACCTGGAAGTGGCCGCCCAGGCTGCCGGCGCGAATGGATCGATCATACATGGACTCCGCGAACGCAGGGGGCACGGCAAATTTTCCCGCCGCGGTCAGCTTGGCCCGGTAGGTCAGTTCTTTTACAGAGGAGCCGAAGCTGCCATAGAAGACGACGCGGTCTTCCCGAACGTCAACATAGTCCGCTCTCCAGTTATGGGCCGTTCTTGGAACGGACTTGCGAATGACCTCGAACCCACCCGGCAGAAGATCGATGACCGCCACATTACTGGCAACAGCGTCACCAAGGGCGCGAATTCGCAACCTTACGGTGACCTCCATCCCCTGTTCCAGTTGCGTGACCTCGTTGCTCGCCTCATCGAGGTAATCCCGGGTAATCTCGAGGCCCTCCCGAACCGCCGCGGTGGGCAGTTGCCTGTCGAAGCCGGATTGGGATACGAGGTAAAACAATGCCCCGTCGGCCTGCATCAAGACCTTCGCACTGTCGATACCAAAATGGGCCGTGGCAAAAGGAGCGTTTTCACTCTCCAACGCCTGTTTTTTCCCCTGAGCATCGATGGCGCTGAAGCGGACCGCGTCCGCAAAATCGCCGTCCAGGTGTTGCTTGCTGTAGGCCCCCAGGGCCAGGATCGTATACGCAGAGGAAATCGTGTTGTATCTTCCCCGAAACACCGGTTCGATGAGGCGAAGAATCTCTTCACCATCAATATCGGCAACCCGATCTTCAAAGTGGCGAGCCAGCAGATAGACATACTGGGCATCCCGGGTCAATGGAGAGTGAAAGTCGGTATAGTTTTCCCGGCCGGGGGCACCGATCCGGTAATGCCGGACCAGCTCGGCGGATTCCGAATCCTTTTGCAGCAGAGAATACGCGGCGGCCATATAAACCGCCGTCAAGTCACTCTTCCAGCCCTTTTTGTGATTCTGCTCCAGATAGGTCTGCAGATGCACCAGGTAGTTGGTTGTGACCTCCCCCAGACGCGTTAACAGATAAATGGCGTAGGCCCGAACTCTCGCCGCCTCCAGGTTGTCTGCCTCTTCGCCCACATAGGATCGCAGGTAATCCTTGCCTCTGGTCATCAGATCTCCAGGCACCGGATAGCCGAGCTCCCGGGACTCGATCAGGAAGTGCATGACATAGACCGTGGGAAAATCGACCACCGAACTTCCACCGGGCCAGAAACTGAACCCGCCACTGGCTAACTGGCGCTCCCTCAACTTCATGATCAGGTGCTCGAAACGTTCCCGGTTCTCTTGCGAGTGGGGCTTGAAGGCCGGGTGATTCATCAAACCAACCGTAGGGAAAACTTTGCTCACCACCTGTTCGGTGCAGCCATGGGGGAAATGTTCCAGGTAGGAGGAAAGACCGTCGATCAGCACCAGGGGGCTGGCCGAAGCAGAGGCTTTCTGCTCGGCAAGCTCTTCATAGAGCCGCCGGTTAACGTCCACCTCAGGGGTTCCTGCTTTATCATAACCACTGACCAGGCTGGAGAAATAGGGCATGACCGGTCTCACGCTGAGGCTGGCAGATCGGTGCCCCTCTTCGTTGCCCGAGGTGGCGAAGAACTTCAGCCTCGCGGCTCCCAATCGATCCTTGACCCGGACCGAAAAAACCGCCGTCTTCTCGTGGCCCTCACTGATGCGCAGCTCCGTTTCGGCCTCGCCCTCTACTTCAAGGTGTTCCGACGCTTCCACGCGTACGCGAACGGGCAGATCCGGACCCGAGCCCTCAATGATATTGGAAATCCCCGCAGAGACTTGAAACTGATCTCCCGGGGCTGCCTGGGTCAGCACGCTGAGGTTGAGGACAAAGGGCCCGCGGACGAGCGTCGATTCCTGGGCCACCCCGATCGACTCATCCGCCACCGCCACGGCCATGACCCGCAGATTGCCGGCAAAGCTATCGGGCACCTCAAAAGAAACGGCCTTATTCTCCGGATCCGCGTCGATGATGCCCGACCAGAAGACCGCCGGCTTATCGACCTTTCTGGCGAAGGGGTTCAGATTCTTTCCGACCCGCTTCATCTGCTCCTGAAGGCCTCCGCCACGAGCGGACAGCTCTTTCACCAGGTCAAACTCGGGTAGGATCAGGTCCAGGATCTGCAAGGTTCCCACCTCCAGGGCCCGTTTACGCAGAAAGTGGTCCAAGGGTTTCGGCGTCCGGTAACCCGCCACCTGCAGGATCCCCTCATCCACGGCAAAAATCGCGATCCTTGAGGCCGCCGATGAGGCGTATTGGATCTCCATCTGCTTTCCCGGACGGACCAGCGGGGGAACGCTCAATTGCACGCCGAGTTTGCGCTTGCTGCGATCGATCGTGAACGGGGCCACGGCATAACTCAACGGACTGGTGAAGATCTCCTTGGACCCTGCATCACGAACGAAGGTCACGTTGATGTAGGCACTCCCCTCCAGACCGTCAGGGATCCGGATGGTCTCGAGGGTACTGTTGGTCTCGGTGCTGAACCACTTATAGGCATGGACCTGGTCAGTCTCAATCGAGATGAGGCCCGCCCCGTTATAGGGGGCCTTGATATTCAGTTCCACCCGCTCGCCGGCCTTATAGTCTTCCTTGCTAAGCTTCAAGCTCAACTCGGCGTTTTTCTCGAGACGCCCCAGCAGATTTCCATGTCCCACAACGCTGAAGTTTACCCTGGCCAGACGCAAGTCCCGAGCGTCCAGAACCTCCAAGACGTAATCGCCCGGCGTTTCCGTGGGAATTCGATATCGCCAACCATCCGCGCCCATCGCCAACGGTTCCATACTCAGCTCTTTCTCCCTCTTGACCGTCTCATATTTGAAGGTGCCATTGCGCTGCTTGACCAGCGTCGAGATATGTTGTACTTCCACAAGACGTACCCGCAAGTCTGCCATGGTCCGCGGCTTCAAATCGGAATCGATGGCGAGCAGCTCAATGTAACGCTCGGCACCTTTGTTGATATAACTTAGCTTACCATCGCTTTTGTAGCCGACCAGAGCACTCAACGGAGAGAGCAAGACCGTATTCTGCGCCCAAACGCTCCTCCCGCCGCCGGGCTCAAAACCTTCGGTACTAAAGGTCAACAGATAAGTTCCCTGATCAAATCTTTCCACCGGCAGGACAAAATGGGCCAGACCGTCCAGATCGGTTTGTTGCGATTCGAGGACTTCATCGATCTCCATGCGCTGCTTCTTAGGATCGTAATAGGGATCGACAAAGGTATAGTCCCGGTACTCTTTGAACGTAAAGTTGGTCGCCCGGACATTCATGCGGCCCGTCACCTTCCGGTCCTGGGCCGGTGTGCCGAATAGGTTTTCCAACTTGACCTGTGCCTTGAGGCTCTTGTCCGACGTCCAGCCTTTGTCTTTCAAACCGAGCAGCCGGCTCTCGATCTTCAGCGTGTCCGGTTGAAACTCTTCAATTCTAAAACTGGTTGAACCAATCATCCGGTCCCGATACTTGTTCTCCCGCACCAAATAGAGCGCCACCTGATACGTTCCCGTATCCGAGGTCACATCTGATGGATAAGAATGGTCGAAAAAACCCTTCTCCGGCAGCCTGATCTTTTTCGTCAAAGTCTCATTCCCCCGCGGCCCGGTGATGGCAATCTCCAGGGGAATTCCCTCCACATTACCCAGGTCCCGGTCCTTGACAATCAGACCGACCTGGACGTTCTCGCCAGGTCGATACAGACCACGATCGGTAAAGAGGAAGGCATTCAAATTGTCGCGATGTGCATGCTGCCCCCTGACGCCCCCAACATCATATCGCGAGTAGTTTATTTTCCGCGATGCTCTTTCAAAGGGAATGAACGCCGTATCATTTTCCAATCTGACCACATACACGTTCGGCTTCTCTTCGTTCTCGAATCCTTTGGTGCTCGGAAACTTCACATGACCGTCCGCACCTGTCGTTCTCGTCAACAGTGCCACTCCGTTACGCCCCAACAAAGCCACCCGGGCCCCGCTGACCGGCACCCCGCTGTGCACGGATTGTACGAACACATCATGACTCTGGTCGGCATTGTCCTTCACCAGCAGGCCCAGATCGGTCACCAGAATCAAGCGTTTGTCAGAGACCTGAGGGATGACCTTCTTCTCTTTCTTGTCCCAGCCGGAGACCTTGACAAAGAACAGGCCGAATCTATCTGTGGTATCCGGAAGATAGGACGTCAAATCCACGGATGAATAGTTGGATTCTTTCGGATGTTCAGGCTTTAACTCAATGATTTCCTGCTGATATTCTGAGATGTTGTTCTCATTGAATTTGTAGTTGTTGAAATGGGGGTCTTTGATGTCGCCACTCGTTTGGCTGACCAGATGGTTCAGCTGTCCCGGCAGGAGCTTCCCCACGCGCACGCGGATGGCCTCAAGCCCCCGGGCCAACAGGCTCAGCTGGTGAGCCCCATAGAGAGAGAGCATGGAGCCCTCTCCCATGATTTTCAGCTCTTTGGGATACTCCGGCACACGCAATACCTGGTCATACAAGCTGGATTTGACAAACTCATTGATGGAAACAAGGCCCGGCTTGATGTGAAGATATAGATAGCGACCCGAAGGTGCCTCGTAAACAAAGTTGTACAGTTTTGAAAACTCATACTCATTCGGAACCAGATTAAGTTCAACAGGCGTCGCTTGTTGCAGGACCCCTTGGGTGACTTCTCGAGGACTCTTCCAGTACTTGGATTTCCGTCTCTTGTTTCTTTCGGGTAGCACATAGACGGACAGCTTCCTGAGGAGTTCCTTCTCTGAAATATCATCCGTAAACTGCAGTATGAGCACCTGCTCGGGCTCCTGTTTTTCATTACGGACAATCTGGGTGCTCGCCTGTTCGACCTTCAGAAAACTGAAGATATCCGGGATCAAGATCTGCTCGGAGATCTCGTCAACCGATGTCTTTCCGCCTACGGCCGGAGCCACTCCCTTGGCTACGGTGATCTGCATATAGTTTGGCTTGTCCGGCAAAGAAATCGCAACGGACTGGATATACGCCTCTCGCTGGTTCTTGTCATAATCCACGGTAAAGGAATACGTTTTGGGCTTCGTGGAGATCCCCTTACCCGATGGACGCATGGCCATGGAGAGATGGTGCTCCAGACTTTCTTTGTGAACTGGATGGGAGAAAATGACGGTCGAGACGATTCTGCGAACCGTCTTCTCCCGTGGATCCTGATAGAACTCCAGATCACTCAACATCACGTTAAAGGCGGGAGTGATAAACTTGGCAGAAAGACTCTTGAGGCGGGCCTCTGCCACAAAAATGGTTTTGTCGAATGAGACGGTGTACTCCGTACCGGCGGGCCATTCCTGTTTAGGAGAAAAAACAAGAGACCGGTCCCCCTCCCAGGCCCATGTCCCAGGCATAGCTGGCTCGAGGCGAATCCCCGTCTGGACAGGATTGTCAATCAGATCAATGCGGGCAACCGACGGCACTCCGGAAGGGCGGTCCTGTTCCGGACCTAAGTTACTGAAGTCGTACACAAAATCGATTCGTAAAGGACTGGGCTCAGGATTTTCGACGTTCGGCGTTATCGCTGGCGCTTCAATGGAAGCCCGGATCAGAATCGGTTTTGGCATACTGTTGAAATAGAGACTACCCGATATCCCGGCAACGGCCACGAGTATCATCAGAGAAAACCAACCCCAGAAGACCCTGGGCCGATCTTTTCTTGCCGAGCCAACTGCCCTCATCCATGACGGAGCGGACCAGGAGAAAGAGCCAAAAATCCCTCCAAGTATCTTGCCAATAAGATTGGGCACGATTTTCACCAGTCAGCGCCTCAAGAAATTGAACAACGATATGTTGTGTACGCCAGAATAACTTTTCAGATAACTTTTGAGATAATATGGAAAGATAAATCTACTAGAATTCTATTAATCCAATAGAATACAGTATACTCCATATTCAAGCTGACCATCAATATCTGTTTAGCGCAGAACTGTTGCTTGGCTCGTGGGGCTTTGGCAACAATGGTCTGCAGTAGTGCGTGCAGCGGCCTGCGGCGCTATTGTGTTATCGTGGGCGACCTTTTGGACATACTCCCCATGAAATGCGGTGATTCACGGGAACCATTCAAGCTGTCTTTGATGTTGTCTTCTATCATAACTGATAATATCATAATACTGTACTATCAGATTGCTGCACCGATTCTCTGTTTGTGTAGCTTTGCGTTGCTTCCTGAACACCAAAGAGAACGCTCATTCCGGCAGGGCAGATGGATATCCCGTTTTTCGGAAATTGGCGGCTTGAGTTTCTTCCTTCTCTCGCATGGGTTAACGCGGGCACGGAAAAGAAATTATTGTTTCTCCTCTCATTCCTTGCGGTCTCTTCATTTCTGTATCTTGCATTCATAAGAATCCTCTGTCGTTTTTTCCCTGCAGCAAGAAAGAAACTGAAGAATTATGTTTCGTCTCTGTATCTTATGACCGTTATTCCTGTCTCTATCTACGTAGCGACCTTTTCTTCTGAGATACCATTCCCTCCGGTATATATAGCCCTTGGAATCATGTCTCTTTACATAGGCATATCCGTTATCATCATTGGATATTGGTTCATTCTAAGAGAGGAAGCAGGGGTCTCGACCCCCATCAGGTCCTATCTGAGGGTAAATCTATGGCTCAATTCGCAAATGGCTTCGCATTTTCTGATACCCTTTCTGATTTTTCAAATGCCCGTCTTCCATAGGACAGACAGTACTTTCTATTGGGGCACTCTGGTCTTAATGGTCATAACCTATCTCGTCTTTTTTAAACTGATCGTCGAAGGATTGTTTGATTGGTTGAAACTCGAGCTTCCGGTTAACTCGCTGCCTGCTGCTCTGCGAAATAAATTTGTTGCAGCGACTGAACCGCTTGCCAGGGAAGAGAAGATAAAGATTCACATCGCCAAGGAAGGCTTGTATAACGCTGTCGCATTTTATCCGAAGAAGAAAATTGTAATGGGGATTGACCTCGTCAAGAACCTGGAGATTGATGAGTTGTCAGCCATTCTGATGCATGAGTTTGGGCATCTCAATGATAAGAAGGTACTTCCTGCCGTTGTTCGCAGTAATTACATTGCCGACCTTCTGCTGCTCTTTGCTCTCATTCTTTTTCAAATCGGAACATCCCATTTCACTATACTGGCCTTGCTTCTTCTCTTGGTTGCCATATACTTTGCCTTCTCACGGACAAGCCGACTACGTCAGAAGGGGGAGTTCATTGCAGACAAGTATGTGAAAGATTCTGGACAAGAGGCGCATGCGAGTCTCATTTCAGCCCTTGAAAAACTTCATTCTATGAATGCCATTGATAAGGATTTCTGTAAGAAGGGCAACGTGGGACATCTCGACCTTGATGAGAGAAAGGGCATGCTTTCCAAAGGTAAATTCTCGTCACGCCGAGGGACGCTTAGGGTTCTTCTCACAACATTTACAGTGTCGATGATCGTTATGATCGGCTTTCAGTTTGCCTATTCCAGACTATTCCCCAGCAAAACGGAGCAATGGAGAGAGCTTCATGACGAATTTCATCGACAAGAAACGGACCATCAGTATGATGATGCGATCGCTACGATAAAGAAAGCCTTGGCTTTTTCTACAAAACATTTTGGTGAACACCACCGAAGAACGTACGTTAGTTTAAATGATTTGACAGAGGCATACATGGCTGCCGGAAAGTGGGACGAAGCGAAAATATTTGCGCAAAGGGCCAAAGCGGTTGGCGAGAAGCTCTACCTTGGTCGTGATGCGAAGTACGTTCGTAGTGTAAAGAATTTGGCGGAAATCTTCTATCAACAAGGCAATTATCTCGAATCAGCAGATTGGTTTGATGCAGCCGTGGAGATCCAGAAGAGTCTCGAGGACAAGAAGAATAGGATTGCCAATACCCTGGATTGGATTGCATCGATAAATACCATACAGGAAGATTATGATCAAGCCATATCTAATTACTATGAGATGATCGAGCTCTATCGTGATTCGGATCAAGATCAAGAGGT
>CALZGC010000024.1 GCA_945786985.1 uncultured Nitrospirota bacterium | reverse complement strand
CCCGGTTTGGGCAACAGCCCGTTAAGATGTGACCCTGATTAGTTCCTATAGCGAATAGTATGACGTCAAAATTAATTTTCTTGACTTATGCGTTTAAATACAGATAATAATTAATAAATCATTTAATCAGCATGAGTAATTCAATTGAAGCAAGGAGAGAGGTATCTTATAAACTATGGATAGCATGTTGTTTTTACCAGTAAATCAGGAGGAATTACATGGAAGATAACCGCCGGTTGTTTCAATGAAGTGTTGAAATGAAAGGCGGTTTTTTTATGCGTTAAGACCTCTCCTGGGGGCACACCTACACATAAGACATTTTGCACGACAAGGATTTTAAGAATTGATAGTAACCCCCTTGGGATCAACCCTCGACATTGGACCCCGTTAGATGGTACCCATCTAACGGGGCAGGCAGATTATAGCAATATAAATATATATCCCATAAAATTCAGAGGCCAGAAGGCTGTAGGCGGAAGGCTGAAGAAAAAAAATAATTTAAAGATCCAGTTAGAGGGGGATGGATTTAATGAAGCCGCTGTATATCTTATTGGTATGCCCTGAGATGTACGGCGGTTTTTTTGTGTCTTAAATGGACCCCTTTGGGGATATCATCCGGGGTCAGCTTCAGTTTTAATGGAAGAAGAAAAAGAATAACAGCCCGGTCAAGTGTGCAGTATTTGCACGGTTTGGTCTATCGAGTTGGCTTACAACCCCAATTGTCGAAATTCAACATGAAAGGAGGTGGTCATTATAGAAGTTGGTGACTGTACCTAGTCGATATCTCAGTCTGATGTTGTGAAGTACGTTTTCAAAACACCAAAAAAAGAAGAGGAGGAGTAGAATGGTTACTTTATCAGTGGTAAAAAAGATTTTTGGCAAGGGAATGGTTGCTTTTGGTATTCTGGGCTTTGTTTTTAGCGCTTTTTGGGTGGCCGGCGCCGATGCAGCCGGTATCACCGTTTACAAAGACGGCGACAAGTATGTCAAGATGGGCGGCCGCATTCAGGTCCAGTATTACTATGAAGATCCTGACGGCGGCGAAAGTACGGATGAGATCGATTTCCGCCGCCTCCGGCCCTATATCGAGGGAAGCATCCACAAGGACTGGAAAGGAAAGTTTCAGTGGGACATGGGGGGCGCTACGGGTGATAACGAAATCGCCATCAAGGACGCTTATATGCAATACATGGGCTTTAAAAACATGAAGATCACCCTGGGCAATGCCAATTTCCCCTTTTCCCGCGAGCTGCTAACTTCATCCAAAAAAACGCAGCTTGTGGAACGTACCTTTGTCGGGGATCACAATTACGGTACGCCGGACAGAAGCCTTGGCTTGCACATTACAGGCACCAACGATGACAAGAAGTGGGAGTACGCTGTATCGGCGACTTCTGCCTCCATCGATCCCGACGACGGTAAGCTTGATTTCGACACGCCTGTCAACCGCAACGGCGATTTTAACGAGGGCTGGATGTTCGGCGGCCGGGTGGATTTTCATCCGCTCGGGTATCTGAAAAAGTCCCAGGGTGATTTCAAACGTGAAACCAAGGCCACCATCGGTGTTGGCGCTTTTGTCTGGGATAATGACGATGATAACAACGATAATACGGTTGGCGGCGTGGACATCGGCGCAGGCAAGCCCGATGTGGATTCGGTCACCGGTTTTGAAGTCAGTGCAGCTTTCCGCGGCGCTGGCTTTTCCGTGGATGGGCAATACAATTTTTTCGATACCGAAACGATCGATTCGAGCTTCACAGGCGGGATCTATAAAGACGGCGAAACGGATCTCGAAAACTGGGCCATAGAGGGCGGATATATGGCCGTGCCCGATAAACTTGAGGTGGTGGCCGGTTACCAGTCCCAGGATGCCGACGGCTATGCCGAGGAGTGGACCCGCACTTCTTTTGGCCTCAACTACTTTATTAAAAAACACGACATCAAAGTGCAGGCCACCTACCGCATCGGTAAAGATAAGGATGGCGTTGATGGGAACGACCTGGATGAAATCTTCGTTCAGGCACAATACGTTTTCTAATCGCAAGAGCTGAGCGACTTTCGATTTCTTCACAGGCGATTTCGAAACCTCTGAGAGGTCAGCCCCGGACATGGGACAAATGGCCAGTCCGGGGCTATGCGCCCATTAGACTCAAATCCCATTAGGAACTCTCCCGGGGTCACATCTTCAATTGTCAATAGTCAGGAAACCAATCCGGAACCATAAAAGGGGCCAGGCTATTACAAAGTCTTTAATAAGGAGCATTGATGTCGATCAGGCAGGTTCAATCAATGTTGGAACTTTGCGCAACGGATAACACACTCTTCCCGCCGACGATACTCTACAAGAGATAACCCCAGGGTCAGGTCTCAACAATTTACAATTTGAACTCGAATTATCTACATCGGTCTGACCCAAATAGAGTGTCTTCTATTCGCAATGGACGTGCCATATACCTTTCTCATTTTGTTGAATGTTGAGATCTGAACCTGCGTGGTTCTGCAGTAGATTCTCCGTAATACCTTCTCACTGGAGAAGATGACCTATGTGGAAGAGACCGGTGACTAGCATTTTCTCATTTCTTCTCCCTCCCCACCGTATCCTTATAGATCTCCCTCAAGTCCCCCGTCTCGATCCAGAAGTACCTTTCAAATGTCTCGTTGGTCGAATGCATGGTGGCCCGCTTTATCTCCTCAGGCGTCCGGTATTTTTTGAGCGCAATGGCCGAGCTGTGACCCAGTAGAGGACCACACAGGCCAGTTTAGACTTCGGAGATGGAGACCCGTGGTAAAGGATGTTGTCAACGCAATATGACATTTGATTTTGAGTTAACTACGACGTTACCCTAGGTATTCAGGAAAGTTCACTGTGTATAACCCTTTCCGCAAACCCTTGTCTGGGCTGGGTCGTGGCTGGAGATGTTTCGGCCCTTCTGAACAGCCCTTGAATTGCTGCGTGTTGTCCCATCCCCGGGTTTAAATCCCTGAATCATAAGCAAGAGCATAATTACCAATATAATCACCTCATTAAAGCAGAATTCTTGACAGAATGTTAAGCCTGGAGTATATTCCTGATATACTTGTGCAAGCAAATTCCTATCACTACGTCTACGTTGGTTACTCCTGCGCCCAGCTCTTCGACGACGCCCGCGCCTTCGTGACCAAGGATCATTGGGGACGGGAGGGGGAGAATGCCGTTGATGACCGAGAGGTCCGAATGACAGACACCGGTAGCGCCCATGCGTATCTTGACTTCACCCGCCTTGGGCGGGTCGATGGTCACCTCCTCCACGGAGTATTTGCCCACTTCGTGGAATACTAGAGCCTTCACGGGGATCTCCTTCTCGTGCGAGGTACAGGAACGGCATCTTAGCGCTTAGGGGCGACTGACTCCTCTTCGAAATCTTCACCGCTTCTTCACGGAAGGGTCGCAGGCCCTTCTGCCGCGGTTCGGTACCTTCAGCGGTGCCCCGTCGCTTCGATAGGGTTTCTACCGGCGCTCGATCCGATAGGTTCTCGCGAATTCGATAGATCGCCCGCTGGGTGTCGGGGTCCTGCGCTGCAGAGGGTTCGAAAGGAGTGGTCATGTGCCGTCGTCTTCTTCTCGTCGGGGTGTTGGGGTTCCTCGTGGGATGCGCCACTGCGCCCGCGGCTCCCACCTACGTGCTGCCGGATGGGTTGCCGACGTCGCAGATCGCCTGGCTCGAGGAGCAGATGATGGCGCGGGTGCGCAGCGTCGACGGCCTGCCACCGCTGCGCGACACCTTCGACATGGAGGGGGAGGAACGAGCCGTCGCGTTGGCGCCGGGTGAGGTCACGCTCGAGGTGGGCTCGCCCTCCATCGGCATCGATGCCGTCGAAGAGGGCAACCAGGTCATCCAGTTGCAGGTGGCGCCGGGAAAGCATTATCTCCTTCTCCGGGAGCACGAGCGTGGCCTGACGACCTACTGGGTCATCGATCTGTCGAATCGAGAAATCGTGGTGGGCAGTGAGCCCCAGCAAGGCGCGACCGCGGTGGCGACGGAGGTCTGGGGGGATGTGCCGGCGGCGTCAGCGCCGGCTGTCACGTCCATTCCGGTTCCCGCTCCCGCTTCTGAGGTCCCGGCTTCATCTGCGACGACCTCGCCTCCTGCTGACGAGAGTCCGACCGCGGCGCCTGCTTCTGAGGCTCCGGTTGTTGTCGCTCTGCCTCCGCCCCCGGTTCCCTCGTCGGTGACTCCAACTCCCGTTCCGGAGGCCGCGCGCGCTCCAGCGGCAGAGGAGGTGTCGGAGGCCGCTCCGTCCGAGGCAGAGGCAGGCGCTGCTGAGCAGCAGGCTTCGTCCGAAGCGCAGATGTCTGCTCCCGAGGCAGCGCCATCGAAAGTCGATGTCGCCGTGATCGAGCCGCACTCCCCTGAGAAGGTGAGCCGCTTCGTGCATGCGGTCGTTTCGGCTGCGCGCTTCGATTGGAGACCGCTCTACACCGTCTATCTTCGAATTGCGAGCGTGGACGGAATAGAAGCGGCGCACGAGGAGGTTCGGTTGGCGCGGGTCGCGCCGGGCCGGCACGAGCTCGAGGTGAGCTTTCGCACCGAGGTACCGGGTGACAATGATGAAGAGGAGGATCGTGGCGTCGAGGTGAGCCGTCACCTGCTCGTGCTCGATGCGGAGAAGGGGGCCGATTATCGTCTCCGCGCTCGCGTGAAGGGTGGTGAGCGCTGGGTCTGGATCGAGCACGAAGATACCCGCGAGGTCGTCGCGGGTGCCAAGCCCTGAGCATGGCTAAGGTTTTTGCCATGCTCAAGGCAGAGGGTAAGATCGGGGATCCAACAGTCCGCAAGCTCTTGGAGGACAACAGGGGACGTATTTCAGATTATAAGTTTCTATTAGTCTACGAGTGTGTAATGTTTTTCTTCATCTACTTTTCTTCCCCCGCTCCACGGCTAAACTGACAGCCGGTTGAGATATCCCTAGTCTCCGGGCCAGCCAAGCTTGGCTGAACCCCAATTCACATGATACCCATAAACACAGTAAACTTCGCGCCGTAACAGTTTGCCTCTTCTTCCCACTGGCCAGCACTTCGGCGGACGACACCTGCAAAAGACCTGCAGCGCGTTCCACCACTTTGTCAAAATCAATACCCTGTGCTTTGATTTGAGAGCGTAAGAAACTTATAATCTGAAGTACGTCCCCTATTATTTCCCTCACCAAACCGAATCTGTGATAACCTCGGGTTGATGGCTACAACCAAAAATCCGAAAGATTCTTGACACTACCGTTCGACTTCGAAATCTGGTAGGGGTCAGACCTACACATTCCACTTTTTCATCTTCTTCTCAATGCGTGTCAGTTCCTTGTCGAGGCGTTTGTCCCGCTGCCGCTGAGATTCTAAACGCTGCACCGTCTGGCTCACCGCTGAAACACCCATGCCGCCGTAGAACTGCCCGATCTGTGCCAGGGTCCGCTCGCTGAACTTGCGGCAAAGATAAATCCCTGCTTTCCTCGCCAGCCTGGAATCGTTCTTCATCGAGCGCTCGACCATGTCTTGAATCTGAGCAAGCTCCAGCCGTTTGAGCTCGCGCAGACCGGGAAGATCCCGATCTTTGCCACGCCCCTTGAGAAACTTCGCCTGCACCCACTGCACAAAAGCTTCATCCCCCAGAATCGCTGCGCCCTTCGTATCCTTGAAGGGATCGGGGAGCCTGCCGGTGCGCCCGGCCTCCACGAACTCCCTCATGGCCCTGCGGGCGGCGCGCTCACGTTTATCCAACTGGCCCAACAAAAAAGACGTCTCAAGAAAATCAGGAACGGAGAGCCGCTTGTAATAATAAATACAGCTGCTCCAGTGATACGCCTCCGGCCTCTCCACCACTTTGGTTTTCACCGGATTTAGATGGATGTAGCGTGAGAGCTCTAACCCATAGGCATCCTTGTCGACCAGCAGCGCCCTGGGCCGCCCCTGCAGCAGGTGTCCCGTGCGTTTGTGCTTTCGGGAGTAATAGGTCGTATATCCGGAGTTGAGTCGGTGAAGAATCCTGCTGAGGTTGGCGTTGGGGGTCTCCATGAGCAGATGATAATGATTATCCATCAGGCAATAGGCATGGATCCTGTAACCGTACTGCTCCACACCCGTTTCCACAAAGAGCAAGAACCGCTGCTTGTCGACGTCGGAGAGAAAAATCTTCTGGCGGGCGTTGCCGCGGCCGGTCACATGGTAAAAGGCACCGGGATACTCGATCCGCAAAGGACGGGCCATGGTCGCTTTCCTCCCTTCAGAGGAAAGCTATCAAGAAATCAGTTAACTGTCAAGCAAAATGTGGAATGTGTAGATCTGACCCTCTACATGGTACCATCTAACGGGGTCCAATGTCGAGGGCTGATCCCAGGGGGGTTATGATCAATTCTTAAAATCCTTGTCGTGCAAAATGTCTTATGTGTAGGCGTGCCCCGTTAGACTCGTCGAGTCTAATGGGTGTATGACCCCCTAGAGGTTCCCTCACGTCAGCCTGCAAGGGAACATCCTATCACAACCAGGCCATAGGACAAAATCAAAAACGTTTTCTGATTTACCAGAAGACCATCATGGCATGCGACAACGCACTTGTCCTTCAACGGATTATACCTGAT
>CALZGC010000023.1 GCA_945786985.1 uncultured Nitrospirota bacterium | reverse complement strand
GATCGCCCCGTCGAGGAGGCTGAACTGGGTGTGGGGATGGAGATGGACGAACTCGGCATGTCTGGTCATGGCACAACCCTGGTATGCGTTGGGGGACTTTCGCTTTTGGTTATGACGGTCACGGGAATTCTACATGGATCGATGCGGCAAGTCAATCGCTATGGGGGGGGGTCGCGATCGCGGCCGGGGGACCGGGCCGCTCGGATCCCGCAGCGACTATTCGCTTTATTTATAAGGCGTTACGCTCCTGAATGACCCGCCGAGACCTTCCGGGAGGCCCGGTCATGCCCCCGTCCGGGGGCCCTTTTCGAGGGAATGGAAACGACCAGCCTCGCAATAGATTCACCCGTGAAATATCCGGGCTAATATTGCACGGGGCGACGGAAGTCCAGCAGGGTCTGCCGGGACGTGCGCGTAAAATGCTTCACGAAGCTCATCCAGAGCAGGGTGATGCCGAGCATCTCGAGAAACTCCTCCAGCGACTTGGCAAAATGCCGGACGGTGTAGGGGTCGCGCACGTGAAATCGCGCCTCTATCCAGGTGTGCAGATTCCACGGATGGCTCTCCTCGAGCCCTTCGATGAAATCGAGCCCCACGGCCGCCACAAAGAGGCCGAGCGCCGCCACGACCACGATCCGGGACGACGGCGGGTCGAGCTTGCGCCAGAGAAAGAGGAGCAGAAACAGGCCCATCACCACAAAAAAGGGGAGCAGCAGCGCCTGCCAGGGATAGCTGGGAAAAAGCTCCAGGATCCGGGTCCCCAGGGACGGGGGCCCCTCGTCCGATGGCGCCGCCTGGACCACGTGTAGGAAGGTAGAGCCGAGCCTTTCATGGATCTCGGCCCCGTCGTCCGCGGCCATGACGGTAAAGAAGAGTGCGAGAATGCCCCACCCGACGCGGGTCCATCGGGTGCTCAGCCGGGCCCGCTCCACGAGAAAGATCGCCCAGAGGGTCAGCCCCGCCATGAACGTCTGGATCACCATGAACCAGGAGGCCAGCCCGTCCTCCCGAGCAATGTTGCACAGACGCCGGATCGGACCGATATCGATGAGCTTCCCGTAATTGATGAAGGCATCGATCAGAACGAAGAAGACCTCAAAGGCTATGCAGCCGATGAGAAGATTCCGGATCAGCCGGTCCGGGTCGGCCGCAATTCGCACCGGCACACCGGCCCGGGCTTCGGGTTCGGCCATCATGTCAGGGATGGGCTCTTTCATGGGTGTCTCTCCCGCCGCCCGCCGTCTTTTGCAGGCGAAATCAAGGTGTTAGGTAGCAACATCACCGATTGTCTCTATGAGTGTGCTCCGTGGGAGTCACCGGCAAAGTCCGGCGACCCGCTCTCCCTGCAGGGCGGCATCACTTCTTCTTTCGGCGCGCCCTCGGGTGGGCCCGGTCGTAGACCTCCATCAGTTTTCCCATGGAAAGGTGGGTATATTTCTGCGTGGTGGAGAGGCTGGCGTGCCCGAGCAGCTCCTGGATGGCGCGAAGATCGGCTCCCCCGTCGAGCAGGTGGGTGGCGAAGGAGTGACGGAGCGCGTGGGGCGAAATCCCGGGGGGAAGCCCCGCGGCCCGGACATATTTTTCCACCACCCGCCGCACGCCTCTCGGGCCGAGGCGGCGGCCGTAGCGGTTGAGAAAGAGGGGGGTGTGGGCCACCGCCGCGGCGGCAGGGCCGTCATCGACCCGGCTTTTCCCCTTGAGATAATGCTGCACCGCGTCCACGGCATGGGAGCCGAGGATGACGATCCGCTCCTTGCGCCCCTTGCCGGTGACCTTCATCAGACCGACCCCCAGATCGATGCTCTCCTCGTTCAACCCGGACAGCTCACTGATCCGGATCCCCGTCGAGTAGAAAACTTCGAGAATCGCTCGATCCCGAAGTCCCGACTCGCAGCTCGTGTCGGGCGCCTGCATCAACCGGAACGCATCGTCCACGCTTAGAAACCGGGGGTGTTTCTGGTCCGCCTTGGGAGTCGCCACCACCCGGGCCGGATTGGCCTCCAGGACCCGCTCCCGGTGAAGGTAGCGGAAAAAGGCGCGCAGGCTGGCCAGCTTTCTTCCGATGGAGGATTTCTTTCTTCTCTTCTGATGCAGGTGCGCGAGATAGTGCCGGATCACCCGGTTGTCGATCTTGCGGAGGTCCCGGCCACCCAGCTGCCGCGCCGCAAGAAAGCCGTGAAACTGCCGGAGGTCGCTGATATAGTTGCGAAGGGTGTGGCCGGAGACATTCTTTTCGTCCCGCAGGTAGCCTTCAAAGGCCGCGAGGTAAGCGTCAAAGGGGCTCGGCTTGGAACCGCCGGTGCGAGTCATGAGCCCGTCCGCTGCAGGTAGGTGTCCCACTCCGCCAGGGCGCGCCGGGCCAGGGCTTCCCGCCGGGCCAGGCGGGAGCGGATCTTCTCAGGCAATTCCGGAAAGAGGGACCAGTTGACGTTGGACGGCTGGAACTTGCGATCGGCCTGCATGATGTGGCCGATAAGGGCGCCATGGGCCGTGGCGGGCGGCGGGATCTCCAACGGCTTGCCCTGCATCCAACGGACGGCGAAGAGACCGGCCAGCCAGCCCATGGCCGTCGACTCCACGTACCCCTCCACCCCGGTGATCTGCCCTGCCAGAAAAAGATCGGGACGTCTGCGAAACTGCAGGGTCGGCTCCAGCACCCGGGGAGCATCCACGAAGGTGTTGCGGTGCACACTGCCGTAGCGGAGAAACTCCACCTGCTCGAGCCCCGGAATCATCCGGAAGATCCGGTCCTGCTCGGGGTATTTCAGCTTGGTCTGGAAACCGACCATGTTGTAGGCGGTGCCTTCGCGGTTCTCCTTGCGCAGCTGTACCACCCCATGGGGCTGGGCGTTGGTGCGGGGATCGGTGAGCCCCACCGGTTTCATCGGCCCGAAAAGGAGCGTCCCCTTGCCCCGTTCTGCGAGCACTTCCACCGGCATACACCCTTCGAAATATTTGGGCTCCTCAAAGGCTTCCGCGGGGACCTTCTCGCCGGCCATGAGCGCTTCGTAGAACCGTTCGTACTCCTCCTCACTCATGGGGCAGTTCAGATAGTCGGCACCGCCCTTGTCGTAACGGGACGCGGCGAAGACCTTGGCGCTGTCGACGGACTCGGCCTCCAGGATGGGGGCGATGGCATCGTAGAAGTGCAGGTGGGTCGAGCCGGTCAGTCGCGTGATGGTTTCGGCCATCCAGTCCGAGGTCAGCGGCCCCGTGGCCAACACGACCGCCTTCCCCTCGGGAATGTCGGTAACCTCCTGCCGGGTGAGTCGGATGCGGGGATGCCCGCTGATGGTGCGGGTAATGTGTGCGGCGAAGCGTTCGCGGTCGACCGCGTGGGCTGAACCGGCCGGGACCCGGTGGGCGTCGGCCGCCTGCATGATGAGGGAGCCCGCCCGCCGCATCTCCTCTTTGAGCACTCCCACCGCATGGGTCCGCTCTTCGGAACGCAGCGAGTTGCTGCAGACCAGCTCGGCCAGCTGGTCCGTTTTGTGGGCGGGGGTGTAGCGGGTGGGTCGCATCTCATAGAGATGCACCGCGATGCCGCGCTCCGCCGCCTGGAAGGCGGCTTCCGAGCCGGCCAGTCCTCCCCCGATGACGGTCAGTTCCGGCGTGCGTTTCAGGCTCATGGCTCACAGATGGCGCCCGCGGTTCCGGCCCGACGGGCTCAGGGTTTCACGGCTGCCGCATCTTCCACTTCGCGGGTATAGGAACACTCTTTGTTCGGACAGCCGATGAACTTGTGAAAGTTCTCCCCGTCCTTGCGGAACTGCTCCGTGAGAAACGGTCCGCTGCAGTCGGGACAGGACTCGTTCAGCGGACGGTGTTTGTTGGTGAAGCGGCACTTGGGGTAGTTGCTGCAGCCGTAAAAGCTCCGCCCCTTGAACATCTTCTGGACCACGAAGCCGTCGCAGCTCTCCTCGGGGCAGTCCACCCCGATGCTGACCGGTTTGATGTTCCGGCATTTGGGGTAGCCGCTGCAGCCCAGGAACTTGCCGTAACGCCCATGGCGCACGATCATGGCGCTGCCGCACTTGTCGCAGACCTCGTCGGTGCGCTCCTCCTCGGCGGCCCGGATTTTGCCGGTCTCATCCTGAACGAGCCGGCGTGTCGTCTTGCACTCGGGGTATCGGGTGCAGGCCAGAAACTGTCCGTAGCGTCCTTTTTTCACGACCATGTCGCCGTCGCACTTGGGGCACCGCTCCTCGGTCTTCTCCACCTCCATGATCTGGATCCGGCCGTCGTCGTCCCGGAGAAAGTCCTTGGTGTTCTTGCAGTCCGGATACGCCGAACAGGCGATGAATTCTCCGTTGTAGCCCCATTTGATGACCATCCCCTGACCACACTTCTCGCAGATGATGTTCGTCTCCTCCACATCTTTCTTGACGTCCCGCATGGTTTTCTTGGCCTGCTCCAGATCGCCCATGAACTTGTCGTAAAAGCTCTTCAGCGTCCCCTTCCAGTCGGACTGACCCTCTTCAATCCGGTCGAGCTCTCCTTCCATGTTGGCCGTGAACTGGGCATTGAGAAGATCGGGGAAGCTCTCCACCAGAAGGCTGTTGACCAGCACCCCGAGGGGTGTGGGGTGAAAACGTTTCTCCTGGAGCTCCGTGTACTCGCGATCCTGAATAGTGCTGAGAATGGCGGCATAGGTGCTGGGGCGTCCGATCCCTTTCTCCTCCAGCTCCTTGACCAGGGTCGCCTCACTGTAGCGCGGCGGCGGCTGGGTGAAGTGCTGCTTGGGCTCTATTTTGTCCACCTTGAGCAGCTGGCCCTCGGCAAGCGGCGGGAGGAGCTTCTCCCCTTCCAGGGCGGCCTCCGCCTTCCCCACCGCCTCCAGGTAGACCGTCATGAACCCTTTGAAGCGCACCGTCGAGCCGGTGGCGCGGAAGGTGTGGCCGTTGACGCCGATGTCGACGGAGGTCGTATCGAGAACGGCCGCTTTCATCTGGCTGGCCACGAAACGATTCCAGATCAGCTGATAGAGACGAAGTCCATCCTTCTCCAGGTGCGGCTGCATCGCCTCGGGGTCGCGCAGCACGGAGGTGGGCCGGATGGCTTCGTGGGCGTCCTGAGCCCCCTTCCCCTTGGCATACTGTTTCGGCTTCCCGGGCAGATACTCTTTTCCGTAACGGTCGAGAATGAGCTGCCGGACTTCGGTCAGAGCGTCGTCGGCAACTCGGGTGGAGTCGGTCCGCATATAGGTGATTAATCCGACACTTCCTTCGGCACCGACGGAGACCCCTTCGTAGAGCTTCTGGGCCACCATCATGGTCTTCTTCGCAGAGAAGCCGAGCTTCCGGGAGGCCTCCATCTGAAGCTTGCTCGTCGTGTAGGGAGCCACGGGGTTTCGCCGCTTCTGTTTCTTGTCGATGCGATCGACCCGGAAGTCCTTCCCCTGCAGGGCCCCCAGAATGCGGTCTGAGCTTTCCTGATTGGGGATTTCCGCCTTCTTCCCGTCGATCTTGGCCAGCTTGGCTTCAAAGGGGGGCGGCTCGCTCCCCGCCAGTTCCGCCGTGATCGACCAGTACTCCTCGGAATTGAAGGCCTTGATCTCCGCTTCGCGCTCGCAGACCAGCCGGACCGCGACCGACTGGACCCGCCCGGCGGAGAGGCCCCGCCGCACTTTGTCCCAGAGCAGCGGCGAGAGCTTGTAGCCCACGATCCGGTCCAGGATGCGCCGGGCCTGCTGTGCATTGACGCGGTTCTCGTCGATGCGGCCCGGATTGCGGAACGCCTCGGCAATGGCCTTCTTCGTGATCTCATTGAAAATCACCCGGTAGACCTCTTTGTCTTTCCGGTCGAGAACCGACGCGATATGCCAGGCAATGGCCTCCCCCTCACGGTCGAAGTCGGGAGCCAGATAGACGGCGTCCGCCTTTTGGGCGGCCTTGCGGATTTCGGTCAGCACCTTCCCCTTGCCGCGGATGGTCTCGTATTTGGGCTCGAAGCCCCCCTCCACGTCGACGCCGAGTTCCTTTTTCGGAAGATCCCGGACGTGCCCTACGGACGCAACCACCTCATAATCCTTGCCGAGAAACTTATTGATGGTTTTGGCCTTCGACGGTGATTCCACTATCACCAATGATTTACCCATGCAGTCCTCCGTTGTCTTGTTGTCTATCCTGTCGGGCGCTCACTGCCGGGTGTAGTGCTTCCCGGGCAACTGCCGGATGAGCCCCTGGAGTTCCAGTTTCATGAGCAGCGACGAGATCGCCGCCGGAGTTATTGTTGCTTTTCGTGTCAGCTCATCGATATGGATCGGCTCCCGATCGATCAGCTCGAGCAGCGTCGCCGCCCCCGTATCGCCGTCGGGGACGCCGTTGACCGACGCCTCCTCTTTGACGGCGAGATACTGCTGCACGGCGGCGGGCAGCTCTTCAACAATATCGTTCAATCCCTGAACCAGTTTGGCCCCTTTCTGAATCAGGGCGTTGACACCGGAACTGTTGGAGGCATCGATGTTTCGGGGGATGGCAAAAACATCCCGGCCCTGCTCCAGTGCATAGCGCGCCGTAATGAGGGATCCGCTCTTTTCAGCAGCCTCCACCACCAGGGTTCCCATGGCCAGCCCGCTGATCACCCGGTTGCGCCGGGGAAAGTTCATCGGAACCGGACGGGTGCCCATCCGGAACTCGCTGATCAACGCACCCTGCTGGACAATGCGGCTTCTCAGCTCACGGTTGTGCCTCGGATAGGGATAATCGAGGCCGCACCCCAGTACCGCCAGGGTGCGCCCGCCGCCGGCCAGGGCCCCCCGGTGAGCCCGGGTATCGATCCCCATGGCCAGTCCGCTCACAATCGTCAACCCCCCCGCGGCAAGCTTCGCCGAAATCCGCTCGGCATGCAACCGCCCCTGCGTGGAGGCCGCCCGGGAGCCGACGATAGCCAGCGCGAGACGGTCCTCCTTACAAAGCTCCCCGATGATATAGAGAACGGGCGGCGGGTCGTCAATCTGCATCAACCCCCGGGGATAATCGGGCTCCCCGTGCAGGATGATCCGCCCCCGGACCTCCCGGACCCGGGCCTCTTCCGCTTCCAGAAACTGCGCCGGCTCCACCCGCCGCACGCGCCGGAGCACCTCCGGGGTCAGCCCCAGGGCTGCGGCCGCGTCCTGCGAACCGCGCCAGAGAGCCTCGAGGAGCGCCTCCTGCCCCACGATCTGCCAGAAGCGGCGCGGGGTGATTCCGGTGATGGCATTGAGCGTCACATAGAGGCAGCGCTTGTCCATGCGTTCGTCCCTGTTCGATCCGCCTTGTATGGGTCTCCTCATCTCGTTTCTCCAAGTCTATACCGGGTCCGTTGAAAAACGCAAGAATCTATATAGGAGTTTTTGATGAAAGGATTGACCTGGAAGTTTTCTCTAGATAGTATGCTATCATAGTGCAAAGGTTTCTAAAGATCAATTGAAAATCAATGGGTTTGCCCCCTTTGGGTTTGATTCCCTCCAGGTCTGGGGTGGCCTTAGAGTCCGAAAAACCGCACAATATGGCGAGAAAACGTCTTGGTAGATTCAGGGGTTCTGATGAGGAGTAATTAGTCTTGGAATTATATGAAACCTTGTCGATACGACGGAGTGTTCGGAAATTCTCCGACAGAATGATTGCTCCTGAGATCCTGGAGCGGGTGCTGGACGCGGGGCGGCTGGCGCCTTCGGCCGTGAATCTCCAGCCCTGGAAATTCATGGTGATCCGTTCTCCCGAAACCCGCCGGGCCCTGGTGGAGTGCACGCGGGGGGGCAAACAGGCCCATCTGGCCATGGGGGACCTATGCATTGTGGCCTGCGGCCATGAAGAGGACTGCTATCAGCGCCAGGGCAACTATATGAAGAGCTTCGCCATGGACGTGGCCATCGCGCTGGACCATATGATGCTCGCCGCCGCCGCCGAAGGGCTCGGTACATGCTGGATCGGCGCGTTCAACGAAGAGGCGGTGAAGGAGCTGCTGCAGATCCCCAACCCCTGGCGGGTGGTGGGGATGACCCCTCTCGGCTATCCGGCCGAGTCCCCCCCGTTCCGGGGCCGCAAAGGGATGCAGGAGATCGTCTGCTACGAGAAATGGGAGGAATAACCTTCCCGGTTCACACCCCTCGGTAAATCACCCGTTTAAATACCACTCCGAGCATTAGATATGACTGCATTTTTGGACCCCTCACCCCTGCCCTCTACCCACGCACAGGGAGTCGGGGGCGGGCAACCGTCTATGGCCATTTCCGTCCTCTCGCCCGTTGCGGGAGGAAAGGATAAAGCCTGCCCCGTTAGATACAGAGCGTGTAACGGGGGTGAGGAACCATTAGTGTCATATACAATCTATTTAATGCACCTGGTAGGAAGTAGAGTGGCTTTCAGCCGGCTTGCACGCAACTGTGCCGGTCGTCATTACTGGTAGAGTAAACACCGCACGACGCGGTTTCCCTCTTGTGCGAACAGGGGAGGCAGAACCTTGTCACAGGGCTCAAAGCGTTCCGGACAGCGGGTGTGAAAGAGGCATCCCGGGGGTGGATTGGACGCCGTCGGGATCTCCCCCGTCAGCGGAATGCGCTTTCGCTTCACCGACGGGTCGGGGATGGGCACCGCGGAGAGGAGCGCCCGTGTGTAAGGATGCAGCGGCGTCTTGTAGAGATCCGCGCGGTCCGCCTCCTCCATCACCTTGCCGAGATACATCACCACCACGCGGTCACAGAGATACTCCACCACACTCAGGTCGTGCGAAATAAAGAGATAGGTGAGCCGATAGCGTTCCTTGAGCTCCTGCAGCAGGTTCAGGACCTGGGCCCGGATGGAGACATCGAGCGCGGAGACCGGCTCATCGGCAATGATGAGGCTCGGATGGACGGCCAGGGCCCGGGCAATCCCGACGCGCTGGCGCTGTCCGCCGCTGAACTCGTGGGGATATTTGTTAAAATCTTCTCCCGAAAGCCCGACGTCCTCCAACAGCTGCACCACCCGCTGGATCCGCTCGGGGCGCTTCATGGGCGTGTTGATCTTGAGGGACTCCTCCACCGCCTGCCCGACGGTCATGCGGGGATTGAGGGAGGCGAAGGGGTCCTGAAAGATGATTTGCATCTCGCGGCGGATCTTGCGCATCTCCGAGCCGCTCTTATGGAGAATGTTGTCGCCCCGAAAGAGGATCTCGCCCGCGGTCGGCTTGATGAGCCGAAGGACGCATTTGCCCACAGTCGATTTGCCGCACCCCGATTCCCCCACCAGGCCGACGGTGCGCCCCTCCTGCAGCCGCAGGTCCACGCCGTCCACCGCCCGCACCACATGGGAAGACGCGCGAAACATCCCCTTGTCAATGGGGAAGTACTTCTTGAGGCCGTTCACTTCCAGAATGGTCGACACTTTCATCTTCCCTGCTATAGGAGTTTTTCCCCCTCACCCCGTTAGAAGTCCGGTCGAATGAGATTCTGCTCAGCCCGGATGTTTGACTCATTTGGGTGTGATACTTCTAACGGGGCTTCGCCCTTTCCCCCACGTTCTTGCAACACCGGACGAAATGCCCGGCCTCCAGCTCGATGAAATTCGGATTCTGCTGTCGGCACTCTCCGGTGACGTAGCGGCAGCGCTCGGCAAAGTGGCAGCCGCTGGCGCGGGAAAGGAGTTCCGTCACCGAACCGGGAATCGTCTTGAGACGCCGCGCCCCGCTCTCCTCGCCGAGGCGCGGGATCGAGTCGAGCAGGCCGATGGTGTAGGGGTGGGAGGGGCGCGCGAAGAGGTCGGCTGTCCGGGCATACTCCACCGCTTCCCCGGCATACATGACGAGCGTCCGGTCCGCCATCTCCGCGACCACGCCCAGGTCGTGGGTGATCAGCAGGATCGACATCTCCGATTCCCGGCGGATCTTATTCATGAGCTCAAGGATCTGAGCCTGAATGGTCACGTCCAGCGCGGTGGTCGGCTCATCAGCGATCAGTATGGAAGGATTGCACGACAGGGCCATGGCGATCATCACCCGCTGGCGCATCCCGCCGGAGAGCTGGTGCGGATAGTCGCGGATGCGCTGCTCCGCCGAAGGGATCTGCACCCGCTTGAGAAGGGCCACGGTCCTCTCGAGGGCGTCCAACTTGGGGAGCCCCTGATGGAGCATGACCGCTTCGGCAATCTGGTTCCCGATGGTAAAGACCGGATTGAGGGAGGTCATCGGCTCCTGGAAGATCATGGAGATCCGGTTGCCCCGAATGGCACGCATCTCCTCTTCCGTCTCTTTCAGCAGATCCCGCCCCTCGAAGAGGATCTTTCCCCGGGCAATCCGGGCCGGTGGTACCGGCAGGAGCCTGAGAATGGCCAACGCCGTGACGCTCTTGCCACAGCCCGACTCGCCCACCACCCCCAAGACTTCGCCCCTCTCCAGGGTAAAGTCAATCCCATTGACCGCGTGGATGACTCCCGAGTCGGTGTGAAACTGAACGCTCAAGTCTCTGATTTCGAGGATGGGCATGGCGTGTTGTGGTCCGGAAGGCTCAGGCGGATTGTGCCCCGGTGTCACTCGAATCGTCTACGAGGCGCAGAAAAACGGTCGCCTCCCGGCAATCGGGGTCCATCCGTTTCGCGGCATTCCACTCCTCAATGGCCAGATCCATCCGTCCCTGTTTGTAATAGGTGAGCCCCAGATGAAGCAGCACAGGAATGTGCCCGGGGTTGAGCGAACGGGCGCGGTTCAAATAATGGACGGCTTCATTCATCTCGCCCTTTTCGCGGTGGGCCAGACCGAGCTTGGTCAGCACTTCCGTCGATTCGGGGCGCAGTTTCAGCGCCATGCCGTATTCCTGGATGGCCTCGTTGAACCATCCGATTTCCATATAGCCATCGGCTGTCTCCACATGCATCCCGGTGAGTTTGCCACGCACGAAGGGGTCCACGGACAGGGATGCGCCCTGCACGATGCGGGCCGCCCTGCGGAAGACCTCCTCGGCCTCCTCGAAACGCCCGCTTTCATTCAGACTGATGACCAGGTTCAACGCGGCTTCCGTATAGCTGGGATTGATTTCAAGGGCACGGCGGAAAGCGGTGGAGGCTTTGCGGAACTTGCCGTCCGCATGGTAGATCGTGCCGAGCTTCCCGTGCACTTCGGCCAGTTCGGGCTCATGGCTCAAAACCATCTCCAGGCACTCCCGCGCCTTCTCGTAGTCCCCGTGGTTGAAATGGAGTTTGCCCTGTAGATACAGGTCGTGCACCGCCTCTTTCATGGATGGCTCCTTTTCGATTCATCCCTCCGGTGAGTCGGCCATGTTGCAATAGACGTACGGCTCCACATAGCCGTAGGCCCTCCACCCGCAGATGATGCAGCTCTTTTTCAGTCTATGCACCAGGTGGGCCCGGCATTTGGGGCACTTCCCCATGCGCAGTGCCCACAACCCCTGAATGACCCGGAAATGGATCAGTTCACCCTTCATCGTCAACCCGTCATGTCGTGTAGGATTTTCGCGTCGGCAGGCCGCCCGGCGGCCGGGACGCGCCCCGTCAGCGCTCCGATTTAAGGAAGCGAAAGAACTCCGCGTCGGGCCCCAGCACCAGAAGCGTCTCGTCGCTAATCGCCTTCTTATACGCTTCCATGGTGCGGATGAAATCAAAGAACTCCGGGTCCTGCTCATAGGCTTCCGCGTAAATCTTCGTCGCGGCCGCATCGCCCTGCCCCCGCAGCTCTTCCGCGGTGCGGCGGGCTTCGGCCAGCAGGATGGTCCGCTCCTTGTCCGCCTCGGCCCGGATCGTGATGGCCGCTTCCTCCCCCTCCGAACGGTAGCGTTTCGCCTCCTGCTCCCGCTCAGCCTGCATCCGCCCGAACACGTGGTTCTCGTTCTCCTCGGGCAGCTCGGCCCGTTTGATCCGAACATCGACCACTTCGATCCCGTAGCTCAGCGCCAACAGGTTGGTGTCTGTGGTGACAGCCTCCATGATGTGCGCGCGGTTCTCCGCGACCACCTGGGAGAGGGTATACTTGCCGAGTTCCGCCCGGAGATTGGAGTAGATGATATCGTCCAGTCGGGCCTGGGCGCCCATCTCGTTCCGCATGGTCTGATAGAACTTGAGGGGGTCCTTGATCTGCCATTTGGCGTAGTTGTCGATGACGAGATTCTTCTTGTCCTTGGTCACAATCACGCGCGCGTCGGCATCGTATTCGAGCACCCGGTTGTCGAAGGAGAGCACCTGCTGCATGAAGGGGGTCTTGACGTGAAGTCCCGGATCGTAGACCGTACGCACCGGTTTTCCGAGTAACAACACGATGGCCGACTCCGTCTGATCCACGGTGTAGAAGGTCTGGGTCGCCAGGACCAGGGCGATGACGAGCACCAGAGCCATGGCTGCCGCCGTCTTTTTCATCGTCTCCCTCCTTCGGTTGCTGCCTTTCCGGCCCCACCCTTGCGGAAGCGTTCCAGCGGCAGGTAGGGGAGCATTTTGTCCGAGGTCTGCTGATCGATGATAATCTTGTCCGTCTCGGCCAGCACCTCTTCCATCGTCTCCAGATAGATCCGGGTCCGGGTGACCTCCTTGGCCTTGCGGTATTCCTGCAGCACCTGCAGGAAGCGGCTCACATCCCCCTTGGCCTGATTGATCTTGGCCTCCTTGTAAGCTTCGGACTCGTTGATGATCTGGCGGGCCAGTCCCTTGGCCTTCGGGAGGATGTCGTTGCGGTACCCCAGGGAGAGGTTTTCGGTCTTTTCCCGGTCCTCTTTGGCGGAGGCCACATCCTTGAAGGCGGCAATGACCGGCTTGGGCGGCAGCACATCCTGCAGCTGGACGGCATCGACCTTGATCCCCGCTTCGTAGCGATCGAGGATCTCCTGCATCAGAACTTTCGTGTCCTCCTGGACCTGGAGTTTCCCCTCCGTCAGCACCTCGTCGATTTTATTCTTCCCCACCACTTCCCGCATGGCCGCCTCGGCCGCGTCCTTGATGGTCGTTTCCTGGTCGCGAATATGAAAAAGATACGGGACCGGGTCCTTGATCCGATACTGGACGATGAACTCCAGGGCGACGATGTTGGCGTCTCCCGTCAGCATGAGCGCCTCCGAGGGAACTTCGCGGTACCGGGCCGGCGGACCGGAAGACACGGTCCGAAAACCGATCTCCACCCGATGGACCTTGGTTACTTTCGGTTTGAGGACGGTCTCGATGGGATAGGGGAGGTGCCAGTGTGGACCGGGGCCGGCGGTGCGGACCATCTCCCCGAACCGCTTTACCACCCCCTGCTCATCGGGACGGACGATATAGATCCCCGACGCCAGCCAGACCAGCAGCACCACCAGCAGCAGCGCCCAGACACCCGGCAGTTTTCGCTTAACCGACTCGAGGGAAGACTGAAGAGACTGCTCGAATTTCTTGACCACCTCGTCAATAGGCGGCGGACCCTGCCCCCAGGGGCCTTTTCCCGGCCTGTTGGGATCCCATGACATAGGGTCGTTCCTCCTTCAGGATCGCCCGCCTGCGGCGGGGCGATAATGGCGTCTCCCTGCCGTGAAGCAGGGCTTTCATTTCGGATACTGGTCGGGCAGTCTAATCGATTTCAGATGAAAGATCAACCCCTTATCCCGCCGGCATCGGGACGGCCGGCTCGACGGTTTGCGGAGAACACCCCAGGTCCGGGAAGGACCGAGTCCGGCGGGCGCCGGCCGCGGAGATGCTGAAAAGGGCTGCTTAAAGCCAGATAGAGAGCCATGGAAAATCCCGCTGAATCTCCCCGGGTCCTTCGCAGCGGGTTTACGGTAGATAGAGTGCATGCCTGTTGGGGGGAACGGTTGAGACCGCAGCATGGAGGGCCGGGATTTGGTGCGCCCCGACGGAGATCAACTCACTTCCATTTCCTTGACACGCAGCTCGTTGCCCGAGACCAGCTCCGAGGCCAAGCTGCCGCAGGCGGCACATCTCATAAGATAGCCGCTGGCCGTATATTCGGCGGAGCAGGAAAGGCAGCGCACGTTGAGCGGGATCTCCGTAATGGAGAGCGTCGCCCCCTCGGCAAGAGTTTCCCGGCTGAGGAGGTCGAAATTCCGGTGCAGCTCCCCCGAATCAAGACCGCTCATCTCACCTACCTCGAGAACGATCCGTTTGATTCGGGTGGCCCCTTTGGATTCGGCCTCCTGAATCAGCTGTTTGAGCATTTCGCGGGTAATGGACAGGCTATCCATGCCTTCCCCCTCTTCCGGTCTCCCCCCTCTTCGGGCTTTTCAGCCGCAGTATACCACAACAGATGTCCCTACGCATCCAACCATGGGCCCGCCGAGCCCTCAGCCCGCGCGCCCCCGGGGTCGTGCGTCGCGTTACCCCCGGAATCCAAGCCCCACAAGGTAGACCTCCACGCTCCGCGTGCGGGATGCCGGAGGTTTCCAGGTCCTGGCTGTCTTGAAGCGGCTCCCCATCTCGCGCTGCAGCCCCGGCAAGTCCCCTCCCTGAAACACTTTGAGCACCAGCCCACCTCCCGAACGGAGCAGCCGGGGGACCAGATCCATCACGCGACCCGCCAGCGCCATGCTCTGATCATGGTCCAGCGATGCAATCCCGGTGGTGCTCGGTGCCATGTCCGACAGGAGCAGATCCGCCTTTCGTCCGGACAGAGCCTCCAGAAGAGAATCAACGGTGGCGGCCTCCCCGATATCGCCCTGCAGCACATCCACGCCGGAAATCGGTTCCATGGCGAGGCGATCCACCGCCACGACGCAGCCCTTCGGGCCGACCCGCTTCGCGGCCACCTGGCTCCAGCCTCCGGGGGCCGCCCCCAGGTCGACCACCGCGTCGCCCGGACGCATCAGCGGGAGCCGCTCTTGAATCTGAAGCAGTTTGTAGGCTGAGCGGGAACGATACTTCTCCTGCCGGGCCTTCTGCACATAAGGGTCTTTGCGGTGTTCCCGGACCCATCGTTTGGACGAACGGCTCATGGTCTCCTCGCGCCAGTGCTGTGGGTCTCGAAGCATATGCCGCCGGACAGCAGATGTCAATTCCCCGGGGGGCTCCGCTGCCAAAGCAGGGGCAACAGGCCTCTGCTCACCGGTCCATGGCGTCTTTCAAGAAGACGGGCAAAACTGCGGTGCTTCGGCCACCTTTGTTGTTGAAAGATCACTGGGATACGTGTATAGTGTTGCAGTATTCCGCAACATGCAGCATGGGTCCGATCCAGCGGAATCCCATGCCTCCCCCATGCAGACTAAAAAGAAGCGTTGAGATCGTTGAGGAGGGCCTCATGCAAAACCGGGAAAATGCGCGCTACATTCTGTTGGTCAACGTGAACGGACGAAAAGCAGCCGTCCAGGTAGATGGGCTTTACGCCATCCTGCCGCCCCAGAATTTCCCCCTGCATCTGCCCAGAGAGATCCAGCACAACGACGAGCGCCTCCCGTTATACGACGCCAAGGAAGTGCTGCCCGCCTTTGATCGCCAGACATCCCGGGAGGGCTCCTATGAGAAGCTCTACAAGGAGCTTCTGACGCGAATCAAAGAAGTCTCCGACGAGATCGTTCAGCTCAAGAAGAATATCGCCGGCAGCCTAGAGCAGGAGCTTGCCCCGATCGCCGAGGAGAAGGGCCCGGCCACATCGAGAGAGCTCTCTTCCATCCTGAAGGAGACCGAGCAGGCGGCCACCAGCATCATGGGTCTCACCGAGGCGGTGCAGACAGGCCACCTCAAACTGAGCGAAAAGTTCGACATCATCAAAAACTGCCTCACCGAGATTACCCGGGAAGAGGAGTCCCTCGCGGAGCATCTGCAGGAAATGGAAGGGATGACCAGCGAGAACAGCACCCATCTGACCCGGATTATGACGGACCTCTCCTTTCAAGATCTCACCGGCCAGAAGCTGCTGAAGCTGATGGCCGTTGAGGAGGAGCTTGAAAAGAAGCTGATTTCCATCCTGTTCAATTTCGGGATCCGCATGCGCAAGGAAGAGGACCCGAATGACGAAACCGTCAAGCGGGGCGAAAAAATGCTCGACCTGCTGCAGGGAGCCAATCGGGAAGCCATAGACCAGGAAGAGGTGGACCACCTCCTGGCCGAGTTCCTCAAGTAGTGGAATCCGGTTGCCCAATGTGGGAAAAAGTTTTCCTTTTTTGGGAAAACTTTTTCGCTTCGCCGTGCCTTTTATACGACCTGACAACCGTATTTGCGGCCGGAATGCCGCGTTTTCTTGTGTGCCCCCTGCGGCATAAACCCTAGATTAATCAATAATATACAAGTGCACGGAAGCTGTTTAGCGTCCCGGCGGCGGCTTGTGGCACCCATCTTGCAGAATTTTCTGGATACTTGCGGGTGCGGAGCCGTACCCGGACGCGAAAGGGGTTTCGGTGGAGAATAACGACAAGGCACTGGTCGCAAAGATAGTTTCGGGAGACCGGGAAGCTTTCGACGCCTTCTACGAGAAGCACTTCCAGAAGGTGTATAATTATATTTTTGTACAGGTGAGAAATCACGCCGATACGGAAGATCTGACCCAGGACGTCTTCATGGCCGCAGTGCAGTCTTTCGAGACGTATCTCGGAAAATCGTCCCTCTCCTGCTGGCTCTTCGGCATCACGAAAAACATGGTCCGCAACTGGATCCGGAGCAAACAGAAGGCTTCCTCACACTTCGAGCCCCTCGAGGAGGGAGTGCCCAAACACGACACCGTCGACAGGCACACCCCGCTCAAGCATATTGAATACCGGGAGTTTCTCTGTGACTGGCGCCGGAAACTGGACAACATGCCGTCGGAAAGCAAGAAGATCTTCTACATGAAACATTTCGACGGGCTGAGCACGAAAGATATTTCCCGGAAGACCCAACGCTCCATCGGTGCGGTCAAGACCGACCTCTACCGGACCCGCAAAACTCTGTTGCACCAACCCTGCTCAGCCTAGCTCCTTTCAGAACCTCCCCCCGTTGGCCGCCACCGCGGCCCGTTCACAGCGTCAGCTCCAGAAGGTCGTGCGCGAGGATGACCTCCCCGTTGAAGAAGGGGCGGCACTGCGCTATCAGATCGACACCGTCGCATTCGGGATACAAATGGGAGAGCATCAGCCTGCTCACGCCCCCGCGGGAGGCGGCCTGCGCGGCTTCGCCGGGCGTCAGGTGGCCGGCACACTTCTTCTCGTCGGGGAATGAGCACTCCAGAACAGCCAGGTCCGCACCGTGCACCAGATCGATCAGGGCAGGACAGAAATCGGTGTCGCCCGAATAGGCCAGCACCGCACCCGCGCCGTCGCTCACGCGGAAACCCACACTCCCGGCGGTGTGCTCGACCGGAACGGCCGTAATTCTCAGATCGCCCAAGCTGAGCGTCTCCTCGACCATCTCGTCTATTTCCACCCGGAAGTCCTTGGGGCGGATCCACTCCCCGTGGGCGGCTTCCAGTTTTTTCACCAGGGCAGCCAGACCGCGGCATCCGATGAACCGAAGGGGTTCGCGTCGGGCAACGAGAATGTTCTTCAGCGCAAAGAGAAGGGAGACCAACTCCGCCACATGGTCCGGGTGCAGGTGTGTAATCAGAATCGGTCCAATGCGCTCAAGCGACACGCCGAGCCCGTGAAGCTTGGCGAGGGTCCCGCTGCCCAGGTCCATCAGCACCGAGAGCCCCCCGGTCTGAACCAAAAAGCCGGGGCCGCCCCGCGTGGAGGACGGGAAACCGGTTCCCGAACCAAGTACCGTCAGTTTCATCCCTTGTTGCTCCGCGCCCTCGTCCGTAAGGGCCTCAAAATACCGGATGCAGCGGCCCGTGTCAATGCCGCCTTCCAAGGGGCTCCAAACAAATATATTGACCCTCAGCCCCCTCAGCTGTTATCCTTTTTTTGAGTCTTTTTCCAATCATATACCCGTTATGAGGAGATTCAGATTGAAAACACGACATGAGATCATCCGTGCGCTAGCCCTGCTTTTGGCCCTTGGCATCTATCCGGCCTGCGTGGCGGCAGAGAAACCGAAAATGGCCGAGAAAACCACCCCTGCGCCGGCGGAAGCCGTCATCGAAAACAAGGTGGTGGCCAAGGTCAACAAGAAGGAAATCCGTGAATCCGATCTCATGGACGCCATGACGGCGGCCATCGGACAAAACCCTCAGCTGCGCACCATGCTGAACTCCGACGAGCAGATGAAAGAGTTCAAAAAGCAGGTCCTGGAGCAGCTGATCACAACGGAGCTTCTGATCCAGGAGAGCGAGAAAGTCACGATGAAGGATGTCGATGCACAGATCGATGAGAAAATGAAAGAATTCAGAAGTGGTTTCCCCGGAGAAGGTGAGTTCGAAGCCGCCCTCAGCCAGCAGGGGATGAGCGTCGCCGATCTGCGGGCGAAGATCTCCAACAGCATGCGTATCAATCACCTGATGGAGGCCAAGGTCCGCACGGGCCCGGGCCCTTCCGAGGAAGAGATCAAGGCCTTCTACACGGAGAACGAGGAGAAGTTTGTGGAGCCCGAAATGGTGAAGGCCAGCCACATTCTGGTACGGGTCGATCCCGATGCCGACACGGCCACGCGGGAGGCGGCCCGCAAGAAGAGCGAGGCGCTTCTGAAGCGCGTTCGCGGCGGGGAGGACTTCTCGGAGGTCGCCAAATCCAATTCCGAAGATCCCTCGGTCTCTGAAAACGGAGGCTCCCTGGGATTCTTCGCCCGACAGCAGATGGTTCCCCAATTCAGCGACGCGGCCTTCGCGCTCAAACCGGGAGAGCTGAGCGATGTGGTCGAATCACCGGTGGGCTTCCATATCATCCGTGCTGAAGATAAGAAACCGGAGAAGCGGCAATCCTACGAGGAAACCAGGGAGCGCATCGCTCAGTACCTGCAGGCCACGGCGTCGCAGGGCAAAATGGCGGAGTATATCCAGTCCCTGCGCGAGAGCGGCAACGTTCAGGTTCTGGTCGACTAGTCTTTCGGTGACGCGGGGCAGGGGCCCTCTCCCTGGCCCGCCGCCGCGCTGAACAGGAAGTGGGCCGATTATCCCGGAAAGGTCCGCCGGGCGATCCAGACCCCCGCAATAAAGGTCCCCAGAGAACTCCCCACATTTGCAAGCACCACCACCAGCAGGATACGACTGACGGGATTCATCCAGAATCCTTTGACGGAAACCACGGCATTGGGCAACTGCTCCAGATCCTGAACGGTCGGCTTCTTGACCCAGGCTTGCACGAGACCGGCCACCCAGCCGGCCGCAATCAGCGGGTTCAAACTGGTCAGGGGGGCCCCCAAAAAGGCGGAGAGGATTGCCAGCGGGTGTGCCAGGGCCAAGGCTGCTCCCAGGGCCGAGAGGGTGCCGTTGACCAGAAACCAGATCCGGATGGACTCCATGGAGTGCTGGGTCCCGTCGCGCACGAACCCGGCGAACAGCAGCGCCACGATGATCCCCGGAATGATCCACTTCAGAGCCGCGCCCACGGGGGACTTGGGCGGCACCTGCGTGAGGGGCTCCAGTTGATGGCTCTCTCCGATCTCCCTTTCGATCCCCGGCACATGGGCCGCACCTACCACGGCTGCAATGGTCTGACCGGGGGCCTCTCGTATCTTCTGAGCGAGGTACAGGTCCCGCTCATCCAGAAGGCGATGCTTGATTTCCGGGAAGGCTTCACTGAACGATTTCAGGACGTTTTCCAGTTGGTCCCGGTCTTTTAGCTCCTCGATGGCATCCCCGTCGATGTCCGCGCCGATGAAGAGCCCTGCGAGTAGGTGGAACATCAGCTTGAGTCTGTTCCAGAAATTGAGGTGCCCCCAGACGCGCTTGAGGGTCACGTCGATGTCCCGATCGGCCAGCACCAGCACCGCTCCCAGACGCTCCGCCTGGCGCACGCCCTCCACCATTTCCGCACCCGGCTCGACCCCGAGCTGCTCGCCGATCTTCCGGTAAAAGGCGGTCATGATGAGCTGGGCCAGCAGAAAAACGGCCTTCCTTTCGCGGATGACCTTGAAGATGTTCATCTGCTTCCAAGCGTCCCGCTGGACGATGGCCTTGTGCCGAGCCGGACACAACTCCACGCAGATGGCCTCGGGATTCACCGCGGCCACGGTCCGACGCACATCCTCGACGCTCTGCCGCGAGACATGGGCCGTCCCGATCAGGTAGACCGTCTTGCCGTCCACCGCCACCGTGCGAACGCTCGCCGGAAGCGGCGAACCCTCCTGGTTCAGGGTATCCTGCAAGGGTTCATCTCCCGTCCCCACGACCCCCGCCGTCCTGCACGAGCCGCAGGTAAAGCTCTCGACTGACCCAGGCGTCGGTCGCGGCATAGAGCACCTGCGCCGGTGTCAGGGTCTCCCGGGCCCAATTGGACCGTTGCGCCTGTTTGGAAATCCGAAAACCCAGCAGGACGGCGGCAAGGCCGCGCAGTCCGTGATTCTTGATCCCGGAGCGCCGGGCCACTTCGGAGAGATCGACAAACCCGGCGTCCCGGAAATGGCCTAGCTCTTTGAGCTGGGTGACGTCGTATTCGGGGGCGACGCCGGCCTTGATAATATCCGAGTCGGCCAGAAGCCGCCGCAGGGCGCGGGGAAATTTCAGATGGCGCAGCTGGAAGACGTAAGCGCCCTGTCGCCCCGCGAGCTGCACCAGAGCCGGCGGATAGATCCGGCCCTTTTCGAAGGCGGGTCGTGTTTCCGTATCGAAGCCGAGGATGCGTTCCTTTGTCAGTCGGTCGACCGCCGTATCCAGTTCCTGTCGGGTACGAACGATCCTGACCCGTCGGCCGTAACGCCGGATCGGCAGGGCATTGATCTCCTCCCGGGTCATTCGGCGGTCAAAACCGGGTCGCTCGCTGTTCCCGCTTTTCGGATTCATGCTGCCTCGTCAAGAGATTTACGCATGCCATATCCGTCTTGGCAACAACCCTCAGGCATGCCTCAGCGGGCATCCCCGGAGGGAGCCCCATCCTGTTGAGGTGCTGTTGGGAGCTGGTCGTTATTGCAGAGACCGCAGAAGAAGAATGATCAGGGCCGCGACAAGGCCGGCGTTCACAATGTGCTCCCCATTGCGCACCCACTGGGCCCGGGACCACGGCGCCGCGCCGGTCCGGTAGGGGGTCCATCTCGGCAGCATGGCCCGGACCTCTTTCTTGTAGCGGCGAAACTCGTTGCCGAAAAGCTTTTCCAGGGTTTTCTCCTCTTTGCGCAGGGTGGGGATGTAGAGCCAGGCATAGAGAGCGGCAAAGACCACAAAGGGCCACCCATAGCCTGAGAGAAAGCAAAACCCCAGCGCAATGAGCACGTTTCCCACATAGAGAGGATTGCGCACGTACGCGTAGGGCCCCGTGGTGGCCAACTCCTTGTCTTTACGTACATGCCCTCCGGCCCAGAAGCGAACGGCGATGCCGAGGACCGACAACAGGCCGCCCAGGAGCACCGCGGTCACACCGGCCGGTCGACCCACCACGGTCAGGAGCACGAGAAACAGAATTCCCACGAGTTGCCGGATCGCATGGGGCCTCCGGATCTTTCTGGCAATGTATGAAACGGCGTCGGCCACAGCTCCTCCGTCTTCGATTCTACGTAAAATAACGGGGGAGCATATCACAATTCGCAAGGAGGGAAAACATAAAAAAGAGGGTTCCGGCAGGGGCGCGGCCGAAGCCTACCCACGGCGTTACACCGCAACGAGCGGATCCAAGAATACCTTCATGTATAAACCGCCGCTGGCGGCATGAATCAGAGTGAAGCGGGAGGATGGCCCGGAGAAGGATGGCCTTCGCCGGAGAAGAAACAATGCAGAGGAACCGACGCGTCGACACGCGAATGCCACCGTATTTAGGAATAGGGCCATTAAGGCTGCGCCCCGCGGACGGCTTCCCGAAGCAGCCCTTTGAGAATATTGAAATGATGGATTTCGGGGTTGAGCGTGTCCGGCGGGCGCCGGAGCAGTTCCGCATACTCCTGCAGCATCCGCTCCGCCATTCGGGAGGCGGAATGGTCTGCGGCCGTCTTTTGTGCGGCCTCCGAAAAAGCGGCTCGGGTTTCGGGAGAGCCGATGAGACTCAGAATCCTCTCGGAGAAGACGTCAGCGTCTTCGGGGGTCAGGTATCCGTTGACACCATCCCGGATCGTGTCCCGGACCCCCGGCGCATCCACGGCGACGGCCGGCGTTCCCGCTGCCATCGATTCCAGGACGACCAGCCCCTGTGTCTCCGTCTTGGAGGTAAAGACAAACAGGTCGGCACCGGCATAGGCGTTCACCAGTTCCGCAGGCTGCATCTGTCCGTGAAAGAT
>CALZGC010000022.1 GCA_945786985.1 uncultured Nitrospirota bacterium | reverse complement strand
ATGGGTGTGGTGCTCCCCCGCGCAGTTATATCTAGTCAAAATTATGTATTCGAGATATCGCCTACAAACTTAGTACATGATATTCTTTAGCAGTACCATCTTTTACGTCGGATCCCATAACCATGCAAGCGAAACGTTGAGATGTTGTCTGCGGTTGTTCTGCAGGAGAAGAAACGGTGGATAAAACCAGAGTGATGATCGTCGATGACTGCGAGATCACCCTTGAAGTCATAAAATGTACTCTTGAAGACGCCGGCTTCGACGTCCTCATCCGATCCCAGGCGTTGGGAACCACTGCGGCTATTTTGCGGAGTAAACCGGACTGCGTCCTGATGGATGTGTCGATGCCCGCCCTTTCGGGAACCGAAATCGTTCGACTGGTCAAACGACAGTCAGACACCAAAATGTTATTGTTCTCGGCCAAGGAGGAAAGGGAACTCCTGCAGCTCGCCGATGCCTGCGGGGCCGACGACTGCATCAAGAAAGGTCAGGACGCCTCGCAAGTGGTCGAATTGATCAGGACCGTTCTGTCTTGAAGGCCTCGAAACGCCCTTCCGACCAATCCCCCAACTTATACTCTGTCTGCGCCTAGCCCGGAGCTTGTCGAACGCTATGTGCCGCGGCAGATGATTCAGCCCGCAGGAAGTCGTGATCAGGGTCTGCTCCGGCAAGAGCCATCGGTATTTCGTGATCCTCTCGGCAATCGCGTCTACAGATTCCACATTGGCATCCTGAAAATCTACAGCACCCACCGCCAACTGCTTGTTACCGAATCGCGTTCGGCGGCGCATGCCGATCGTTGGTACGGCGGTGCATTTCCCCGCCGGGAATGATGTGGATTCCCGCCGTCTCCTGGTCGACGATGGCGCCCTGAGTCGATCGGTACTGAGCGTCGGCCATGTCCACTTTGGACAGGCTCCCCAATGCCACCTGTTTTGCCAGCGATTCATACCATCGCGGGACGCTGTAGGAGCCCACAACGGTCGTTGCATATTGCTCACGAGTTGCCAAATCAGATTCCCCCTTACTTCTCCAGGATCGCTCAGCTCCAAACTGACGGCCGGTTTCGTTCGCATCCAATTGTAGAACAACATCGCTGATTCCTGTCTCTGTCTAATGAGATGGCCACGCTTTCTTTAATCGGCTATTTTCAACCACACTCGGTGATCCGACGTTGTCTTGTTCATTCCGTTTGCCTTCCCGAGGGGATGCTGATATACAATAGTTGTCTTTCGATCACGAACGGGTGCACCTCACTGAGGGGGCAGGCATAGCAGGCTTTCGTGCGCGTCCCCCGAACCGGAACGCCGGGGCACACACCCCGCGAAAGCGACATCGGCATGGCGACATCCGGTCTTCAGCACGATCCTGCTTTGATCGTCGCGGTGGCTCTGGCCTCGGGCATGGTGGCCCAGGCTGCGGCGCGGCACCTTCGTGTCCCGGGCATCGTGCTGCTTCTTGCCACCGGTGTGCTGCTGGGACCTGACGTACTGGGACTGATCCATCCCCAAGACCTCGGCGGGACGCTCCATACCCTGGTCGGGTTCGCCGTGGCCATTATTCTCTTTGAAGGGGGACTGAATCTCGAGTTCAAAAAGATCCGACGGCAGGCTTCGAGCATTCGGCGCCTGATCTCCGTTGGCGCCGTGATCACCGCGGTCGGCGGTTCCCTTGCAGCGCATCTGCTCCTGGGTTGGGACTGGACCCAATCCATTCTCTTCGGCACGCTCGTCATCGTCACGGGTCCTACGGTCATCAATCCCCTCCTGCGCAGGCTTCGGGTGCATCGCCAGGTGGCCACGATCCTCGAGGCGGAAGGGGTCCTCATAGATGCCATCGGCGCCGTGGTGGCGGTGGTGGCCCTGGAGGTGGCTCTCAGTCCCGCGGGCAGTAGTCTGGCCGACAGCTCCTTGGACGTTCTCACCCGACTCGCTCTCGGCATACTCATGGGCGCGGCAGGAGGGTTGGTGATCGCGGGCCTTCTGCGTATCCACCGCCTGCTCCCTGAAGGACTCGAAAACGTCTTTACCCTCTCCATGGTGCTGGCACTGTTCCAGATCGCTGACGCCTTCGTCCAGGAGAGCGGCATTGTCGCTGTAACGACAGCGGGCATCCTGGTGGGCAATTCAAAGACCCAGGCCCTTCGGGACCTGCGTGAGTTCAAGGAACAGCTGACGGTACTTTTCATTGCCCTGCTCTTCGTTCTGCTCGCCGCCGACGTGCGGCTCGGAGAGGTTGCGCAGATGGGCTGGCCGGGCATGGGTACAGTGCTGGCGCTGATGCTTCTGGTGCGACCGCTGAACGTGCTGGTTTGCACGGCCGGATCCGACCTCAATACCCGTGAAAAACTGTTTCTCTCCTGGGTGGCACCTCGCGGTATCGTGGCGGCTGCCGTTGCCTCTCTCTTTGCTGAACGGTTGACCGCTGCCGGCATGGCCGGCGGACACGAGTTGCGGGCACTTGTTTTTTTGGTCATCGGCGTCACCGTCCTGGTGCAGGGTCTGAGCGGCGCGGCTGTGGCGAAGCTTCTGAGGGTTCGACGGCCGTCGGATTCAGGCTATACCATCCTGGGCGCCAGCGATTTGTCCCTCTGCATCGGAGAGCTGTTGCGCGAAGCGGGGCAAGAGGTCCTCTTTCTCGACTCCAACCCTGCAATCTGCCGCACGGCGGAAGACCGGGGCTTTCGCGTTCTCTATGGCAATGCCCTATCGGACACACTGGCGCAAAGAGCCGAACTCGACGGTCGCGCCGGGTGTCTGTGCACGACATCCAACGACGGCGTGAATTTCATTTTCGCCAAGAAAGCACGGGAGGAGTTCAAGGTGCCTCGGGTATGGGTGGCGCTCCGCCGCGGCCACACCAGTGTGACGCCGGAAGCATTAGCCGAAAACAAGGTGCACGTGCTCTTCGGAACCCCCCGTCGCCTGGATCTATGGTCCCTGCGGCTGGAGAGAAAACTGGCCGCCCCCGCAGAATGGGTCCTCACCAACGAAGAAGCCAAAGATCCGCCCGTCCTCGCAAAAGGGGAAGAAGGCCCGGAGCATCTCTTTCTCCCGCTCATCGTGCAACGCGACAAGAAGACCATGATCATGGACGAGTCGGTTGAACCGGAACAAGGAGACCATCTGGTTGTACTGATCTATCTGGAGAGGCAGGAAGAAGCGGACCGCTGGCTGCGCGAGCACGGTTGGATCCCCTTCGAGGAGGTCGCTGCCAAAGAGGAGACGGCGACCAGCGTTCCATAACCGAACGATTTACTATGATCCAAGGATGCTGCTTTTGTACCGAGGAAAGATGCCCAATAAACCTGCAGAACCTTAACGAGCCCGGATATCAAAAGGAGGTCCAGAGATGATACGAACCTTAAAACCGGTCGGCATATTGATGGGGCGTCTGCCCTACGGCGCGGACCTGCTTGCCTCTCTCAATCAGATCTGTGCCGAAAAGAAGATCACCCTCGGCCGGATCGAGGCTATCGGAGCGGTTCAGGAGGCCCGACTGCAGTATTACGATCAGGGCAAGAAGCAGTATCAAAACCTGCGCGTGAAACGGCCCCTTGAAATTGTAAGTCTCGTCGGCAACGTCTCCCTTAAGGAAGATCATCCGATGGTCCATGCCCATATCTGTCTCGCCGATGATGAGGGAAATGCCTTCGGCGGACATCTTGCCCCTGGCACTATTGTTTTCGCCTGCGAGTTTACGCTGCAACTCTTCGAGGGCCCGGCCTTCGAAAGAGGGCACGACACACAGACGGGATTGCCTTTGTGGAAGCCAGAGGACTGATACAGACGACCATCGGCGGTGGCGGTGGGTCCGCCGTGATCGCGTAAGGGCGGTGAAAAACGGGGTCTTCCCGCAACCGTCCACTAAGCTGCCGGAACCGTTTCCGGCCAATAGCATCCGACTGAGACTCTCGATCCAGAGAATCTATTTTTCGTTTCTTTCGGCATTTCATGAGGTATGCAATGCCCAGGAAGTTCCTTATGGGCCAAAATCGTTTCAAATCGCTAAGTATATCTGCTTATGGGATCATGGGAGACAATAAAACAACGGGTCGATCTTGACTGTGGATCGCTGCACCATCCGGCACTCAAAGAAACGAATAACCTCGTGTTAGGTAACGTCTAATGAATCAAACCTAAAGCACCGGCAAGTTGGTCGCCGTACCTCCATTGGTTTGCACCCGCTCCAATTTCGTGGGTGCCGGTAGCCGAACGGCTATAAAAAACGTTTGAGGTATGGTATTGTTGGACACAACTTTCCAGGGTACACCGATCCAGAGGGGATGATGAGATGGTGCACGCCTATCCGCATGAATTGGCCGGTTTCATCATGGACCATTGGGAGAAGGACTTATGCGTCGGGGAATTCTGTAATCTGGACCACAGCACGGATATCGACCCCCTTCCCGGAAAGCCGGTGGTGGAACAGCTCCTGTCGACCTGTTATCAGGCGAGCCTGCTTCACGAAGAAGAACGGCCGGTACGGTTCCGGCTCATCCTGCGTGAACCCGAGCGTTTCAACCCCGACCACGGACCGCCGACAGGTCTGTATCGGCTGGTCTTCACCCAACCTCGGCCCTTGAATGAGCACGAACTGCGGCGGCTCTCCCCTGCAGCTGACTTCTACCACTCACTGATCGGCGTGCGTCGTGGCGAGGACCAGCAGCTTCAGATCTGGGGGCTGGTCCACTCGGGACCATACTGGATCCAAGCCATCGAAGGCAGACGGCGAAGTTTTCTGCCCCTGCCCGGCTCCCTCGTGGTGAGCGTCACCGACCCGGGATTGATTACGGCGGCCAAAGGGTCCGTCACGATCGGCAAACTGTTCCGCGGCGGTTTGACCTCTCCCGCGACAGGCGTTTTCGGAGCAACGTGGCTGCGAGAGAGTTTTGAAGGCAACCGGGAGGAACTGTTCAAGCTGCACCATGCCGCACGGGCAAGAGAAGAGAAGCCGTGGGCAACTTTGCACCCGAATTTCCCGGGCTTGATCATCCAGCGGATGGCCCGTCAGGTCATCAGTACCATTCGAAACTCTCACCACGGCGGGACGCTCATCTTTCTGCCGCCGGAACATTGCGCCGCTTCGCTGACTCCAGGGCACTGCGCAGAGACAGCGGAGCACAAGCCCATGCTGCGTATCAAGTATACCTTTACCGAAGAAGAACCTCGCCACCGGATTCGTACGCTCATTCTCAAGTACATGAATGCGCTGGCCGAGTCCTGCGGCGGGGACAGCAATGCGGACAAACAGGTCAGCTGGCGGGATTACATGGAGTGCGCCCAGTCGATGTTCGCCCATCTGGACGAGGCCATTGTGGAGCTGACCCATCTGGTGGCCAGCCTGGCATCGGTGGACGGCGCCGTGGTCCTGACCAATCGCATGGAGCTGCTTGGTTTCGGTGGAGAGATATCGGGGCAACTGCCGGGGGTCCACCAGGTTGAACGGGCGGTGGACCCCGAGGCCGTGCGAACGCTCACCGTCTCCACGGAAGGCGTCGGGACCCGCCACCGCTCCGCTTACCGCCTCTGCAATGCCATCCATGACGCCATTGCCGTGGTCATCTCCCAGGACGGTGGCGTGCAGTTCGTGCGGTGGAAAGACGATGCCCTGGTCTACTGGGACCAGGTGGCGACCAGCGACCTCGATGTTTAAACGCAGTGGTTTCATGCACAGCGATGGTGTCACTGCCCCTTCCGCAGAGAACCCTGCTCGTTTGCGAACGTCGGAATAGCCGACGGGTGAAGGCAATTTGTTCGCCTTTACAGTACCGATCCGCGCGGTCGTCAACGTCGTATCTCTGCGCCGTTTCTGTATGTTCGCCATGCCCAGAACCTATCGCCAAGAGGAGGCCGGAGCGTCATGAACACCATGGAGTCTCTCGTATCGACCTTTCTGGAAGGACATCCCCGGGATGCCGCGGCCACCTTCGAAAGAATGGACGTCGACGAGGCGGTCAGGATACTGCGCAGCCTTCCCGTCCGTGGCGTGGCCCTTCTCCTGGAGCGCCTCACACCCCACAGGGCCGGCGGCATTCTGAGCAAGCTGAACGGCTCCCGCACTCGGGAAATACTCGCAGCCATGTCTCCCCGGGACGCGGCCCTGGTGCTCAGCCACATCGAGTCGGATCAGCGGGCCACCATGCTGAACGGTCTGCCCCCGGCCATGCATCGCGAGTTTCGCGCCCTTCTGGAATACCCTTCGGACACGGCCGGCGGCATGATGGAACCCCGCGTGGCCTCGTTGCCTTCCGACCTGACGGTACAGGGGGCCATTGCCGTTCTCCGTAGAGCGCCCCGACAGACCCTGTATTACCTTTATGTGACGGACCGAGAGGGAAAACTGGTGGGAGTGCTCAATATGCGGGACCTCATGCTCGCCTCCCCCCACACCGGGATCGAATCCCTCGTACGCCGGCCCGTTCACAGTGTGCCGGCAACCATGGCGCGCGAGGAGGTTCTCAATATGATGCGCCGGTATCGCTTTGTCGCGCTGCCCGTCGTGGACATTGACGAGCGGCTGCTCGGCGTCATCAAACACGACGAAGCCCTGAGAGCCAGCCAACAGGGCATTTACGAAGATTTCCAGAAGATGGTCGGGGCCGGCGGCGATGAACGGGCGTTGTCACCGGTCAGCACGGTCGTCAAGCGCCGATTGCCCTGGCTTTATGTGAATCTACTGACGGCGTTCCTCGCGGCCGCCGTCGTCGGCGTTTTCGAAGGAGTCATTCAGCAGGTCACAGCGCTGGCCGTGCTGCTCCCTATCGTCTCAGGGCAGGGTGGAAATACCGGGGCGCAGTCGCTGGCAGTGGTCATGCGAGGGCTGGCACTGCGCGAGCTGCTTCCCAGCGCCACCCGAAAAGTAATCACCAAGGAAACCGTGGGCGGACTTCTCAACGGCGTCGCCATTGCCATTGCGACCGCCGCAGCGGTGTGGCTCTGGAGCCGGAGCTGGGCCCTGGGTGGGGTCATCGGCCTGGCCATGATCGTCAACATGGGGGCCGCCGGTCTTGCGGGCGCCGCCATCCCCATCGTTCTCAGGGCACTGAAAAGGGATCCTGCCCAGTCCTCTTCCATCGTTCTGACAACGGTCACCGACTGTGTCGGCTTTGCCGCCTTTCTCGGCCTGGCCTGGCTCTTCCTGCCCCTCCTGGTGACATGAGCACGATCGTTTACCCCGCCGGGACGGAATCGGGGGGAAGGCGGAGCTGTCCGGCACAGCGTTAGCCCGAGTATTGACTGCGCAATCGTCATGAGAGGTCGAAGAATCACTGAGCCCCATCCGGTCGCCTAGTCACCCTCGTATTATAACTCGCATACAGAGCGGTAGAACAAAGCAGACCGAAGCGCGACGACCGGCCTAGAACAGGTACCCGGCCATGACACTGATCCCATCGAACTGCAAAGTCTCGTCTATATCTTCCAATTCCGTCCATGTCGAACGATAGAGGGCTTTGAAGAAGAGATGATCGTTGACATCCCACCGGATCCCCACCCCGGCATTGTAGGAAAACTCGGTGTCAATATCCAGATCGTCGGGGTCGTAGCAGTTGCAGTCGTGATCATCGAGATCCTCATAAAACGATACGAAGCCGATGCCCCCCGTGACGAAGGGTGAGATCCGACTTTTGAACGGGTAAAGAATCCACGCCCAGAGGACGTGGCTTTGATCTCCCCCCTGTAAAGGGGGTTGCCTTTGTTTAAAAGTCCCCCTTTTGTCAAAGGGGGGAGAAACGAACCCTGATGAGTGTGTCGTTCATTATTATACAGCACCCCAATGCTAAACCTTTGAAGACTTCAGGCAAAGCCATTCAAACTCTGACCCGGCCCAAAGGACCGGGTTTTGAGAATCGAATAAAGATTGATATTAAGGTCCATTCCGGCTACTTCCGAGTCTTCCTCAATCCGGGTAGGGCCGCTTGTGACTTTCACGTCCGCAGAGGCTGAAAACAGGTCCAGTTTGACACTAACGTAGTCATTGAGGTGATAACCACCCCCGATGCCGAAGGCGACAAAACGGTCCACCCGCGTGGTGGTTGTCAGTCCGCGAAAGTCGGCGTTTGCTTCATCCTCGGCCATGTCCTGCACGAAGGCAAAAGCCTCGAATCTTCCCGCACGCGTCCACTCCTCCACCCGAGCGCATTGTGGATCAATATGCAATAGCGTTTGTGTGAAAAGAAACATCAACAAAAGCGTACAGACCGGCATTGACCGCCTGATTTTCTTCCTTTCTTTTGGAGAACTATAGAGGTAACTGCGTGATGGCACCGCCCCAAAAACAGCCTCACAGGTATAGACGTTCAGAACCGTAAAATGTTCGCCAGGACACTCGAACGACTCTAATCTCTTATTAACAATGAAGAATTTGGTAACCCCGTGCGGTTTTACGGTTCCCTTCAGCATTGCTGCACGAGAGACATAACAACCATCCGTCACATCAAGAGAAGTTCAACAGGGTTCCACATGGCCTCAAGAACTCATTCCCATTCGGAATGCATTTTTTCTCCGGCCCGCCGCACAAAAAAAAGCTGCGGCGCAGTGCCGCAGCTTTTTTTCAATGGCTCGTCGTCAGATGCATGCTATGCACCCGCCCCCCTATTTGTTCTGCACCGGCAGGTCGTGGGGGTTGATGTGACATGTCAGACAATTTGTATACTTGGCATGCAACGCTGCGCTGTGCGGTTGATCGTGGCAGTCAGTGCATTCGGGGACGAGGCCGTGTTGCCCGTGACACATGGTGCACGAAAATTCCCCGTGCTTGGCCTTGGTCGTCGACCATTTTTCGTAGACCTCGCCGTGGCAGCCGCTGCAGGTCTTGAGGTCCGTGTCGTCCGTGAACGCGATCTGCAGCGGTTTGTGAACCGAATGGCATCCCGTGCAGTCGGTAAATGCCTGAGCCTCATAGTGGGGTTCATGACAAACGGAACATGACGGTTTGTACCCATGTTTGTCGTGACACATCTCACATCCCTGCTGGGTGTGCTTGCTCGGAAATTCCTTCAACTGGGCCGCCGGTGAGGTATGGCAGTTGCCGCAGTTTCCGGACAGCTGGGTTCCCATGGAAACCTGGCGGGGTGTGTGGGGGTTCTGATGGCACTGGAGGCACTCCTTGAACCTCTGCCCGTGGGGCAGCGTGTGACAGGTGCCGCATTTAGGCATAATCTCAGCGTAGTTGTTCTTGTTGGGATTGTACGCATGGAACACCTCGTGGCAGTTCTGGCAGTCGAACTTGTGCTTGCGGCCGTCGGTCTTCAGGCTGTTGTACTGGTGGGGGTGACAGCGGGCGCAATCCGCAACCGTCAGGGGTTTGACTTCAACCGCAAAGATGTCCGCAGGCTCCGCCGCGGCAACCACCTGAGCCGGCGGTTGAGCGGGAGCCTTTGCGGGCTTCATCTCTTCCGAAGTCGCGGCACAGGCTGCGAGGTACAATCCGAGCATCAATCCCAGGCCGCCAAGGGCCAGCGTCAACAATGTCTTTTTCGTTCGACCCATTTTATCCATCCCTCCTTTACTCGATTGGCAGGCCCGCTATTTCTGCAGATCGTGCGGATTGCTGTGACAGGACAGGCAGTTTGGAAACTGCATGAGCATGACCTCAGGATGCGGCGTACTGTGACAGTCGGAGCACGCCGGCTTCATCTTATGCTCTTTCCGGTGACAGATGGCGCAGGCCACCTTGCTGTGCTTGTACCGGCTGGCTTTCAGCTTCCGGTAGACATCCCCGTGGCAGGCGCCGCAGAACTCACTAGGCGCCGTCTTGGGGTTGTATGTCACCACGAGAGGCTGATGAGGGTTGGCGTGACAGCCGCTGCAGTTGCTTGCCGTCATCTCGCTGGAGTGGGGTTTATGACACTGGGTGCACTCGGGAATTCTGCCGTGCTTTTCCGCATGGCAGAAGTTGCAGGCAAACTGGGTATGTCGGCTCGGTTTCTCTTTCAGCTGATCGCCGATGGGGCCGTGGCAGGTCAGGCATTCCGCCTTCAGACTTCCTGCGAGGGTAATATCCAGAGGGGTGTGGGGATTGGAATGACACCGGAGGCAGTTCTCAAGGGTAAAGTGAGCCTCCCCTTCATGGCACATGGAACATTGAGGAATGTTGTTGGCGCTTTTGGGTCGATGACCCCCGTGGCAGTCCTGACAACTGAGGAACTCCTTGTGGGATGCCCCGTTGGCTGCGATGTCCCGGGGCTGTTGATCATGGCACTTGATGCAGTCTGAGCTGTTTAATACCTCCTGTTCCTGGGCGAAGGCGCTGGCCGCAACCTGAAACAGCCACCAGAATCCCACCAAGGCTAGGCACATGAACGTCCGCCACCCGACTCTTCCCATCTCTCGCATGGTCCCTCCTCCTCGCAAATCTCCCCTCTGTTAGCTGAATAAACGCATACAGCCACCCCCCTGGCGACGCGCTGTTCGGAAAAAGATAGATTTAAGGGTGTTTCAAGAGCGGAACTATATCACCCGAGAGAGGACGAGTCAACCGGAATTCTCGTCGAAATCGTTGTCCTGATAGCCCCTGTCCGGAGTCTTCTGTGTCATTTCATTTGAGGGCGTGATACCGGCCCTTTCCGGTAATTGGGGAGCACCGGAGCCCGCCTGAAACAGAAGGATCCCTTCTCAGCCTGACCCACAGGGCAACCCTTACCTTTCAGGGGTCACTTCAGTCCTCCCGATTCCTTCCAGCAGCAGGCGGGGCCCGATGTCTTTACCGGAACCGGATACGGACATTGATATTTCTCATCCCAGGCGCATCAACCCAGAGGGCATGCAGCCGAAAAGATTCATACAAATCGCTCTCCTCAACAGGAATAATGCCCGAAGCTTCTATGTTTCTCAGGGCTACTTTGTGTCCACCGAACGGATGCAGCGTGTCGCTGAAAAAGCTTGCAGAACCTCTCATCAGCGACGGCAAGCTATTTAGCTCCACAATTGTGATGATCTCATCTTTGAGCGCATCTTGATAGTCATCACGTGAAATGAACCAGATCGGTACGCCATCGATTCCCTTAAAATGTGTTTGTCGGGGTACCCGGTCGGCCCGGTCCTTATAGATCTCGAATCCTTCAACCGTCAGGGGACAGTTAAAGGCTGTTTCCGGATCGTCAAAAACCTCCAACACATTGAACTTGGTGTTCACGCACCCAGGGTCACGGTAGAAGATAAACGCCACCCACTCATCATTTCCATACCAGTCGGCATAGAGCGGTGCATGCGGACTCTCCTCCGGAACCGTTAAGCGAACACCGGCATCCGCAGGCGCGTGCAGTGCCACCGCCAGAGCGGTCAGCACGGCCATGAGTATCTGTCTATACATGATCATCCCCTCCTCCTGTCTAACTCAAACCACACCTTTCGCCCGCTGTCGAGAGAACACAAACCCCTGTTACAAGAATGCAACACCCATACCCTCTCCCCTTTCGAAACCCGGCAACAGGGAGGCCCCATCTCGCGCACCATCCTTACGCGCGTACAGGCGTTCGATCTCAGGGGAAAAGCAGAAGAAGTGAGAGAGGCGGTCCGGCACCAAGGTGGGTCTGGCGGACAGAGTAAGGAGGGGATCGTCTGTTATTTTTCGGGATAGGCTGACGCGCTCATGGCATCGCGCATATCACACGGATCTACTGAGAGCACTTCGGCGACCACACGGTTGCGCCCCTGACACTTCGCCAGGTAGAGCATTTGGTCGGCTTTCTCTATGAGAACCAGGGGAGAGCACTGGTGGACCGGAACAACCGTCGCGGCCCCGACGCTGACCGTGACCACTTCGGATACAGGAGACGATCCATGAGAGATTCTTGCCGCTTCCACGTTCGAACGGAATTTCTCTGCCATGAACCGCAACGAATCGAAAGGGGTATCCGGCAGCACGGCCATGAATTCCTCACCACCGAATCGAGCAACGAGATCGCCCCCCCGGCGCGGCACGTTCGTCAAATGCTGGGCAACAGCCTTGAGGCAGTCGTCCCCGGTAAGGTGGCCGTGATTGTCGTTGTAGCTCTTGAAATGATCGATGTCAATCATCAAAAGAGATAGGGGTGTCCCGGTGCGGGCTGCCCGGCGCCACTCCCGGTCCAGGTAGTCGTCGAAGCCCCGGCGGTTGGGGATTCCCGTCAAGGCGTCCACGGACGCCAGTGTTTCGAGAAAATCTCGCTGCTTTTTCAACTCCATGTGGTTGCCGACCCGTGCCTTGACAACGCTTGTGTTGATCGGCTTTGCAATATAGTCCACCGCTCCTGCCTCCAGCCCCCGGGTTTCATCATCGGGTGATGTGAGGGCCGTGATGAAAATGATCGGAATGGACTGGGTGAGCACGTCCGACTTCAAGGTACGGCATAGGTGATAGCCATCGGCCTCGGGCATCGCGATGTCCAGAAGAATGAGGTCGGGCTGTTTGGCCCGGGCGAGCGCCAGACCATCGAAAGGATCCGTGGCGTAAAAGAGCGCGTACTCTGCCTCCAGAATAGCGCGCAGAAAATCGATGATCACCGGCTCATCGTCAATGAGTAGTATGGTACCCTTCTCGTCTGCCTTCACTGTACAACTCCTCCTTCAACATCCAACTTGAATGTTATGTTCCGCAGGCGTCTCCGCACCGTCCATATCACGTTCCGCAAGAACGGCCAGAAACGCATCAACAACTTTGGGATCAAACTGCTTTCCTGCAAAGGCCTGCAGTTCCTGAATGGCTCGTTCCTTTCCCAATGCTTTACGGTAGGGTCTATCGGAAGTGATTGAATCATAGGTATCCAGGACGGCGACGATGCGAGCCTCTATGGGAATCTCCTTGCCCACCAATTGGTTGGGGTAACCCTGGCCGTCATACCACTCGTGGTGAGCGCAGATGACGGTTGCAACCGGTTCGAGGAACTTGATCTTCTTGACGAGTTCCGCCCCCATCCGGGGGTGTTTCTTGATCTCCTCGTACTCGTCCGGCGTGAGCGGTCCCGGTTTCCGAAGTATCGCTTCCGATATTCCGATTTTTCCGATGTCGTGGAGGACGGCTGCGTAACGAAGATTCTCCGTTTGATCTTCCGACAAATGGAGACAGTCCGCCACTTGAAGAGCCAGCCGAAGTAGACGGTCGCTGTGACGACCCGTCGCCGCATCCTTGGCTTCCAGGGCCTCCGCAAGCGCCGTGATCGCCTGGAAGTGGGTCTCCTTGAGTTCCTCGAAGAGGCGGGCATTCTCTATGGCAATCGCCGCCTGACTTACCAGCAGCGATACGAAGTCCAGGTCATTCTTGGTAAAGACACCGCCATCGCCTTTGTTATTGAGATTGATCACACCCAACGTCTTCTGCTGATATCGGATGGGGACACCGAGGACGACCGGCGCAGAGATAAACGAGTCCCCGGCATAACTGCGGTTTGTCTTTTTTTCGAAACGCGGATCGGAATCAATGTCTTCGACCAAGAGAGGCTCACCGGTCTGTGCGACCCTGCCCACGATCCCGTCGCCCCTGGGCACCCGCAGGTCGCGGACGATCTCACCGTCGATGCCAACCGCGGCACCGATCTTCATCTCACCGCTTTGCTGATCCGATAGCATCAGGGAGACTCGTGTTGCCCCGGTATGAGAGGCAATCAAATCTACCAGGAAATGGAGAATCTCCTCAATGTCGAGGATGGAATGCAGGGCCTTCCCCATACTGTTCATGGAGGAGAGCGACTGCACCACCTTCTCGAGTTCTACCGTCTTCTTTTTCAGGCCTTTCGTCAAACGTTTGTTTTCCTCAACGATCCGGCGTTTTTCAAATATCTTCCGGATGATTCGGGTGACGATTTCGAGATCCTCAAAGGGCTTTGTCAGGTATTCCTGGGCACCAAGCCTGACTGCCTCCATGGCAGACTCCAGCGAGGCGTAGCCCGTCATGATAATCACGTCTGTCTCGGGGAATCGTGTGCGAATCTGTTGAAACACTTGCATCCCAGGAATGCCCGGCAGCATCAAGTCCAGCATGACGAGATCATAGGCCTGCTTTTCAAGTTCCCGACTGACCTCATCTCCCCGAGAGACGACGGTCACCGAATAGCCTTCCTCCCCCAAGGTCTGGCTGAGGACCTCAGAGATGATGGAATCATCGTCCACCACCAGAATCCGTTCAAGATCAATCATCATATTTGCCTCACCGGTGCGGGAAATATCGATTGGCTTTGCTCAAGGAAGCTGCGCTTCGGTTCCAGTGGTGCTTAACCAAAAAAAGGGCGTTCGAACCACGAAGGCAGTAAACCGAAAATTCGAATCGTCACTTCGACAACCCCTCGATTCCTGGTCATCAGGGACAGGTAGTTTTGCGCCACCCGGTTGCCCTGGATTTGCCCTTTCGGTAGTGCTCTTTACTTTAACATCCAGTATAGCATGATACCGCCGTAACCAGCTGAAAAGGTTGTTTCTTACGGGACTAACAGTGGGAAAGAAGTATATTTCTCGAGGAATTCATGCAATTTTTCTACCCGGCGAAGCATCTGACGTAAACGCTGCATCGGGGGTGACGTCACTCTTCTGCCTCGCCGCTGCCCCAGTGTGTCCGATTCGGTGGCTTCTACGGCTCGCTTTCCAGCGGGAGTCCCGCTTTTCTCCAAGCGCTCAGATGCCCTTCGAGATAGAGGATCTTGTGGAATCCGGACAGGCGCAGGGCTGCTTTGGCAAGAGCCGCCCGGGGGCCGTGCTCGCAGTAGATAACGATGGGTTGGTTCCTGTACGAGGCAATCTCTGAGGTCTGGCCAAAGACACGCCAGAACGGTATGTGGACGGCCCCGGGAACGTGGCCGCGCTCATACTCGGTGCGTGACCGTACATCCACGATCGGGGGCGGCGCCCCCACATGGATCAGTTGAAACAGCTCCTCCGCGGGGATACGGTCGGGTGACTCCGCCGCCGCCGGCAACCGGAAGCTGGGAACCAGGACGAGCATCAGCGTAACGATGATCAAGCTGCGTACCATGATGTGGCTTCTCACTGATTTCGGGAACGGTGCATTTCAATCCGACGACCGCGCCTTTTCCCGTTCCTTCTTCTCCACCACACAGTAAATGCCGCCCTCCTTGAGGCCGGGTTTGAAGCACCCGTTACAGGAGATGCATTTGGCACGATTCCGGTCGCCCCGCATCCAGCGGTCGGGAAGGTCTGATTCCCGAATCAGCGGCCTGGACATGGCAATGTAGTCCAGGCCTTGATCCCCGACGGCCTTTTCGGCAACGTCGTAGGATCGGAAGCCACCGACCACCATCACCGGGCACGGCACCGCTTCCTTGATCCGGCGGGCCAGTGCGAGGTTGTAAGCCTCTTTGTCGGCAGTGTTGATCTTCTGGCGGGCCGGGCCTTCTTCTCCGGAGGCCGGCGTTCCCGCTGAGACTTCGATGGCATCGATGCCGGCGTCGGCCAGTGCCCGTGCAGCATAGAACCCGTCCTCAACATCGAGACCCCCCTCCAGATTGTCGGCGGCATTCATTTTGATGAGCACAGGATAGTCCGCACCGACCGCCTCCCGCACTTTGCCATAGACCTCGAGCAGAAACCGACTGCGGTTTTCAATGTGTCCGCCATATGCGTCCGTTCGGCGGTTGGTCAGTGGAGAGAGAAACTGGTTTATCAGATAGCCATGGGCTCCATGCAGCTGCACCGCGTCGGCGCCCCAATCTTTGGCCCGTCTGGCCGCGGCCGCGAAGGCAGCCGCAATGTCACTGATTTCATCTTGGGTGAGTTCCTCGGGCATCTCGGGAAACTGATCCACCTTGACGGCCGAGGGAGCCAGGGGACGGCGCCCCGCATTGTGCGAATCGGTCTGGCCGCCGGCATGGACCAGCTGAACCGCTATCTTGCCGCCAGCATTGTGCACGGTTTTGAAAAGACGCCCGCATGCATCTGAAAAATCATCGGTGTGAATCCCCATTTTGCCGGGGAGCTGCTTTCCTTCCGGGCGGACGAAAGCATAGCCTGAAATAATGAGCCCGACCCCGCCCTCGGCCAGTGTGCGGTAGTATTCGATCAGCCTTTCCGTGGGTCGGCCGGTGACCTCGCACATTCCCTCCCAGGTCGCGGATCGGACCAGTCTGTTGCCCAGGGTCATTCCGTTGATCCCCGTTTCCTCGAACAATGT
>CALZGC010000021.1 GCA_945786985.1 uncultured Nitrospirota bacterium | reverse complement strand
TGTGAAACGCAAAATCGGCTAGCCCGGGTATTGAATGAGTCCATCTATTACGAGGCTGCCTGCGACCCCTCTCGGGTCTCTGGGGCCTCTCATGACGATCACGCATGCAATATCCGGGCTATATCGGGGGCACAGAGCGGCGCGGCCGGGGAGGTGGGAATGGAAGGGGCGTCTCCGTCTCGGATCGTCGGGAAAGCCGCAAGACGAGAGGTCTTGATTTTTGCCCTCCTTCTGTGTTATCTATTTCATCTTTCGTAACGACTCAGGTCACCTCTCTTTTTCCGTATGACTGCGTTACGCTTTCCGCTCCGTAACAAAGTGACGGAGCGTTGCGTGACTCGCTTTAGATAATTCATGCCGCCTTCGGCGGCTACTAAAACAAGGTATCTTGAGGTGTTGCGGTGCTCAAATCCTCAACGTATGAAAAATACGCCTCCGGTTTTGCGCGCCTCACGCCTTGTCCTGCGGCAAAATTGAAGCAACCTGAGCAGTTACCATCTCTTGTGCTTTTCATTGCATGACCGAAGAAAGGATGCGACATGGCCAAGACTTACAATATTGCCCTGATGCCGGGTGACGGCACCGGCCCCGAGGTTCTCGACGAGGGGGTGAAGGTCGTTCAGGCGGCCTCCGAGCGTGAGGGCTTTTCGCTGGAACTGACCCACTATGACTTCGGGGGCGAACGCTACAAGCGGACCGGTGAGATCCTCCCCGACTCCGCGTTGGAGGAGTTCCGGCAGATGGACGCCATCTATCTGGGGGCCATCGGACATCCCGATGTCAAGCCCGGCATCCTCGAGAAGGGGATTCTTCTGAAGGCCCGTTTTGCCTTGGACCAGTATATCAATCTGCGGCCGGTGAAGCTTTACCCCGGCGTGGAGACGCCGCTCAAAGACAAGGGGCCGGAGGAGATTGATTTCGTGGTCGTTCGGGAAAACACGGAGGGGCTCTACTGCGGGGCGGGCGGCTTCCTCAAGAAGGGCACGCCCGATGAAGTGGCCGTGCAGGAGTCGATCAACACCCGCAAAGGGGCGGAGCGCTGTCTGCGCTATGCCTTCGAATATTGCCGGAAGCGGAACCAGGAGAAGACCCTGACCCTTTGCGGCAAGACCAATGTGCTCACCTTCGCCTTTGATCTCTGGGAGCGGACCTTTGAGGAGCTGGCGAAGGAGTATACCGACATTAAAACCGACTATGCCCATGTGGATGCCACCTGCATGTGGATGGTGAAGAATCCCGAGTGGTTCGACGTCATCGTCACGGACAATATGTTCGGCGATATCATCACCGACCTGGGCGCTATGATCCAGGGGGGCATGGGGGTGGCAGCCGGCGGGAACATAAATCCCGAAGGGACCTCCATGTTTGAGCCCATTGGCGGGTCGGCCCCCAAATACACAGGCCAGAACGTGATCAATCCCGTGGCCGCCATTTGTGCCGGGCAGATGATGCTGGAGCATCTGGGAGAGGAATCGGGCGCCCGACGGGTCGAAGCGGCCGTCATGAAGACCATTTCCCGAGACATGAAAAGCCTCTCAGCGGGCAAAATGGGCCACGGCACCCGCGAAATCGGTGACCTGGTGGCCGGCTACGTGCGTCAGGGATAGTGGACAACTGGGCGGCCGATCCCGGGAGGCATGGTGACGGGGGGAATGGTGAGCCGTTGATTCGAGCCCGGATATTGCAGGAGTCAATCTATTACGCGGCCGGATAATCTGCCACATGCGGTATTGAAAGCAATTTTATGACTTCTAGATATTAAAAAGATGTCTTCAGCCAGGAAATCTTCGGGGCCTTGCCTGCGGCGCCTCCAGGACCTTCGGGGGCCTCTCATGACGATCACCCATGCACTATCCGGGCTCGATTCAGGCTTTTGCCTTGACATCCAAGGCGGAAATTGGTAAAATTCGCATTGAATTCAGTGTGTTGGTATTATTAAGCGAGTGGGACAGTGATGAGTTATTTGCGCGCCGTATTCAGCATGATTGCCACCGCCTGCCTCCTGGCCGGCCCCGGCGCAGGGGGAGCGGTTGACCTGTCCGGTTTGGACGATGCATCGCAGGCGATCTCGTTTTTCAATCCGTCCGGCGTAAACGGTTTCATCGTCTATGACGTCCAGCCCGAGAAGGGCCTGAAAGGGCTGACTTACGGGCGTCAAAGCTACAATCTGAATTCACCGTTCGGGCTGCCTGTGAGGCTCGATGTGGAGAGCTTTAAGATGAACGAGCAGGCCTACGACCTGCAGCAACTTCTCGACGTGGGCGACGGCAACTTCCTGGAGATGTTCTCGATCCAGCACGCCCTGAACTACGGTACCAAGAGCACCCTCTCGTCCGCTTACAGCGGCAGCACCGATATCACCATGGTAGTCTTGAGCGCGAATTACCGGGCGACGGAGAAGTTCATGGCCAAGCTCTCCACCGGTCTGTCCCAGGCGGTGAACGAGAAAGACGGCGCCACCTCTTCGGACATCGGCTATGAGCTTGACATCGCCGGCCTCTACGAGATTGCGCCGGGTCTCACCTTCTCGGTGGGTGCCGGCTACGCGACGAACCTCGAGACCTTGACCGAAGTCAATATCGAGAACGAGGAAAAGCGTTCCTGGCTGCTTAATTCAAAACTCCGCTTGAAGTTCTAGCCCGAACGTCCGTTCTGTCCTTTCTGAAGTTTTCTCCCGCAATGTGTGCCCCTTCGCCCCGACCGGTTGCGGACGGCAGCAATTCCTTGATGAAGTTCCGGTGGAAACGGGACGGCCAGGCCCCTCGAACGGTTTTCTTTGGGGGCTTTTCCCTTGACACGCAGAGAGAAAATTCAGTAAGATGCCGCAGTTTTGAAGTGACCTCCGTTCCATAGGCTCGCCAGGAATAAAGGATTCCATGAAGTTAGCTCTAGGTGCTGACCACGGTGGATTTGTGCTGAAAAGCTCCATATTGGGCGTTCTTTCTGACATGGGGATTGAAGTCGAGGATTTTGGTTGCAATAGTTCCGAATCCGTTGATTATCCAGACTTCGCCGAGAAGGTTTCGCGGGGGGTTTCCGAGGGGCGCTTCGAGCGCGGCATCCTGATTTGCGGGACCGGCATCGGGATGTCCATGGCCGCCAATAAGTTCCCCAACGTACGGGCCGCCCTCTGTCACAATCTCTATACCGCCCGCCTCTCCCGAGAACACAATGATGCCAATATTCTGGTGATGGGGGAGCGGGTGATCGGAAGCGGACTTGCGAAAGAGATGGTCCGCGTCTGGCTCGAGACACCCTTCGACGGGGGCCGGCACGCCAGACGGGTGGAAAAGATCCGGGCCTTTGACCACGGTTTTGAGAAAGGGTGTCGACAGGATTGCTGAGAGATTTTGACCCGGAGGTGGCCGATGCGCTGCGTGAAGAGGCCGTCCGGGAAAACGAGCAGATAATACTGATCGCTTCGGAGAATTACGTCAGCGATACGGTGCTTTCGGTGCAGGGGTCTGTCATGACCAATAAGTACGCCGAAGGCTATCCGAGCAAGCGATATTACGGCGGTTGCGAAAACGTCGATCGTGTCGAAGAACTCACCGTTCGGCGGGCCAAGGAGATTTTCGGCGCGGAACACTGCAACGTGCAGCCCCACTCGGGCACGTCCGCCAATCTTGCCGTCTATCTCACCGTTCTGAAGCCGGGTGACGCCATCCTGGGAATGGCCCTCTCCCATGGCGGCCATCTGAGCCACGGGGCGGGCGTCAATATTTCCGGTCAGCTCTACCAACCTCACACCTACGGCGTTTCCCGGGAGACGGGCCGCATCGACTACGACGAGGTGCGCCGGATCGCCCATGCCGTGCGTCCGAAGATGATCATTGCCGGCGCGTCGGCCTATTCCCGGATCATCGACTTTGAAGCGTTCCAGGAAATAGCCGACGAGGTGGGAGCGTATCTCCTGGCCGACATCGCCCACATTGCCGGCCTCATCGCCGCCGGGTTGCACCCGAACCCCGCTCCCTACGCCGATTTCGTGACCACCACCACCCACAAGACCCTGCGGGGTCCCCGGGGGGGGCTGATTTTCTGCAAGGGCAAATATGCCAAGGCCATTGACCGCACGATCTTTCCGGGCCTCCAGGGCGGGCCGATGATGCACACCATCGCGGGCAAGGCTGTGGCGCTCCGGGAGGCTAAGATGCCGGAGTTCCGGGAGTATCAGGCCCAGGTGATCCGGAATGCACAGGCCATGGCCGACGAGCTCATCTCCCTGGGGGATGCCATCGTTTCGGGCGGCACCGACAACCACCTGATGCTCGTCGACCTGCGGGGTCGCGGGATCACGGGGGACCAGGCGGAAAAAGCCCTCGGCCGCGCCGGGATATCGCTCAACAAGAATGTCATTCCCTTCGACGAAGCGCCCCCGGCCGTGACCAGCGGGATCCGTGTTGGAACGCCGATCATCACCACCCGGGGCATGAAAGAGGACGATGCCCGGATCGTTGCCGGATTCATCGATCGGGTCCTGCGGCACATCGATTCCGAAGAGGTGATCCGGGAGGTGCAGGAGGCCGTGCGCAGCCATTGCCGGAGATTTCCGGTCTACACCGATCGCCTCGATTAAGCCGGATAGTCTGTCACATGCGGCCTCGTAATAGATTGACTCATGCAATATCCGGACTAGACCAGGGCCCTTGGCACCGGGGAGCGACCCGATTATGAAGCGTCCCAGCTGGGAAGAGTATTTCATGGACATCACCCATATGGTCAAGAGCCGATCGACCTGTCTGCGCCGCCACATCGGTGCCGTCATCGTGAAGGACAAGAATATCCTGACCACGGGTTACAACGGCTCACCCGCCGGGACCCGGCACTGCCTGGACGTTGGCTGCCTGCGCGAGGAGATGGGGGTGCCGTCGGGGGAGCGCCACGAACTCTGCCGCGCCCTGCATGCCGAACAGAACGCCATCATTCAGGCCGCCAAGCATGGGATCAATATAGAGGGGGCCGATCTCTACTGCACCAATCTGCCGTGCCTGATCTGTTCCAAGATGATCATCAACGCGGGGATCCGCCGGGTTTTCTACGAAGGCGAGTATCCCGATGCCCTGTCCCGGGAGATGCTCCAGGAGGCGGGCGTCGAATTGATTCAGTGGCAGGAGAGTGAGGCCAACTGAGCTCGTCCAAGGAGGTTCCCGGTGAAGTGCCCCTTTTGCGGCCAGATGGAAAACAAGGTCGTCGACTCGCGTCTGCGGCGGGAAGGCGACGTCATTCGGCGGCGGCGCGAATGCATCGACTGCACCCGGCGCTTCACCACCCACGAGCGGGTGGAGGAAATCCTGCCCATGGTCATCAAGAAGGACAACCGGCGGGAGCCCTTCGACCGAAAGAAGATCCGCGAGGGTATCGTCAAGGCCTGCCAGAAACGGGGCGTCAGTATGGACACCATTGAAGCCATGGTGGACGCGATCGAGCGGAGGTTTCAGGAACGAATGGAGAAGGAGATTCGCAGCGAAGAGATCGGCGAAGAGATCATGCAGCGTCTGCACGCGACCGACGATGTCGCCTATGTCCGCTTTGCATCGGTCTACCGCTCCTTCAAGGATATCCGGGATTTCATGAATGAACTGGAAGAGATCCTGCAGAACCGGGAGGAAAAGTTATCCGAAAAGCGATAAGGTTTTTCGGGGCCGCCCCCGCTCCGGCTCGTCTGCGCTGCGTTGCGGTCGCGAACGGTTGAGATGACATTCCAGGAAGGTTCACTCTCTTGAAAACACTGACGTTTCCTGCCGGCGGAGTGCATCCTCCGGATTCCAAGCATTACACCGAACACAAACCGACCGAAGACGCCCCCCTTCCCCGTCAGGCCATTGTTCCCCTGCAGCAGCACATCGGCGCCCCCTGTGACCCCCTGGTCAAGGTCAAGGAGACGGTCTGCGTCGGTCAGCGGATCGGGGAACCCAAGGGCTTCGTCTCCGCACCGATTCACGCGCCCATCTCCGGCACGGTTTCCGCTGTCGCGGAGCGGCCCCATCCCATCGGGCGGGAGGTCCGCTCGATCGTGATCGACTCCGATGGCGAGGACCGCTGGTGTGAAGAGATTGCAGAGACCGAGGATTTCCTCTCGCTCAGCCCGGCGGATCTGAAGGCGAAAATCCTCAATGCCGGCATCGTCGGGATGGGCGGAGCCACCTTCCCCACCCACGTCAAGCTGTCACCGCCGGAGGAGAAGCCCATCGACACGCTCATCGTCAATGGGGTCGAATGCGAGCCGTTTCTCACGGCCGATCATCGGCTGATGCTCGAAAAACCGGAAGACATCGTGGGCGGTCTCGAGATCCTGATGCAGGTGCTTTCGGTGAAACAGGGTGCCATCGGGATCGAGAAGAACAAACCCGACGCCATCGAAGTTCTCACCCGGGCGACCGCCGACAAGCCCCATATTTCCGTCTATCCGCTGAAAGTGAAATATCCCCAGGGGGCTGAGAAACAGCTGATCAAGGCCATTCTCGGGCGGGAGGTTCCCTCGGGAGGCCTTCCCATGGATGTGGGTGTGGTGGTGCAGAACGTGGGGACGGCGGCGTCCGTCTTCCGGGCCGTCCGTTTCGGGATTCCCCTCATCGAGCGGATCACCACCGTGACCGGTCCGGGCATCGCGGAGCCCAAGAACCTCCGGGTCCGCCTGGGCACCCCCTTTTCAGAGATCATCGAATGCTGCGGAGGGCTTCTGGGCAAGGCCGGCAAGGTAATCTCCGGCGGCCCCATGATGGGGATGGCCCAGTACTCCCTGGACGTGCCGGTGATCAAGGGGACGTCGGGAATCCTCGTCTTCCGGGATGAGGACCTGCGGCTGACCGATTCCAACCCCTGTGTCCGCTGCGGCAAATGTGTCACCGCCTGCCCCATGCAGATCAATCCAAGTCTGCTCGGCGTTTATGTGGAGGCCGGCGTCATGGATGAATTGGAAGTGAATCGTGTCCTCGACTGCATCGAATGCGGTTCGTGCGCATTCATCTGCCCTGCGGGCCGGCCTCTGGTCCACCTGCTCCGCTACGGCAAAGCCGAGGTACTGGCCCAGAAGAAGAAGTAAGGCCCCGACACCGGAAGTCGCAGCCGAAACCAGGAACCGGTCGGAAAAGAGACCCCGGATGGAAGCCAACCGAAAAGACGCGCCGTCGAAAGAAAAGACGAAAGCGGCCGCTGCCCCGCCCGCGAAGGGCGAGAAGGCCAAGAAGCCCGAGGCCCCCTCGGACCCCTTCGTTCTCTCTGCGTCCCCCCATATTTCGAGTGGGGAGTCCATCCGTTCTCTGATGAACGACGTGATCCTGGCGCTCGTGCCGGGTCTCCTGGTGGGCATTTATTATTTCGGCATGGATGCCGTCCGCGTGATCGCCATCACCACGGCCTCCGCGGTGGCCTTCGAGGCGGCCACGCAGCGGCTGATGGGAAGGCCCGTGGCTGTGTCCGATATGAGCGCCGTGCTCACGGGGATCCTGCTGGCCATGAACCTGCCCTCCGGGTCTCCCTGGTGGATCTGTGTCATCGGAAGCGCGGTGGCCATCGTGGTGGCCAAACAGCTCTACGGCGGCATCGGCTACAACATCTTCAATCCGGCCCTGGTGGCTCGGGTGGTGCTGCTTATCTCCTGGCCGGTGCAGATGACGACCTGGCCCGAGGCCAAGCCCTTCTTTCAGCGCGGCGTCGACACCATTACGGGTGCCACCTCCCTCGGCAAGATGAAGGAATCGCTCCTGCTTCAAGGTGATCTTTCGGGCATCGCGGATATCCGCTGGATCGACCCCTTTCTCGGCCACACGGGCGGCAGCCTCGGCGAGATCTCGGCGGTCGCCCTGGCCCTGGGCGGCATCTACCTTATCGCTCGACGGGTCATCACCTGGCACATTCCCGTCAGCTATCTTGGAAGCGTCCTGGTGATGGCGGCGATTTTTCATCAGATCGACCCCAATCGTTACGCGCCGGCTACGTTTCACCTCGTCACCGGCGGGCTCATGCTGGGGGCCTTCTATATGGCCACCGATCTGGTCACGAGCCCCGTCACCTATCGGGGCATGCTGATCTTCGGGGTGGGCTGTGGCATCATTACCCTGGTGATCCGCTACTGGGGCGGCTATCCCGAAGGGGTCTCGTTTGCCATTCTGCTCATGAATGCGGCCACCCCGCTGATCGACCGCTGGGTCAAACCGAAGACCTTCGGAACGGCGCCCCAAATGGGGGGGCAGTGAAATAAAAAGACCCGCAGGGTTACGCTTCGCGTGCCCCGCTTTTCTCTTAATTTTGTCGTCTGCGACGGCGACTACGGTCAAGTATCTTGGGGTCGAGGATTCAAGGGGTCGAGTGAAAGGCTTCTGTTAGGTTAATACGCCATGCGTGACATTTCCAGACTGATTGTGGTGCTCGGGCTCTTCTGCATCTTTTCCGCGGGGATTTTGGCCCAGGTCTACGATGTGACCAAGGGGCCTATTGCCGAGGCCAAGGCGGAGGAGGTGCGCCGCGCAATTCGGGCTGTGCTGCCGCAATATGACAACAAGGCAGACGAAGAGGTCATCGACCGGATCATCGGAAAGGACAAAAAGGGGAACGACACTTTCCGCAGGGTCTACGTGGGGAAGCAGGAGGATACCCTGGTCGGGCGGGCCTATGTGGTGGTGGCGCCGGACGGCTATTCGGGCAATATCGAAATCATGATGGGGGTCTCGCCTGACGGCCGCATCACCGGCATTGAGATCGTCAGCCACGCCGAAACGCCTGGTTTGGGCGCCAAGATCGTCAAAGAGGAGACCTGGTCCGGCAAGGGGGATGGTCCCGGAGGGCTGGTCGGCAAGACCCTCGCCAACAATCTAAAAGTGAGGAAGGACGGCGGCGAGATCGATCAGATCACGGGCGCCACCATTTCCCCCCGGGCGATCGTGAACGCGGTCCGCGAGGGGCTTGAATTTCACCGCAAGGAGTTCCCTGGATAGCGGCAGGCGGCACCCATGAATCTCGACGAAGCACGTGAGCGGAAAGGCAAGATGAACCTCGTCAAGGAATTCACCAAAGGTTTCTGGAAGGAAAACCCCATCCTCCGGCTGCTGCTCGGCATGTGCCCCACGCTGGCCGTGACCACCAGCGCCGTCAACGGCCTCGGCATGGGGCTCGCCACCCTGGCCGTGCTGATCTGCTCCAATCTGGTGGTTTCCCAGCTGAGGAAGTTGATCCCCAAAAAGGTGCGGATTCCGGCCTTCATTGTCGTGATTGCCTCCTTTGTCACCATGGTCGATCTGACCATGAACGCCTTCGCCCATGATCTGCACAAGTCCCTGGGGCTCTTTATTCCCCTCATCGTTGTGAATTGTCTCATTCTGGGGCGGGCCGAAGCCTTTGCCTCCAAGAAACCGTTGCTCGGCTCCTTTGTCGACGGGCTGGGGATGGGCATCGGCTTTACGCTCGCCCTTGTCTTGCTGGGGAGCATCCGGGAAGTTCTCGGCAACGGAACCATCTTCGACGTGGCCCTGTTCGGCAAAGGGTTCCTTCCCATGATCGTGATGATCCTGCCGCCGGGCGCCTTTATCATGCTCGGTTTCCTGATGGCCGGCATGAACCGGATCGACAAAGGGATTTCCTAGCACGTTACCCTCTTGCTCGAGAAATCCAATCCGTGGAAGGAGACATCTTCATGACCCATGCAAGACGGCACAGGCAGGTGGTCGCCCTGACTCTCTTCTTTGGTCTGCTGGTCCTGTCGGCCTGCGGGTCGGTGGAGGACCGCCGCGCAAAATACTTCGCACGGGGTGAAGCCTACTTCTCAGAAGAGAAGTACAGCGAGGCCCTGATCGAATTCAAGAACGTCCTCCAGATTGATCCCAATTATGCTGAGGGCTACTACCAGATGGCCCGGACCCATCTGCATCTGCAGCAGCCCCGCCAGGCGTACGGGAGTCTGCTCAAATGCGTTGAACTCGACCCGGACCACCTGCCCGGGCATCTTGCCATCGGGGAGGTCCTCCTGCTGTCCGGACAGAGCGACCAGGCGCTGGAGAGGGCCGAGGTCATTCTCGCCCTGGATCCGGAGAACAGATCGGCCCTGCAGTTGAAAGCAAACGCTCTGCTCGCCCGGAAGGACCTGGACGGGGCGCTGGTCCAGGCGAAGCGCGTGCTCGAAAAAGAGCCGGAGAGCGCTGAGACGCGGATCTTCATGGCACAGGTCCATCAAATGAAGCAGGAGATGGACGAGGCGGAACGACTGCTGCAGGAAGCGGTTGAGCTGGAACCCGACAACCCCCGGGCCTACCAGGCGCTGGCGCGGCACTATCTCGGCAATCAGAAAGGGGCCGAGGCGGAAGCCGTTTTGAAGCGGGCCATCGCGGTGTCGCCGGACAGCGGGGAGCTTCTCATGCAGTTGGCCAACCTATACCAGGGGCAGGGCCGCCCCGAGGCGGTGGAGGCTGCGCTCCGCAACGGGATCGAGAAATTTCCCGATGTCATCGACTTCCGGGCCGTTCTGATGCGGTTCTATCTTTCCGCAGATCGCAGGGCCGATGCCGAGGCCGTTGTGGCCGACCTGGCCCAGGCCTTTCCGACCGATGCGGGTAAGCGTGTTGTTGCCGGTGACCTCTATCGACTGATGAATGAACCCGAACAGGCCGTCGCCCACTACGAGGCGGCCCTTCAGATCGACCCGGAAGCCCTCGCTCCGAAACGGCGTCTGGCCTCGCTGGCCCTCGACCGGCAGGAGCCCGACACCGCAGCCGGGTACATCGATGAGATCCTGGCGAAGAACCCGAAAGACACGGAGGCCCATTATCTCAGGGCGCGCCTCAGTATGGTCCGGGAGGACCCGCAGACAGCGGTGGAGGAGTACCGCGTGGTGCTGAAGGACCGGCCGGACAACGCCGAGCTTCACGTGGAACTCGGAATGGCCCATTTCGCCAACGACGATCCGTTGCTCGGTGAGCAGTCCCTAAAGGAGGCATTGCGCCTCCGTCCCGCCATGGTGAAGGCCGCCATGCCTCTGGCAGGGCTCTACCTGCAGGAGCGTAAATACGAAGAAGCCCGGGAACTGATGCAGGCGCTGCTGGAAAAGCAGCCCGACCTCTATGAGGCCTATCCGGTTCTGGAGGAGACCTATCGGATGAGCGGGGACGCCACGGCCGCCCTGGGCGCCGCGGAGAAGATGATCGCGCTGCAGCCCGAGAGGCCCGAAGGATACTTCCGTCGGGGCTTCATTCATCAGGCGCAGAAGAACAACGATCTGGCCCTGGCGGATTACGAAAAGGCCCTGGCCATCAACCCGAACCTGGCCGACGTCCTGCGCCAGGTGGTGTCCATCTATGTGGCGAACAATGACCTTGACGGCGCGGTAGCACGGGTGCGCCGCCAGATAGCGCGGGCCCCGGAAAATCCCTTTTTCAGTGAAGAACTGGGCGGGATCTACCTTCGCAAAAACGAGCCGGCCGAAGCAAGAACGTACCTGGAAAAGGCGCTGAGCCTCAATCCGGGGCATGTGACAGCCATGCTGACCCTGGGAGATCTGGCCCAACAGCGCGGCGACTCGCTCGAGGCCCTGCGGCGCTACGAGGCCGCCGTGGAGAAGAACCCCCGGTTCCTCAAGGCCCGCTTCCGCATTGCCTCGCTCCATGAGCAGAAAGGCCGGTATGCCGAGGCCATACGAAGCTACGAGGAGATCCTGTCGCAGAGTCCGAAGCATACGGTGGCTGCCAACAATCTCTCCTTCCTCTACGCTGAACATGCTAACGACCTCGACCGGGCGCTGAAGTATGCTCAGGAAGCCATGGCGTCCAGTCCTGAGAACCCGCTGATCAAAGACACCCTCGGCTGGGTCTATTACAAGAAAGGGCTTTACGCCAAGGCCATCAACCTCTTCGAGGAAAGCCTCGCGCGCTACGACAGGGAACCGAGAATCTACCATCACCTGGGCCTGGCCTACTGGAAGCAGGGTGACACGGTCCGGGCGAGAGAGGCCTTTCAGAATGCCCTCGACCTGGGGACCGATTATCCCGAAAAGGAGGATGCCCGCCGGGCCCTGAAGGAACTAGCCGGGATCTCGCAATAGATTTACGCATGCAATATCCGGGCGAGCCGGATGACCGGTGCGGCGTGAAGCACATGCACTATACGGAGAGATTGTCCCTGCGCACCGAGGGGTTCTGCGACATCCGCGATATCACCGACGGGGTGCTCGGGATCCGGGAGCGCTCCAATATCACCGAAGGCCTGGTGACGATCTTCTGCCCCGGCTCCACCGGCGCGCTCACCACCATCGAATATGAGTCGGGTGCGCTCCACGATCTGAAAGGAGCCATCGAAAGGCTGGCTCCTGCGGACGGGCACTACGAGCACAATGAGCGCTGGGGGGACGGCAACGGCTTTTCCCATGTCCGGGCGGCTCTCATGAAACCGTCTCTGAGCATTCCCGTCGTCGACGGTGCCCTCACGCTCGGCACCTGGCAGCAGATTGTCTTTATCGATTTCGACAACCGACCGCGCAAGCGGGAACTGGTGGTGCAGATCTCGGGCGAACGCTGACAGCCGGGTGGCGGCGGTCCCGGCCGCCCCCCGTAAGTGCCCCCGTCCCCCCTAACCCAGCGTCGCTTTTCACTTTAGAAGTACAGGGCTTGCAATCCTCGAAACAATCTGGTAGAGTTTCGGCAGCTTTTTCAAGAAGTTATCCTCAGCGATCGCGGCGGCACCTTCGGAGTCATCCGTTGAGTCTCATCAGCCCCTTTGCCCATTGGCCGGGAAGCCGCGGCGTGTCCGACGGCGCGGTTTGCCGTGCTTCGACGGCCCGTAAAGCGGGGGCCGGGAGGCCGAGTCTGTGAGTCGATCATCGAGCCCGCTGGCGCAGCGAGTTATTCTCGAGGGAGCGGACTTTCCCCGCCTTCTGACGCTGCTGAAGGAGAGGGGCTACCGGGTCATCGGCCCGACCGTCCGGGACGGCGCCGTCGTGCTCGATCAGTTGGCATCGGCCGAGGAGCTCCCCGTCGGGTGGACCGACCAGCAGGACAGCGGCACCTACCGACTCCAGCGCGGGGAGCGTCCGACGCTCTTCAGCCACGGTCCGGGCCCGCACTCCTGGAAAAAATTTCTGTTTCCGCCGAGACAGCGGCTTTTCGCAGCCGAGCGGCGTGATGCCGGCTTCACCGTGATGTCCGATTCCGGCAGCGTCCCCAAACAGGCATTCCTGGGGATGCGTGCCTGCGATCTGCAGGCCCTGGGCATCCTGGACCGGGTCTTCCTCGGCGGTGACTACGCCGATGCGAACTATCGATCGCGCCGGGAGGGTCTCCTGGTGGTGGCCGTTCACTGTACCACAGCCGGTGGCACCTGCTTCTGCGCCTCCATGGGATCGGGGCCGCGGGCCCCGTCGGGGTTTGATCTGGCCCTCACCGAGGTGACCGCCGAAAACCGGCACTATTTCCTCATGGAGGCGGGCTCGGAGCCGGGCGCCGCCCTCTGCCGGGAGCTGGGCTGCCCCGAGGCCGGCGAGGCCGACATGGCCGCGGCCGGGCAGCTTGTCGAAAGGGCCGCGTCCCGGATGGGGCGCCGTCTTGAGACCGAGGGTCTTGCCGAACGCCTCCAGACTTCACGGGAGCACCCCCGCTGGGAGGACGCGGCCGATCGCTGTCTCGGCTGCGCCAATTGTACCCTGGTCTGCCCCACCTGTTTCTGTAACACCGTTGAGGACCAGACCGATCTGACCGGTGCGCGCGCCGAGCGCCGGCGGCGGTGGGACTCCTGCTTCACCCTTGATTTCTCGTACATCCACGGCGGCAGCATCCGTCCATCGTCCCGGGGCCGCTACCGGCATTGGTTGACCCACAAACTGGGGACGTGGCACGAGCAGTTTGGTACCTCGGGCTGCGTGGGGTGCGGCCGATGCATCACCTGGTGTCCCGTATCGATCGATATCACCGAGGAGGCCGCAGCGCTCTGCCTGCCGGCAGCTGGCGCCGCAGCAAGTCCCAGGAAGGACCGCACAGCCCATAGGAGGTGACCGATGGAGACGCTCGAACCGATCCTCGCGGAACATCCCTTTTTGAAGGGGCTCGCGCCGAGCCATTTGAAACTTTTGGTCGGATGTGCCGAAAACGTTCGATTCGACGCCGGGATGTTTGTTTTTCGCGAAGGGACGGAAGCGGATCGCTTCTTCATTATCCGCCACGGCTCAGTAGCGCTGGAGATGTACAGTCCCGAGCGGGGGGCCGTGCCGATTCAGACGGTCGGAGAGGGGGAGGTCATCGGCTGGTCGTGGCTCGTTCCCCCCTATCACTGGCATTACGATGCCCGCGCCACCGAACTGACCCGGGCGATTGCCCTGGACGGCGTATGCCTTCGGCAGAAGTGCGAAGAAGATCATGAACTTGGTTATGAGCTTCTCAAGCGCTTCGCCCACATTATGGAAAAACGTCTGGAAGCGACCCGACTGCAGCTCCTCGATGTTTACGGAAAAGGGCCGGAGGCGTGACCATGGCAGCCGGCGAAGGCAATCCCATGATCCCCGCGCCCTTTCACGTGGAGCGGGTCCGTCGGGAGACCCGCGATACCTTTACGCTGGAACTCCGCCCAACCGACGGTGCCCCCCCGCGCTGTTTTGTCCCGGGACAGTTCAACATGCTCTATCATTTCGGGACCGGTGAGGTGCCCATCTCCATCAGTGGCGACCCCGCCCGTCCCGAGAGCCTCGTTCATACGACCCGCGCCGTGGGGACCGTGACGCAGGGGCTGCAGCGGCTGAAGCGGGGCGGGATGCTGGGTGTCCGGGGTCCCTTCGGGACCTCCTGGCCCGTGGCCCAGGCCGAGGGGCACGATGTGGTCATTGTGGCCGGCGGCATCGGCCTCGCGCCGCTCCGTCCGGTCATTTACCATGTGCTGGCACACCGGAGCAAATACGGAAAGCTGGTGGTGCTCTACGGTGCGCGCACGCCGGGCGACGTCCTCTTTCTGCGGGAGCTGCGCCAATGGCGAAGCCGGATCGATACCTATGTGGATGTGACCGTTGATCGGGGCGGCGACGACTGGCGCGGTTCTGTGGGCGTCGTGACCCTGCTGCTGACCCGGGTCCGGTTCGACCCGCTGCAGACGACGGCCATGGTCTGCGGTCCGGAGATCATGATGCGTCACACGGTGATGGCTCTGCGAAAGAGCGGGGTGGCTCCGGAGAACGTCTACCTCTCCATGGAGCGCAATATGAAGTGCGGCATCGGCCTGTGCGGTCACTGCCAGTGCGGGCCTAGCTTCGTCTGCAAGGACGGACCGGTCTACTCCTACGAAAGCCTCCAGGAACTCCTGGCTGTCCGGGAGATCTGAGATGAAAAGAAAACCCAAACTGGCTGTCTGGAAGTTCGCCTCCTGCGACGGCTGCCAGCTGAGCTTGCTCGATTGCGAGGACGAACTGCTCGCCGTGGCGGGGGCGGTGGAGATCGCCAACTTCCCCGAGGCCTCCCGGGCGGTCCTCAAGGGGCCCTATGATCTCTCCCTGGTGGAGGGCTCCATCACCACGCCCCACGATGCTGAGCGGATCCACAAAGTCCGGCGGGTCTCCAAGGTGCTCGTCACCATCGGGGCCTGTGCCACGGCCGGCGGCATTCAGGCCCTGCGCAACTTCAGCAACGTTCAGGACTTCGTGAAGTCGGTCTATGCCAACCCCGCCTATGTCAAGACGTTGAAAAAGTCGACCCCGATTTCAGACCATGTGTCCGTCGATTTCGAACTGCGGGGTTGCCCGATCAACAAACATCAGCTGCTCGAGGTGCTGAGCGCCTTTCTCCACGGCCGCCGGCCCGTGACACCGCCCCACAGCGTCTGCGTGGAGTGCAAGCTTGCGGGCATCGTCTGCGTCATGGTGGCCCGGGGCACTCCCTGCCTGGGCGGAGTCACCCACGCCGGATGCGGCGCCATCTGCCCCGCGTATCAACGGGGCTGCTACGGTTGTTTCGGGCCCCAGGAGGCGCCCAACGCGGCGGCGCTGACCCGGCACTTTCGCGCGCAGGGGATGGAGTCGGACACCGTGCTGCGGATGTTTCGGGGATTCAACGCGTATGCCGAACCCTTCCGCAAAGAGAGCGAAGCCCATGAGCGCCGGCCCGGATCGGGAGGCCCGCGATGACGCAACGCAAGACAAAGACCATCAAGGTTGACTATCTCGCTCGGGTGGAAGGGGAGGGCGCACTCTTCGTGAAGATCAAAGACGGCCGTCTTCACGACGTGCAACTCAGGATCTTCGAGCCGCCCCGCTTCTTCGAGGCTTTCCTGCAGGGTCGTCACTTCTCGGAGGCGCCCGACATCACGGCCCGGATCTGCGGTATCTGTCCCATCGCCTATCAGATGAGTGCGGTCCAGGCCGTAGAGGATGCCCTGGGCGTATGCGTGGACGGAGCCCTGCGGGATCTGCGCCGTCTCATCTACTGCGGCGAATGGATCGAAAGCCACATCCTGCACATCTACATGCTCCACGCCCCCGACTTTCTCGGTTATCCCGATGCCATCCGGATGGCCCGGGAGCACCGCGCCGAGGTGGAGCGGGGCCTGGCGCTCAAGAAGATCGGCAACGAAATCGTCTCGCTCCTGGGCGGCCGGGAGATCCACCCCGTCAACGTGCGGGTCGGCGGCTTCTACCGGGTCCCGACGCGTCGGGAACTGGAGCCCCTGGCGGAGAAGCTCCAATGGGCGCGGGACGCCGCTCGCGAGACCGTTCGCTTTGCCGCAACCCTTCCCTTTCCCGAATTCGAACCGGACTACACCTTCGTTTCGCTGCAGCACCCCGATGAGTATCCCATGGACCGGGGGCGGCTGGTGTCGAACCGGGGCCTCGACATCGCCGTGTCGGACTACGAAACCCACTTCGAAGAGGAGCATGTGGCCCATTCCAATGCGCTCCATTCAACCTATCGGGAGCACGGCAACTATCTGGTCGGCCCCCTGGCGCGCTACAGCCTGAACTTCGACCGACTCTCCCCGCAGGCGCAGGAGGCGGCCCGGGAGGCCGGGCTCGGTCCCGTCTGCCGCAACGCCTTTCAGAGTATCGTGGTGCGGAGTGTAGAGACCCTCTACGCGTGCGAGGAGGCGCTTCGGATCATCGACGGCTACGAAAGGCCGGAGACGGCCTTCGTGGACGCAGCGCCTCGCGCCGGCACCGGCTTCGGCTGCACCGAAGCGCCCCGGGGTATTCTCTATCACCGCTATCGAATCGATGCGGAGGGCAGCATTCTGGAAGCCCGGATCGTCCCGCCCACCTCCCAGAACCAGAAGCGCATCGAGCAGGATCTGCGGGAGTTCATTCCCGAGCGGCTCGGGCTTCCCGACGCGGAACTCACCTGGCAGTGTGAGCAGGCCATCCGGAACTACGACCCCTGCATCTCCTGCGCCACCCACTTTCT